>NZ_CP175504.1:0-324419 GCF_049262615.1 Planococcus daihaiensis | reverse complement strand
TTTACGTACCGGCTCCTTTCGCGGCTGACGCAATTCTTGAAGCTGTTGACGCTAAGTTGGATATGGCTATCTGCATCACTGAACACATTCCAGTATTGGATATGGTAAAAGTGAAGCGTTATATGGAAGGCAAGAATACACGTCTTGTCGGACCAAACTGCCCGGGCGTTATCACACCGGACGAATGTAAAATCGGCATCATGCCTGGCTACATTCATAAAAAAGGACATGTCGGCGTTGTTTCACGCTCAGGTACTTTGACGTATGAAGCGACTCACCAATTGTCTGAAGAAGGAATTGGCCAATCGACAGCAGTCGGTATCGGCGGAGACCCGGTCAACGGCACAAACTTCATCGACGTATTGAAAGAATTCAATGAAGATGAAGATACGTATGCGGTGGTTATGATCGGTGAAATCGGCGGAACTGCTGAAGAAGAAGCAGCGGAATGGGTTAAAGCGAATATGACGAAACCTGTTGTCGGCTTTATCGGCGGTCAAACTGCTCCAGAAGGAAAACGCATGGGCCACGCCGGTGCGATCATTTCTGGCGGTAAAGGAACTGCTGCAGACAAGATCAAAGCAATGAACGCTGCTGGAATCGAAGTTGCAGACACTCCATCAGTAATTGGCGAAACTTTGATCAAAGTGATCAAAGAAAAAGGCCTTTACGACGCTTGTAAAACACATTAATACTCCAAAACGCGGAACCGTAACTGGTTCCGCGTTTTTTTATGCTTTATAATCGATATTCCGCAAAACAGGTGTTTACATAATCTGCCTACACAGCTACTATAGGAATTAAGTTGCACTTCATCCCGGTCAGGCATCCACAAAGAATGGAGGAACTTTATGGATAAAATGTTTGAACACCGGCTACTGGCGTTGCATTATATTTACCCCCAACCGCTCAATCTCATCAAACGGTTAATGATTGATGATCCGCAGCTCGAATACCTGGAAATGAGACCGGCCTGGGAAATCAGCCAATTGCTCGGCATCAGGCCCGAAGCGGCAATCTCCCTGAAAAGCGGTTATCTGAAATCCTTGAACACCCCCTATTCTGAAGCGTATGAAAAGCATAAGATACTCCCCATATCTTATAACCACCCTGATTATCCACAAAGCCTTTTCCAATTAATCGATCCACCTGCAATCCTGTATGCTAAGGGCAATCCGGCTTTATTGCACAATGAAGAGCGAATCGGTGTCATAGGAGCCAGGAAAGCATCCCTCTATTCCCAAAAAGCGATGGATGCCATCATTCCCGAGCTGGTGGCAGCCGGCGTTGTAATTGTCAGCGGTTTGGCTAAAGGGGCAGATGCCATGGCTCATCAAACAGCCATCCAATCAGGCGGACAAACGATAGCGGTGACCGGCAGCGGATTTTTGCATCCTTACCCAAAAGAGAACAGTGAATTGAATATTATAATAGAAGAAACTCAACTCGTCATTACAGAATATCCACCCTATATGCAGCCGAAAAGATGGAATTTCCCCATGCGAAACCGCATCATCAGCGGCTTGGTAAAAGGGGTGCTTGTCACCGAAGCGGCATTGAAAAGTGGCACCCTCAGCACGATTGAGCATGCACTCGAACACGGCAAAGATGTTTTCGCAGTTCCTGGGGATATTGGATCAGCTCTGTCACAAGGTCCTCATAAATTGATTTCTGATGGCGCAAAACCTGTCTGGAACGGGCTTCAGGTACTCGAAGAATACACAGAAATTCGCGTTTTGAAATAGGCAACAAAATGAAATACCTTGCATTCAGTCATAAACTGTTATACATTTTGCACAGGTATTTCTTATTTATACATTTTGTAAAAGTTTAAGAAACCTCTATGAGGAGGAATTGGAATGTCGGATTTTTTAGTGATTGTGGAGTCGCCCGCAAAGGCGAAAACAATCGAACGGTATTTGGGAAAGAAGTATAAAGTCCGCGCTTCTTTAGGACATTTACGTGATTTACCCCGCAGCCAGATGGGCGTGGACGTTGAAAACAATTTTGAACCCCGCTATATTACGATTCGCGGAAAAGGACCAATTTTACAAGATCTTAAAAAAGAAGCGAAAAAAGCGAAGAAAGTCTTTCTCGCGGCTGACCCCGACAGAGAAGGGGAAGCAATTGCGTGGCATTTAGCCCAGTCTCTCGGAGTGGATTTGGACTCTGATTGCCGGGTTGTGTTCAATGAAATCACAAAAGATGCCATAAAAGAATCATTTAAACAACCACGAAAAATTGATATGGATCTGGTGGATGCCCAACAAGCACGTCGCATTTTGGACCGTCTTGTCGGCTACAGCATCAGTCCTTTATTGTGGAAAAAAGTTAAAAAAGGCTTATCGGCCGGGCGGGTACAATCTGTTGCCCTGCGCCTCGTCATTGACCGGGAAAACGAAATCAAAGTATTTGAACCGGAAGAATACTGGTCCATTACAGGTGAATTCGAAAAAGCCAAAAAGAAATTTGAAGCGCAATTCTACGGCAATGCCGACGGCAAGATGAATCTTGAAAATGAAGATGATGTCAAAGCGGTTATGGCCACCATGAAAGGCAAAAACTTCAAAGTGAACCGCGTCGTAAAAAAGGAACGAAAGAGAAATCCTTCTCCTTCGTTCACCACTTCATCGCTGCAGCAGGAAGCTGCCCGGAAATTGAACTTCCGCGCCAAAAAGACCATGATGCTTGCTCAACAGCTTTATGAAGGTATTTCGGTCGGCAAGGAAGGCATCACCGGTCTGATCACCTATATGAGAACGGATTCTACCCGTATTTCCGACACTGCCAAACAAGATACCATAAAATTCATTGAAGAAAAATATGGTTCGGAATTTGTCACGAAATCAGCAGCGGCAAAACAATCCTCTAAATCGCAGGACGCCCACGAAGCAGTTCGGCCGACCAGCGTACTGCGCACACCGGAATCGCTGAAGAGCATCCTGTCGCGCGATCTCTACCGATTGTATAAATTGATCTGGGACCGCTTCGTCGCGAGCCAGATGTCACCGGCAGTGCTTGATACGGTGATGGCAGAGCTTCAGAATGGTGAAGCCGTGTTCCGTGCCAACGGCTCCCAGGTGAAATTCCCTGGGTTCATGAAAGTGTATGTTGAAGGAACGGACGATAAAACTGAAGACAAAGACAACATCCTTCCGGAAATGGAGGAAGGCGATAAGGTCAAAGCTGTTACAATTGATCCGAAACAGCATTTCACTCAGCCGCCGCCACGATTTACGGAAGCGCGGCTGGTGCGCACACTGGAAGAATTGGGCATAGGCCGGCCATCCACTTACGCGCCTACACTGGATACAATTCAAAAACGGGGCTATGTGACTTTGGACGCGAAGCGTTTTATCCCGACAGAGCTTGGCGAAATTGTGCACGGCCTGGTGCTGGAATTTTTCCCGAATATCCTGAACATCGAGTTCACAGCCAAAATGGAACACGATCTCGATAGTGTTGAAGAAGGCGATATCGAATGGAAGAAAATCATCTCTGAGTTTTTTGAAGGCTTTGCAAAAGATATCGAAGTGGCTGAAAATGAGATGGAGAAAGTCCAGATCAAAGATGAACCCGCGGGTGAAGATTGTGAACTTTGCGGATCGCCAATGGTCTTTAAGCTTGGCCGCTACGGCAAGTTTATGGCATGCAGCAACTTCCCGGAATGCCGCAATACGAAAGCCATCGTCAAGCATACGGGTGTGAAATGTCCAACATGTAAAAAAGGCGAAATCGTTGAACGGAAGAGTAAGAAAAAACGCATATTCTACGGATGCGAACGCTATCCGGAATGTGAGTTTGTATCATGGGACAAACCGATCGAACGGCCGTGCCCGAAATGCAGCGAACTTCTAGTGGAAAAGAAAGTGAAAAAAGGCGTTCAGATCAATTGTGTAAATTGTGATTATCAGGAAGAAGTACAATAACTAACCGAGGTGTTCAATTATGACAAAAACCATCAATGTAATCGGAGCAGGACTCGCCGGCAGTGAAGCTGCCTGGCAAATCGCCAAACGGGGAGTCAATGTCCGTTTATATGAAATGCGGCCGGTCAAACAAACGCCAGCCCACCATACAGACAAATTTGCAGAATTGGTATGCAGCAATTCGCTGCGTGCAAACTCACTGACCAATGCGGTCGGCGTGATTAAAGAAGAAATGCGAATGATGGATTCGGTCATCATCGAATCTGCTGACGGCGCATCCGTCCCTGCAGGCGGAGCGCTGGCAGTGGATCGGCATGAATTTGCTGGAGCGGTGACAGACAAAGTCCGCAACCATCCGCTTGTCGAAGTGATCAATGAAGAGGTAACGGAAATTCCGGAAGGCATCACGATTATCGCGACCGGCCCTCTGACATCACCTGCGCTGGCTGAGAAAGTGCGCAAATTGACAGGGGAAGATTATCTTTATTTTTATGATGCTGCAGCACCAATCGTTGAAAAAGACAGCATCGATATGGACAAAGTCTATTTGAAATCGCGCTATGATAAAGGCGAAGCTGCTTATTTGAACTGCCCCATGACGGAAGAGGAATTCATTCGTTTCCACACGGCTTTGGTAGAAGCGGAAGTTGTGCCTTTGAAGGAATTTGAAAAAGAGATTTATTTTGAAGGTTGTATGCCGGTTGAAGTGATGGCCGCGAGAGGCGCGAAAACGTTGACTTTCGGCCCGATGAAACCGGTCGGCCTGGAAGATCCAAAAACCGGAGAACGTCCATATGCAGTCGTTCAACTTCGCCAGGATGATGCAGCCGGAACCCTATATAATATTGTCGGCTTCCAAACCCACTTGAAATGGGGACCTCAAAAAGAGGTATTGAAACTCATTCCGGGATTGGAAAATGTTGAAATCGTCCGTTACGGGGTTATGCACCGCAACACGTTCATCAATTCGCCGCGTGTCCTGAAACCGACTTATCAGCTCAAAGCCAACCCGAATATTTTCTTCGCCGGCCAAATGACCGGAGTCGAAGGCTATGTCGAGTCGGCGGGCAGCGGACTTTTAGCTGGCGTCAATGCTGCTAAATTGGCGTTAGGTGAAGAATTGGTTGTCTTCCCGGCAGATACAGCGCTCGGCAGCATGGCGCGTTATATCACGGAAGCAGACGGCGAGAATTTCCAGCCGATGAATATCAACTTCGGATTATTCCCGGATCTTGGTGAACGCATCCGATCAAAACAGGAGCGCGCAGAGCGGCATGCAAACCGCGCACTGGACTCAATTCGAAATTATTTGAATACGGTATCAGTTTAATTGATAAAAGCCTCTAAATCTTGCTATAATTTAGAGGCTTTTTATTATTGTGCTGTAACAATTAAAAACGTCTATGTGCGGAGTATTTACAGAGCGGAAAGGCAGGGAAATGTAATGGACAAAAATGAAATGGTCCGGTCTTTCATTAGCTATATCCAATTGGAAAAAAATTACTCGGAGCACACCGTCCATCATTACGAATACGATTTGGCCGGTTTTTTTCTGTTTTTGGAAAGTGAAGGTGTAGATGATCTCAAGCAGGTCGAATATCTGCATGCCCGCAATTATATGACGAAATTATATGACGAACAATTGTCGAGACCAACAGTGTCCCGGAAAATTTCAGCAATCCGTTCCTTTTTCAAATATGGAAACCGTGAATTCGGACTCAGCGAAGAGGCATTCCGCTCTCTTTACCATCCGAAAAAAGAAGAGCGGCTCCCGCAATTTTTTTATGAGGAAGAGCTGCAGGTGCTTTTTGAATCGGTTAAGGGAGAGGACAAACTGTCCATCCGGAATACCGCGCTGCTCGAACTTCTATATGCTACCGGCATGCGTGTCAGCGAATGTGTCTCTATCCGAATGAAGGATCTGGACCGCCATATGCAGATTGTCAAAGTGATGGGCAAAGGCCGCAAAGAGCGCTACATCCCTTATGGCCAGTTCGCTCATGACGCGCTGGAACATTATATCGATGAAGTTCGTCCTAAACTTATGAAAAACACAGAACACGAGGGTCTGTTCGTTAATAACCGGGGAGACCTCGTGACGGATCGTGGCATTCGGCATATTTTGACCGAATGCATGAAAAAGGCATCAGCCAATTCCAATATTTACCCGCATATGATCCGCCATAGTTTTGCGACTCATTTATTGAACAATGGGGCAGATTTGCGGACAGTACAGGAATTGCTGGGCCATTCCCACCTGGCTTCAACCCAGGTCTATACACATGTCACGAAAGAACATTTGCGGAAAACGTATTTGAATGCGCATCCGCGAGCATAGAGAGGGGAAATAATGATGGAACAATTTCATGCCACCACGATATTTGCGGTTCGCCACAACGGAGAATGTGCAATGTCGGGTGATGGGCAAGTGACGTTCGGCAACGCCGTCGTCATGAAGCATACAGCGAGAAAAGTGCGCACACTTTACAACGGACAGGTATTGACCGGCTTTGCCGGATCTGTAGCTGACGCATTTACTCTTTTTGAAATGTTTGAAGGCAAACTTACGGAATACAATGGCAATCTTCAGCGGGCAGCAGTCGAACTCGCCAAACAATGGCGCGGAGACAAAATGCTGCGCCAGCTGGAAGCAATGTTGATTGTCATGAATAAAGAAGAGTTGCTGCTCGTTTCAGGAACAGGAGAAGTCATTGAACCGGATGACGGCATTCTGGCAATCGGTTCAGGAGGCAATTATGCCCTTGCAGCCGGCCGTGCCCTGAAGAAATATGCAGGCGACAATATGTCCGCCCGCCAAATCGCACAGTCGGCGCTGGAAACCGCCGCGGATATCTGTGTTTATACAAATCACCAGATTGTAGTGGAGGAGCTGTCAAAATGAAAACCCAAACGGATTTAACACCCAGACAGATAACTGAACATCTGGACCGCTATATTGTCGGGCAGAAAGATGCCAAGCGTTCAATCGCCATCGCACTGCGCAATCGGTACAGAAGAAGCCGGCTGGATGAAGAGATGCGGGATGAAGTGATTCCGAAAAATATCCTGATGATCGGGCCAACGGGTGTCGGAAAAACGGAAATTGCAAGACGCATCGCGAAATTGACCGGAGCACCGTTCATCAAAGTGGAAGCGACGAAGTTTACGGAAGTCGGCTATGTAGGACGCGATGTCGAGTCGATGGTCCGGGACCTCGTGGAAGCAGCAGTGCGTATCGTCAAGGAAGAGAAATTCGAAGCAGTAAAAGGCAAAGCCGAAGCTGCAGCGAACGAACGCATTGTTAAACTATTGGCTCCTTCTATGAAGAAGAAGCAGACAAGCCAGAATCCGCTTGAGATGATGTTTGGCCAGAAGCTCGATCAGGACGAAGAAGAGCCGACCGCTGAAGTCGAAGTCCGCGTTAAAAGACGTGAAATTGCAGAAGACTTGAAAGCCGGCAAACTTGAATACGAATGGTTGAATGTCGAAGTGCTGGAGAATACGCCTTCCATGTTTGACTCTCTTCAGGGTTCCGGCATGGAGCAGATGGGCGCAAATATGCAGGATGCCCTATCTTCATTGATGCCGAAGAAAAAGAAAAAACGCCGGTTGCAGGTGAAGGAAGCCCGGCGCATTCTTGCTGCTGAAGAAGCGGCCAAAATGGTTGATGATGAAGAAGTGGCAAATGAAGCGATCGACCGTGCAGAACAGCATGGCATTATCTTTATCGATGAAATGGATAAAATTGCCAGTAAAAATAACTCATCTTCGGCAGATGTTTCGCGTGAAGGCGTGCAGCGGGATATTTTGCCGATTGTTGAAGGCTCAACTGTGTCGACAAAATACGGCGCAGTGAAAACGGATTATGTGCTGTTTGTTGCAGCTGGAGCTTTCCATATGTCGAAACCTTCTGATCTGATCCCGGAATTGCAGGGCCGTTTCCCAATCCGTGTCGAATTGCAGAAGCTGGAAGTAGAGGATTTCGTTAAAATTCTGACGGAACCGAAACATTCTTTATTGAATCAATATAAAGCGCTTCTCCAAACCGAGGGAGTTGTGGTAAACTTCAATGATGCCTCAATCGTCAGACTTGCGGAAATTGCGTATGAAGTAAATCAGGATACCGATAACATCGGAGCCCGCAGACTCCATACCATTTTAGAGCGGCTGCTCGAAGATCTGTCCTTTGAAGCTTCGGAAATCAGCCCGGCGCAAATCGATGTTACACCACAATATGTGAACGATAAACTGGAGAATGTGGCGAAAAACAAAGATCTGTCACAATTTATTTTATAAACGGAGTCAAATCAGTTCCCTTAAAGAGTGAAAAGCTTTAGAATATTGAATAAATACGGTGCAAAATTATGTAGGAGGTTCATTTAAATGAATTTATTGGGAAAAACAAGACGAATTAACTCAATGCTGCAAGCAGCAGCAGGCAAGCCGGTAAACTTTAAGGACATGGCAGAAACTTTAAGCGAAGTCATCGAATGCAACGCGTTCGTTGTCAGCCGCAAAGGGAAAGTCCTTGGCTATGCCATCAATCAGCAGATTGAAAACGAACGGATGATTGGCATGCTTGAAGATCGCCAATTCCCGACCGAATACACTCAAAACCTTTCAAACATCAACGAAACATCCGCTAACCTGGATGTTAACAGCGAACACACGATTTTCCCAGAAGAGGAACGTGAATTGTTCAAAAACGGCCTTACTACAATCGTACCGATTATCGGAGGCGGCGAACGTCTTGGTACACTTCTTCTTGGACGCGTTAATGCGCAGTTCCAGGATGATGATTTAATCCTTGGCGAATACGGTGCAACAGTTGTCGGGATGGAAATCCTGCGCGAAAAAGGCGACCGCATCGAAGAAGAAGCACGCAGCAAAGCAGTTGTTCAAATGGCGATTTCTTCACTATCATACAGTGAGCTTGAAGCAATCGAACACATTTTTGAAGAGCTTGACGGCAACGAAGGTTTGCTGGTCGCTTCGAAAATCGCTGACCGCGTCGGTATCACTCGTTCAGTAATCGTCAATGCACTTCGTAAACTTGAAAGTGCCGGCGTCATCGAATCACGTTCACTTGGGATGAAAGGAACTTACATCAAAGTTCTTAACACGAAATTCCTTGCTGAACTTGAGCAATTGAAAATGAACTAATTGAAATTAGAAGACACCGGATTTGTTTCCGGTGTCTTTTTTCTTTTGCTAAATTAATGCTTTAAAGTAACCGATATTCCGCAAAACAGCTTCGCTTGCCTGGGGGCTCGCGCTGAGCTAACTCGGTCTCGTTTCACTTCGCCCGAGTGGATCTCAGCACTTCGCTTGGTCCCCATGGCGTCTTCGCTGTTTTGCTCCATATCTCAGAATGTATTCTGTAAAGAGGCTTATTCTTTTAATTTTTCGAAAAGCAGCCACTCCGACTCTAAATGGAATTAGAATGCAGCGTCAGATGGCGAAGCGCATGGCGCTGCAGGAGCATCGGTTTTCGAAGCGACCGAGGAGGCTTAGGCAGCTCCCCGCGGAAAGCGTCCGTCTAGAGCGTAATGATTAGCGAGTCTTCAGCTTATCGATAGCTTTTTTTATTTCCAGTAGATACCTGTTGCACAATCGGACAGGACCGTGTTATAATTTCAAATGGTGTTAAATACACACGCATTCGGATTTGTTCCGCTGGTGCCCTTATTGGGTAACGGTTCAAAGAAGAAGAATGCGGAGGGAAAAAAATAACCTATCAGGAGGAAACACAAATGTCAGTAATTTCTATGAAACAATTGCTTGAAGCTGGTGTACACTTTGGCCACCAGACTCGCCGTTGGAACCCGAAAATGAAAAAATATATTTTCGTCGAGCGTAACGGTATCTACATCATCGATCTTCAAAAAACAGTCCGCAAATTGGAAGAGGCTTACAGCTTCATGAAACAAGTGGGCGAAGAAGGCGGTAAAGTACTATTCGTTGGTACGAAGAAACAAGCTCAGGACGCGATCAAAGAAGAAGCAGAACGTTCTGGCAACTACTACATCAACCAGCGTTGGTTAGGTGGAACACTTACGAACTTCGGTACAATCCAAAAACGTGTGAATCGTATGAAACAAATCGAGCGCATGGAAGAAGATGGAACTTTCGATGTTCTACCGAAAAAAGAAGTTGTTCAATTGAATAAAGAGCACGCTCGCCTTGTTAAATTCCTTGGCGGTATCCGTGACATGAACGGTCTTCCGGACGTAATGTTCGTAGTTGACCCACGCAAAGAACGCATTGCAGTTGCAGAAGCTATGAAATTGAACATTCCAATCGTTGGTATCGTTGATACAAACTGTGATCCGGATGAAATCGATTATGTAATTCCTGCAAACGATGATGCAATCCGCGCAGTAAAACTTTTGACTGGTAAAATGGCTGATGCATTGCTTGAGTCTAAACCGGAAGAAGAAGAAGAAACTCCAGCTGAAGCTGCTGAGTAATTCACAATGAAGTACAGGTGATAAGCGGCGAAACCCACTTATCACCTTTTTTTGAGAAAACATATATCTAAGGAGGAAATTAATCATGGCAGTTACAGCTCAAATGGTAAAAGAATTGCGTGGAAAAACTGGTGCAGGTATGATGGACTGCAAAAAAGCACTTGTAGAAACAAATGGTGATATGGAAGCGGCGTTGGATTTCCTGCGCGAAAAAGGACTTTCAAGCGCTTCTAAAAAAGCGGACCGCGTTGCTGCGGAAGGCATAACTTCAATTATGGTTGAAGGAAACGAAGCGATTATTTATGAAGTGAACGCTGAAACAGATTTCGTGGCTAAAAACGAAGGCTTCCAGCTTCTTGTCAAAGAATTGGGGGAGCATTTATTGGCTACAAAACCTGCAACGGTTGAAGAAGCGACTGCTTCTACAATGTCTAATGGCTTATCAGTTGCGGATCACATTTCAAACGCAATCGCGAAGATCGGTGAAAAAATCACTTTGCGCCGCTTTGAAATCCGCACAAAATCAGATGCTGATGCTTTTGGTCCTTACCTTCACATGGGTGGCCGTATTTCAGTATTGGTATTGCTTGAAAACTCAACTGATTCAGATGCAGCACGCGACATCGCTATGCACATTGCAGCATTGAACCCGCAATATGTATCACGTGAAGAAGTGTCAGCTGAAGAAGTTGAAAAAGAGCGTAAAGTATTGACTGAACAAGCATTGAACGAAGGCAAGCCTGAAAAAATCGTTGCTAAAATGGTTGAAGGCCGCCTTGGCAAATTCTTTGAAGATGTTTGCTTGCTTGACCAGGCTTTCGTTAAAAATTCTGATCAAAAAGTTCGTGAGTTTGCGGCTTCAACTGGCGGCAGCGTGAAAGAATTCATCCGCTACGAAGTTGGAGAAGGCATCGAAAAACGCGAAGATAACTTTGCTGATGAAGTAATGAGCCAAGTAAACAAAAAATAAGATCTTTTTCATAGTAATATCCCGGGGAACACTGAAAGGTGTTCCCTATTTTTCAATAATTAGTTAAAATGGAGGGTACCGATGAGTGTTCAGCAGTATAAACGCATTGTATTAAAACTTAGTGGAGAAGCGATGGCAGGTGGACAAGGTTTCGGATTATCTCCCGAAATCATTAAATCTGTTGCAGCTCAAGTGAAAGAAGTCGTTGAACTGGGCGTCGAAGTTGCCGTAGTCGTTGGCGGCGGGAACATCTGGAGAGGCAAGGTTGGTTCGGAAATGGGCATGGACCGCGCAACTGCCGATTATATGGGAATGCTTGCAACTGTCATGAATTCATTGGCTTTGCAGGATTCACTTGAAAAGCAGGACGTTGAAACACGCGTGCTTTCTTCTATTGAAATGCGACAGGTCGCAGAACCTTATATCCGCAGACGTGCAATGCGCCATCTTGAAAAGAAACGGGTCGTTATTTTTGCGGCAGGAACCGGTAACCCTTATTTCTCTACAGATACGACTGCTGCACTTCGGGCGGCTGAAATTGAAGCTGATGTGATTTTGATGGCAAAAAACAATGTCGACGGCGTTTATTCGGCAGATCCGAAAACCGACAGCACAGCCGTCAAATACGAAGAACTATCTTATTTGGAAGTGATCCAGCAAGGACTGCAGGTAATGGATTCTACAGCGTCCACACTTTGTATGGACAACGACATTCCACTCGTAGTATTCTCGATTATGGAAAAAGGAAATATAAAACGTGCTGTTCAGGGTGAAAAAATCGGAACAGTTGTGAGGAGAGACATATAATGCCGAAATCTGTGATGAATGATACCACTTCAAAAATGACGAACGCAATTCAGGCTTATTCCCGCGAGCTTTCATCAATTCGCGCCGGCCGTGCAACTCCGTCCATCCTGGACAGAGTTACAGTCGATTATTACGGAGCACCAACGCCAATCAATCAGGTGGCGGGAGTTTCTGTTCCAGAAGCTCGCATGATCGTGATCCAGCCTTACGATAAATCTGTGCTGGGTGATATCGAAAAAGCGATTTTAAAATCGGATATTGGTTTGAACCCTACAAATGACGGTTCAGTCATTCGACTTGCTGTACCTGCTTTAACTGAAGAGCGCCGCAAAGAGCTCGTGAAAGATGTGAAAAAAGAAGCGGAAATTGCAAAAGTCAATATCCGCAACATCCGCCGCGATGCAAACGACGAATTCAAAAAGCTTGAAAAGAAAAGTGAAATTACGGAAGATGATTTGCGCAGCTATTCCGATGACGTTCAAAAACTTACGGATACCAATATTGCAAAAATCGACGACATGGCAAAAGATAAAGAAAAAGAGATTATGGAAGTATAAAAACGAACTTCATAAGCTTTCACGCGTCCTGTATAGCAGGGCGCTTTTTCATGCCAAAAAAAATGACATCGAGAAAGATAGGGCACGACTGCATTTTTTTTGATATGATAAGGGGTAGACATGCCGATTTGTAATAGGTGGAGGATAAATTATGATAAATAAATTATTAAAACGAAATACGGAAACTGTGATCGGTGATTTAGAGCGCCTGTCGATGGTCCGTGATGGGATTATTCCTTCACATATTGCCATTATTATGGATGGCAATGGCCGGTGGGCAAAAAAACGTTCACTTCCACGTGTAGCAGGACATCACGAGGGAATGAAAACCGTGCGGAAAATTACCCGTCTGGCAAATGGCCTTGGCGTTGACGTATTGACTTTATATGCATTTTCCACAGAAAATTGGAAACGGCCAAAAGTGGAAGTGGATTTTCTGATGAGGCTTCCGGAAGAGTTTCTTTCGACGTTCCTGCCGGAGCTGGTGTCTGAAAATGTCAAAGTTGAAATGATGGGAGATCATACGAATCTGCCTAAACATACATTAAAAGCGATAACCAAAGCGAAGGAAGCCACGAAGGACAACACCGGATTGGTTTTGAATTTCGCATTGAATTATGGCAGCAGAGCGGAAATCGTTGATTCGGTGAAAGTGCTGGCAGCTCAAGTGGCAGCGGGCACGTTGGATCCGGAGGATATTACGGAAGAGCACATCAATTCCGGTTTAATGACAAAATCATTGCCGGAACCGGATTTATTGATACGCACCAGTGGGGAAGTGCGTTTGAGCAATTTCATGCTCTGGCAACTGGCCTACACAGAATTTTGGTTTACTGATACATTGTGGCCGGATTTCAACGAAGATTCTTTGGTCGAGGCGATTGACAATTACCAAAAGAGAAATCGCCGTTTTGGAGGATTGAAAGGGGAAGAAGCACAGTGAAACAGCGTCTCATAACCGGAGCAATCGCCATGGCATTTTTCATACCATTTGTTATATTTGGCGGAACTCCCTTTACCATACTTGTACTGATTCTGGGAACTATTGGCTTCCAGGAATTATTGAAAATGAAAGGCCGCACACTCTGGAGTGTTCCCGGCCTTATTTCTCTTTTGGCTTTATATTCATTTATGATGCCGGGGGAATGGACCCTGCAAGTATCTCAATGGACGGGCTACACAAAAGTGGAATTCGCTTTTATTGCCGTCATTCTGCTGCTTATACATACAGTAATCGTGAAAAACAGCTTTACGTTTGATGATGCGGCGTTTGCGATTCTCGGCACACTTTATGTCGGAATGGGCTTTCTCTATCTGATTGAAACACGTGAAGCGAGCCTTGAATATTTGATCTATGCATTATTAGTTGTCTGGTTTACAGACTCAGGGGCATATTTCACTGGAAGAAAATTCGGCAAACGCAAATTATGGCCGGAAATCTCCCCAAATAAAACAGTCGAAGGTTTCATCGGTGGGATCCTTTATGCGATTGCTGCAGCATTGGTGTTCGATTATTTTGTCGATTTGCAGCATAACATATTCATCATCATCGTTGTGACCATCATCGCATCGGTATTTGGCCAGATGGGCGATTTGGTCGAGTCGGCACTGAAAAGGCATTTCAACGTCAAAGATTCCGGGAAACTTCTTCCGGGACATGGCGGGGTTCTTGACCGCTTTGACAGCATCCTTTTCGTTATGCCGCTTCTGCATTTTCTACATTTCATCTAAGGAGGACTTCCTGAATGGGCAAAAAAATCATTTTACTTGGGGCGACGGGATCCATCGGCGTCCAGACAATTGATATCATCCGGGATCATCCCGAACAATTTTCACTCGCCGGATTCTCGGCAGGAAGAAATATTGAATTGGCGAAAAAATTCATCCGGGAATTCAAACCGGAAATCGTCTGTGTGCAAAATGATCAGGATGCAAAGGTCCTGCGCCAGGAATTTCCGCGCACCGCTTTTGTTTTCGGCAACAACGGTTTAATCGAGACGGCAGTTTATGAGGCAGATGTGCTCGTCAACGCCGTAATAGGCAGTGTCGGACTCGAACCGACGCTGGAAGCGATCAAATTGGGGCGTACCATTGCCATTGCCAACAAAGAAACACTCGTAACGGCAGGACATCTGGTCATGGAAAGTGCAAAGCGCTACGGCGCAGCGATATTGCCGGTGGATAGTGAGCATTCGGCGTTGTTCCAATCCTTGAACGGGGAAAAACTTGAGCAAGCCACAAAATTGATCCTGACTGCCTCCGGAGGAAGCTTCCGTGATTCGAGCAGGGATCAGCTGAAAGACGTTTCCGTAAAAGAAGCGTTGGATCATCCGAACTGGTCAATGGGCGCAAAAATCACGATCGATTCAGCGACAATGGTCAACAAAGGCCTGGAAGTCATTGAAGCAAATGTTCTTTTTGACTTTGCTTATGATGATATCGAGGTGCTGCTGCACAGGGAAAGCATCATCCATTCCATGGTTGAATTCCAGGATACCAGTGTGATGGCGCAGCTCGGCACGCCGGATATGCGGGTTCCGATTCAATATGCCTTAACATATCCCGATCGTTTGCCGAGACCGAATGCCAAACGGCTGAACCTGGCTGAAATCGGCAAACTGCATTTCCAGGAAATGGATTACGTCAGATTCCGCGCTTTGCAATTGGCGTTTGATGCCGGCCGCACCGGTGGGACAATGACGACTGTCCTGAATGCAGCAAACGAACAGGCTGTTGCGCTGTTTTTAGATGGAAAGATCAAATTCCTTCAAATCGAGGAAACAATCGAACGCACAATGGATGCACATAATCCGATCATGGCACCGGATTTGGAAACGATTTTGCATGTCGATTCCGAAACAAGAAAAACAGTCCTGAACATGCTAAAATAACTAAAGATTAAAACCGAAAAGGTTTATAAGGATGGGTTCAAATGGAAACAGTCATATCGTTTATCATAATTTTCGGCGCTTTAGTATTTTTCCATGAGTTAGGCCATTTCCTTTTTGCAAAACGTGCCGGTATTCTGGTGCGCGAATTTGCAATCGGCATGGGTCCGAAAATACTCGGCATTACAAAAGGTGAAACTATCTATACTGTCCGGCTGCTGCCGATTGGTGGATATGTCCGCATGGCTGGTGAAGAAATGGATCGAATAGTTCTTCAAGCGGGACACCGCATCGGTGTATTAGTGGATGACAAGGGCCAGGCCAAGAAAATCATTTTGAATCAGAAAACGATGTATCCCGATATTCTGTTTCTTGAAGTTGAAGAGGCAGATCTCGAAAAGGAATTATATATCAAAGGCTATGATGAAGAAGATCAGTTGGTCCGTCTCGATGTGGCAAGAGATGCAGTGGTGGAAGAAAACGGCAGAGAAACCGTGCTCGCTCCCCAGGATCGCCAATTCGATTCGAAGAGCATCGGCCACCGTTTCATGACCATTTTCGCCGGTCCGTTATTCAATTTCATACTGGCTTTCTTTATTTTCTCTGCAATCGGTCTTATGCAGGGAGTTCCGACCAATGAACCGATTATTACGGAAGTGACGGATGACAGCCCGGCTCAGGAAGCGGGTATGGAAGCCGGCGATTTAATCACTCAGGTGGAAGGAAATACGATTACCAGCTGGAACGAACTGGTCGATTCTGTACAGGATCAAGCCGGCAATCCACTTGATTTCAGCGTCGAGCGCGAAGGTGAGACAGTCGAATTCAATATCACACCTGAATTATCCGAGCAGCCTCAAGGCGATGTTGGGGTTATCGGTGTCCTTTACGAAAGTCCGCGTGAACAGGATTTCTTCGGTTCATTCGTATACGGAGCTGAAACGACTGTTTTCTGGTTCAAGGAAATTTTCCGATTGCTGGGAATGCTGGTGACCGGCCAATTTACGCTTGATGCATTATCCGGTCCCGTGGGCATCTATAAAACGACCGAGGAAGTTGCACAATACGGCATTTTCACATTGATGAGCTGGGCAGGCATGCTGAGCATCAACCTGGGAATCATGAATTTACTGCCGCTGCCGGCTCTTGATGGCGGACGCCTCATGTTCTTCGTTCTGGAGGCATTGCGAGGCAAACCCGTTGACCGGCAGAAAGAAGGAATGGTCCATTTTGTGGGCATCATGCTGCTCATGCTGCTGATGATCGTCGTAACATGGAATGATATTCAGAAGTTCTTCTTTTAAATAGAATCTAGCTAATTTCATTTATTTATAAAAATTTATCAGTCAGTTGAGGTGTATTTGGAATGAAACAATCAGCAACTTTTATCCCGACATTGCGTGAAACGCCTGCAGATGCAGAAGTCAGATCGCATCAATTATTGCTTCGTGCAGGATTTATCCGCCAGAATACAAGCGGCATCTATTCTTTCCTGCCGCTCGGCAAACGCGTTCTGAACAAAGTGGAAGCGATTATCCGCGAAGAAATGGAAGCTGCGAACAGCGTGGAAGTGTTCCTTCCCGCTTTGCAGCAGGCAGAACTATGGCAGGAAACTGGCCGCTGGTACTCATATGGCGATGAGTTGATGAGATTGAAGGACCGCAATGGCCGGGAGTTTGCTCTTGGCGCGACCCATGAAGAGGTCATCACGGATTTATTGCGCGACGAAATCAAATCCTATAAAAAATTGCCATTGAATCTTTACCAGATTCAATCGAAGTTCCGCGATGAGAAACGTCCGCGTTTTGGCTTATTGCGCGGCCGCGAATTCCTCATGAAGGATGCCTATTCATTCCATGCCACTACGGAAAGCCTCGATGAGACATACGATGTCATGATGCAGGCCTATAAAAATATCTTCTCGCGCCTCGGATTGGATTTCCGTATGGTCATTGCTGACTCCGGCGCTATCGGCGGAAAAGACAACCACGAGTTTATGGTCCTGTCTGAAATCGGGGAAGACACGATCGCTTATTCTGATACATCTTCCTATGCAGCCAATATCGAAATGGCGCAAGTAAACGTTGACTATGAAATTCCTGCAGATACAGCTAAGGAAATCGAGAAAGTGGCAACGCCTGATCAAAAAACGATTGCACATGTTGCAGAATTTTTCGGAACTGATGCAGAACATTGCATTAAGACCCTGGTCTTTAAAGCGGACGAAGAATTCATCGTTGTTTTATCGCGCGGTGACCACGAAATTAATGATGTCAAAGTCAAACATGCGGCTGATGCCAAAGTGGTTGAAATGGCAACGCCTGAAGAAGTAAAACAATTGATCGGCTGTGACATCGGTTCGATCGGACCTGTAGCGTTGCCGGAAGGCATCCGCGTTTTCGCTGACAATGCACTCAAAACCATCGTCAACGGAATCGCCGGTGCCAATGAAGCTGGCCAGCATTTTAAAAACGTTACACCGGGCCAGGATTTTCAAGTGGAAAAATATACCGACCTGCGTTTCATCAAAGAAGGCGACCCTTCTCCGGACGGCGAAGGAACGATCAAGTTTGCTGAAGGAATCGAAGTCGGACATATTTTCAAATTGGGTACGAGATACAGTGAAGATATGAAAGCGACCATCTTGAATGATCAAGGGCGCGCTGTCCCTTACATCATGGGCTGTTATGGCATCGGAGTGTCCCGTGTGGTTGCTGCCGTAGCCGAACAATTCAATGATGACAACGGTTTTATATGGCCGCAAGTTGCCGCGCCTTACGATATCCACGTAGTGCCGATTAGTGTCAAAGATGACGTTCAACGGGAAACTGCAGAAGAGATTTATAAATTGCTCAAATCAAATCGCTATGAAGTGCTGATTGATGATCGCAATGAACGTGCGGGTGTGAAATTTACCGATGCTGATTTGATCGGATTGCCGGTCCGCATTACAGTAGGTAAAAAAGCTGCCGAAGGAATTCTTGAGGTTAAAATCCGCAATACCGGAGAAACATTTGAGTGGAACAAGGAAGAATTGCTCGAACAATTGCAGCAGTTTTTTCAAAAATAATCGCCAAAATCTGATATGATGAAAGGAAAGCACAACTTGTGCTTTCCTTTCTTTTTCTTAACTTACTATTATGCAAAAAATAGAAAATACTGTGTTCAGTGGTTCAAATAAGATCGGAGTCACCCGGTTTATTAAATTAGTGAAGGGGATAGTTATGACAAACCAGCAAGATCCAAAGATGCGTTTAAAGCTGCTTCTTCAGCATCTCGATTTGACAGATGATCTACATATGCCTTATTTCGAAGAGGCTGAATTGACACGGATGACTGTCCACAAAAAAGAGCGGACGTGGCGGTTCACGATAAAACTTGAACAAGTTTTGCCCTTGAAACTTTTTCTGTTGCTGAAAGAACGGTTGCATTCGACCTTTTCTCCGATTGCCGCTGTCCAACTGACAATCGTTACAGAAGGCGACAATGCTGATCCCGAGGAAATAAATGCCTATTGGCGCCACGCTGTGGACGAGCTGGCAGACATGGCACCACCGTTGCGCGAACGCCTTTTAAACCAGGCGCCGCAGTGGAGTGGCAGCAAGCTGATGCTGAATTGCGGCCATGAGCATGAAATGATGGCGTTAAAATCGAAATACACGGATAAACTCGCCGCCGTCTACCAGCAATTCGGTTTTCCACGTTTCGCCATCGACTTCCAAATGGCGGAAGGTGATCAACAGGCGGCACATGAAGCATTTATAGAAGAGCGCCGGGCAGAAGAAGAGGAAATGGCCCAAAAAGCGTTGAACGATATGAAAAAACGGGAAACCGACAGAAAAGAAAACGGTACTCCGTCCGGGCCATTCCAGATGGGCAGCAATATCAAACCGGATGAACCGATTGCTGAAATACAATCCATCATAGATGAAGAACGCCGAATTACGGTTGAAGGATATGTATTTGATGCGGAGGTGCGTGAACTGCGAAGCGGCCGTTCACTGCTTACCGTTAAAATCACGGATTATACGGATTCGATTCTGGTGAAAATGTTCTCCCGTGACAAAGACGATGCCGAGTTGATGAAAAACATTCAAAAAGGCATGTGGCTGAAGGCACGCGGCTCCATCCAAACGGACACATTCGTCCGCGACCTCGTCATGATGGCGCAGGATATGGTAGAAATCAAACCGCAAGTGCGCCAGGATACCGCCAAAGAAAAACGCGTGGAACTTCATTTGCATACACCGATGAGCCAAATGGACGCAGTGTCGTCAGTGGATTCACTGGTTGCTCAGGCAGCAAAATGGGGGCATCCGGCAATCGCTATTACTGATCATGCCGGTGTACAGTCGTTTCCAGACGCTTATGCCGCCAGCAAAAAGCATGGCATCAAAGCGATATTCGGGCTGGAAGCCAATTTGGTTGATGATGGGGTGCCGATTGCTTTTGAAGAGCGGCACGTGCTGCTTGAAGAAGAAACGTTTGTGGTATTCGATTTAGAGACAACTGGTTTATCTGCTGTTTACGATACCATCATCGAACTCGCCGCCGTCAAGATCAAGGGCGGCCAAATCATTGATAAATATGAAAGCTTCGCGAATCCACACCATCCGTTATCTGACACGACAACGGATTTGACTGGCATCACAGATGCTATGGTCAAAGATGCACCTGAAGTGGAAGAAGTGATTCGCGATTACCACGAATGGGCTGGTGACCACATCATGGTGGCGCACAATGCTTCATTCGATATGGGCTTTCTGTATGTTGCTTATAAGAAATTCGGCATTGATAAAATACATGCAACGATCGATACGCTCGAACTTGCCCGCATGCTGCATCCGGAATTGAAAAACCACCGTTTGAACACGCTGGCGAAAAAATTCGGCATCGATTTGACCCAGCATCACCGTGCCATCTACGACACGGAAGCAACTTCTTATTTGTTGACGCATTTGCTCAAGGAAGCGGATCAAAAAGGCATTTTTTATCACGATGAACTGAATAAATATGTGGGTGCAGGCGATGCATATAAACGTTCACGCCCGACGCATGTGACGCTATTGGCGCAAAATGATGCAGGGCTTAAGAATCTTTTTAAACTGGTGTCCGCTTCTCACATCAATTATTTTTACCGTGTCCCGCGTATTCCGAGATCGCTGCTGCAGAAACACCGGGAAGGTCTGCTTGTCGGTTCGGGCTGTGACAAGGGAGAGCTTTTCGAAGCGGTCATGCAGAAATCGATGGAAGAAGTGGAACGCATCGCCGGGTTTTACGATTACCTCGAGGTGCACCCGAAAGAAGTCTATGCTCCACTCATTGAGCGGGAATTGATCCGCGACGAATGGAATCTGGAGGACATCATCCGCAAACTGGTGAAAGTCAGCAAAAAGCTGGATAAACCACTTGTGGCAACCGGAAACGTCCATTACCTGGATGAAAATGATGCGATTTTCCGTCAGGTGCTGATTGGGTCGCAAGGGGGCGCAAATCCCCTGAACCGCTCAAAACTGCCGAAAGTGCATTTCCGTACGACAACAGACATGCTGGAAGCCTTTGATTTCCTGGGAGAAGACACGGCGAAACAGATCGTTGTGGAAAACTCCAATAGGATCGCGGATATGATTGAAACGGTGAAGCCGATCAAAGATGACCTCTACACCCCGAAAATTGAAGGGGCAGACGAGGAAGTCCGTGAACTCAGCTATAACATGGCGAGGCAGATTTATGGCGATGAGCTTCCGGAAATCGTGGAAGCCCGCATTGAAAAAGAACTAAAATCGATCATTGGACATGGTTTCGCGGTAATTTATCTGATATCGCATAAACTTGTTAAAAAGTCGTTGGATGATGGTTATCTGGTTGGATCCAGGGGTTCTGTAGGTTCTTCGCTTGTTGCGACACTGACCGAAATTACAGAAGTAAATCCGTTGCCGCCGCATTATATTTGTGAACAATGCCAAAAATCGGAATTCTTCGATGACGGTTCAGTGGGCTCCGGCTTTGATTTGGAAGATAAAAGCTGTCCGGATTGCCACATTCCTTATAAAAAAGAAGGGCAGGATATTCCCTTTGAAACTTTCCTGGGCTTTAAAGGAGACAAAGTGCCCGATATCGATTTGAACTTTAGTGGTGAGTATCAGTCGAAAGCCCATAATTACACGAAAGAACTTTTTGGTGAGGATAATGTTTTCCGCGCCGGAACAATCGGTACCGTGGCAGAGAAAACAGCTTATGGTTATGTTCGCGGCTATGCGAATGACCGGGAAATGACCATTCGAGGAGCGGAGATCGACCGGCTCGTGCAGGGTTGTACTGGCGTTAAGCGGAGCACGGGACAACACCCGGGCGGAATCATCGTAGTGCCGGATTATATGGACATCTATGATTTTACGCCAATTCAATTTCCTGCCGATGCACAGGACTCGGAGTGGAAGACGACGCATTTTGATTTTCATTCCATCCACGATAATTTATTGAAGCTGGATATTCTGGGACACGATGATCCGACGGTCATCCGGATGCTTCAGGATTTATCCGGAATCGACCCGAAAACGATTCCGACCGATGATCCGGAAGTGATGAAAATTTTCTCCGGCACCGAATCATTGGGCGTCACGGAAGAGCAGATTGGCTGTAAGACAGCCACATACGGCATTCCGGAGTTTGGTACACGTTTCGTGCGCCAGATGCTGGAAGAAACGAAGCCGACGACTTTCTCGGAACTGGTGCAGATCTCCGGACTGTCCCACGGCACCGATGTGTGGCTCAGCAATGCCCAGGAATTGATCAAAAATGGAACGTGCCAGCTGTCGGACGTTATCGGATGCCGCGATGACATTATGGTCTACCTGATTTATCAGGGGCTCGAATCATCGATGGCCTTTAAGATTATGGAAGCGGTCCGTAAAGGGAAAGGGCTGACGCCAGAATTCGAAGCGGCGATGAAAGAAGAAGGCGTACCGAACTGGTATATCGAATCGTGCAAGAAGATCAAATACATGTTCCCGAAAGCGCACGCCGCGGCATATGTGTTGATGGCGGTGCGGATCGCTTATTTCAAAGTGCATTTCCCGGTTCTTTATTACGCAGCATACTTTACTGTGCGCGCAGAAGATTTTGACGTCAACGCAATGGCGAAGGGATCTCATGCCATCCGTGCGAAAATTTCGGAAATCAATGCAAAAGGGTTGGAAGCTTCGACGAAAGAGAAAAATTTACTCACAGTAATGGAATTATCGCTTGAAATGACGGAACGCGGTTTCGCGTTTCAGAAAGTTGATCTCTATAAATCGGAAGCGGATGAGTTCATCATTGATGGCACAACGCTGATTCCACCGTTCAATGCAATCCCGGGCCTCGGCACAAATGCCGCCAAGTCCATCGTTGCTGCAAGAAAAGAAGGATTGTTCCTGTCTAAAGAAGACCTTCAGCAGCGTGGCCGTGTTTCCAAAACGATCATCGAATATATGGATGACCACGGTTGCCTGGAAGGGATGCCAGAAGCCAACCAATTGTCGCTGTTCTAGTCGGTTGCACTGCTGTGCCAATCATGGTATTATTGAAGTAACATTTACTGATAGCTCTGTCGCAGAAGAGTGGGTTCTCCCGCTCTTTTCTGTTTGTTATGACGTAAAATTGGCGGGAGGCATGTATGAGCAAAATTATAGAACAAATCGAAAAAATCGCACAGCCCATCACAGATGAGCTGAACCTGGAACTAGTGGATGTGGAATTTGTTAAAGAAGGCCGCAGCTGGTTTTTGCGTGTCTATGTGGACAATCCGGAAGCACCGATTGATATCGAACAATGTGCAACAGTCAGCGAACGGCTGAGCGAGATTCTGGATGAACTTGATCCGATCGAGCAGAATTATTTCCTTGAAGTGTCTTCACCCGGGGCCGAGCGCCCGCTGAAAAAAGATAAAGATTTTGAAAATGCTATCAGCAAATTCATCTACATCAAAACCTATGAACCGATTTTGGATGCCAAAGAATTTGAAGGGCATCTGCAATCTTATAATGAAGAAGAAGTCGAAATTGAAGTGAAAATCAAAACCCGCAGAAAAACGATCGTGATTCCGAGACAGAAAATAGCTGTAATCCGGCTTGCAATTGATTTTTCAGCTAAACCTGATTGATGAACCTAGGAGTGAATTGAAAATGAGCAGTGAGTTATTGAATGCTTTAGAGGCATTGGAGAAACAAAAAGGAATTTCGCGTGATGTCCTGATTGAAGCGATTGAAGCGGCATTGGTAACGGCGTACAAGCGCAATTTCAACCAGGCGCAAAACGTGCGTGTTGACTTGAATCTGGATACAGGAACAATGCTGGTCTACTCAAGAAAAGATGTGGTGGAAGAAGTTGAAGACGACCGCCTGCAGATTTCCTTGGAAGATGCCACAGCGATCAACCCCGCTTATGAACTTGGGGATGTAGTGGAAGAAGAAGTGACTCCGCGTAATTTCGGCCGCATCGCAGCACAAACTGCCAAGCAAGTCGTGACTCAACGCGTACGCGAAGCAGAGCGCGGTCTTGTTTTTGAAGAGTTCGTCGATCGTGCTGATGATATTGTCAACGGAATTGTCGAACGCATGGATGCACGGAATCTTTACGTTGGCCTTGGCAAAGTGGAAGCGGTTCTGCCGCAGACGGAGCAAATGCCGAATGAGTCTTACCAGCCTCATGACCGCATTAAGGTCTATATAACAAAAGTTGAACGTACAACACGCGGTCCACAGGTTTTCGTATCAAGAACACATCCGGGCCTTCTGCGCCGTTTGTTTGAAACAGAAGTTCCTGAAATCTATGATGGCATTGTTGAAATCAAATCGATTGCCCGCGAAGCAGGAGATCGTTCGAAGATTTCTGTAATGGCCCATCGTGAAGATATCGATCCGGTCGGTTCATGTGTAGGCTCCAAAGGTGCCCGTGTCCAAACCATCGTCAACGAACTGAGCGGTGAAAAGATTGACATCGTTGAATGGTCGGAAGAGCCGGTGGTGTTTGTGGCGAATGCCCTTAGCCCGTCAAAAGTGCTTGATGTCCAAGTGAACGAAGAAGAAAAATCAACAACTGTCGTAGTTCCTGATTATCAATTGTCACTGGCAATCGGCAAGCGTGGCCAAAACGCCCGCCTGGCAGCCAAATTGACAGGCTGGAAAATCGATATCAAGAGTGAAACCGATGCACGCGAGATGGGCATTTACCCAAATCCGAATGCAGACATCGAATTGACGGAGTCCGGCGAAGAAGCGGATGACTTTGATTTCTACGACGAAAAAGAATAAGAAAGTTAGGTGATATCCGTTGGCTCTGCAAAAGAAAATTCCACTCAGGAAGTGTGTAGCTACTGGCGAGATGCATCCTAAAAAAGAAATGATCCGTATTGTCCGGTCAAAAGAAGGCGAAGTCAGTGTCGATCTTACCGGCAAAAAATCAGGGCGCGGAGCGTATGTTTCCAAATCAGAGGCGGCGATAGCAGCTGCCAAAAAGAAAAAGGTGCTCGACAAACAATTGGAAGTAAAAGTGCCTGAGGAAATATACGAAGAATTGCTTCGTGTCGTATTAAGAGAGCAGTTGAAGTAAAATGGATACAAAACAGCAGATTCTTCAGATTCTGGGTCTTGCCACAAGAGCAAGAATGACGATTACTGGAGAAGGAATGACCGTTAACGAAGTGCGAAATGGCAATGCAAAACTTGTTTTGCTTGCCGAAGACGCTTCAGAAAATACCAGCAAAAAACTGCATGATAAATGCAGCTATTATAAAGTCGACATTGAAACTTTCGGAACTCGTTTCGAAATTGGACATGCAGTCGGCAAAGAAGAGCGCGTAGTTATGGCGATTACTGATGCAGGATTCGCCAAAAAACTGAAGAGCTTGTTCGATGAAAATAACCGGGGGTGAGCAGATGACCAAAATTCGAGTACATGAATATGCGAAAAAAGTAGATAAGCCAAGCAAAGAAATCATTCAGCAATTAACCAAAATGGATATCTCTGTGACGAATCACATGTCGACATTAGAGGATAACGCTGTTTCAAAATTGGACGGCATTTATAAAAAATCTTCATCAGCTTCAACAACACCAGCTCCAAGTAAACCACAAAGCCAGGGCCAGAACCGTCCGCAGGGACAAGGTTCGCGTCCTCAAAGCCAGTCACGTCCACAAGGCGGACAAAGCGGCACACGTCCATCCGGGCAGGGGCAATCCCGACCAGCAGGCCAAAGCCAGTCTCGTCCGGCTGCAGCACCGAGTCAAGGGCAATCCCGTTCTCAAGGGAATGGCCAACGTCCAGCAGCTCCAGCAAAATCAGGCTCAAACTTTACACCTAAAGCCGCTAAACCAACAGCTGGACCAGGGCAGCGCAATTCCAACCGCCCAGGTGGCGGCGGAGCAGGCCGCGGTGGCCAAAATCGCAACAGAAAAGGCAAACAGCAGCGTCCGGTAAATCCGTTGCCGCCAATGCCGAAAAAAGAAAAAGAATTGCCGGCTAAGATCACTTTCAGTGAGTCATTGACAGTGGGTGAACTTGCGAAAAAATTAGGCCGCGAGCCTTCTGAAATCATCAAAAAATTGTTCATGCTTGGTGTAATGGCTACCATTAACCAGGAGTTGGATAAAGACGCAATCGAATTGATCTGTGCGGAATACGAAGTGGAAGTGGAAGAAGAAATCCTGGTTGATAAAACCGACCTGGAAGTCTATTTCGAACCGGAAGATGAAAGCTTAAATGAAGAGCGTCCACCAGTTGTAACCATCATGGGGCACGTCGATCATGGTAAAACGACTTTGCTCGATTCGATCCGCCACACGAAAGTGACGGCAGGAGAAGCAGGCGGCATCACGCAGCACATCGGTGCCTACCAAGTTGACGAAAAAGGCAAGAAAATCACTTTCCTTGATACACCAGGACACGCCGCCTTTACGACGATGCGTGCTCGTGGAGCAAAAGTAACGGATCTAGCGATTATTGTCGTAGCAGCTGATGACGGCGTTATGCCACAAACAGTTGAAGCGATCAATCACGCGAAAGCCGCTGAAGTGCCAATTATCATCGCAGTCAACAAAATGGATAAGCCAAGCGCAAATCCAGACCGCGTAATGCAAGAATTGACGGAGCACGGCCTGGTTGCTGAGGCTTGGGGCGGAGACACGATTTTCGTTCCACTGTCTGCATTGACTGGTGAAGGAATTGATACATTGCTTGAAATGATTCTACTTGTGTCAGAAGTGGGAGAATTGAAAGCGAACCCTGCAAGACGTGCGATCGGTACAGTTATCGAAGCGGAACTTGATAAAGGCCGCGGTTCAGTTGCGACCCTTCTGGTTCAGGATGGTACATTGAATGTCGGTGACCCGATTGTTGTCGGCAATACATTCGGCCGTGTCAGAGCAATGGTTTCTGATACCGGACGACGCGTCAAAGAAGCAGGCCCGTCAATGCCTGTGGAAATCACAGGATTGAATGATGTGCCGCAAGCCGGCGATCGTTTTGTTGTGTTCGAAGATGAAAGAACAGCACGTTCAGTGGGCGAAAGCCGCGCAACATCTGCATTGCAGGTTCAGCGTTCAGAAAAAACTCGTGTTACACTGGATAACCTGTTTGATCAATTGAAACAGGGCGAGATGAAAGAATTGAACTTAATTGTCAAAGCTGACGTACAAGGTGCGGTTGAAGCGATGGCTGCTTCCCTTCTGAAAATCGATGTAGAAGGTGTTAATGTCAAAATTATCCACACTGGTGCAGGTGCCATTACGGAATCGGATATTTCCCTTGCAGCGGCTTCTAATGCCATTGTAATCGGATTCAACGTTCGTCCGGATGCCAACGCGAAACGTGCGGCTGATGCTGAAGGCGTAGATATCCGTTTACACCGCATCATTTATAAAGTAATAGAAGAAATCGAATTCGCTATGAAAGGCTTGCTTGATCCTGAATTTGAGGAGAAAGTCATCGGTCAGGCAGAAGTTCGCAGCACATTCAAAGTTTCGAAAGTCGGAACGATTGCCGGAAGCTATGTAATAGATGGCAAGATCACCCGCGACAGCGGTGTCCGCGTCATCCGAGAAGGCGTTGTAGTATTCGAAGGCGAAATGGATACGCTGAAACGCTTCAAAGATGATGCCAAAGAAGTGGCTAAAGGCTACGAATGCGGTATCACGATCAAGAAATTTAATGACGTTAAAGAAGGCGACATTATTGAAGCTTATATAATGGAAGAAATCGTACGGAAATGATCCTTTACATGGAATGCGAATTTTTCATCCCGACCGCGCATTCATTGAAGGACAAAAGGGCTGTGCTGAAAAGCATGGTGACCCGATCGAAACAAAAGTTCAATGTTTCCGTCGCCGAAATTGAGCACCAGAATGTATGGCAGCGCACGCGCATCGCTTTTGTCACTGTCTCTTCTTCAAAAGAGCTGGCGGAAAAGGAGATGGCGCAGGTGCTTTATTACCTGGAGAGCAATCCGGCGTGGGAATGCCTTGAACATCATCAAGAATATCTGTAAGAACGAGGTGGATAAGCAATGACCATGCGCGCTAATCGTGTAGGCGAACAAATGAAAAAAGAGCTCAGCGAAATCATCAGCCGTAAGCTGAAAGACCCGCGAATCGGTTTTGTCACAGTGACGGATGTTGAAGTTACCGGAGATCTCCAACAGGCGACGGTTTATATTAGCGTACTCGGCACTGATGCTGAAAAAGAGCAGACTTTGCTCGGCTTATCGAAATCCAAAGGGTTTATCCGTTCAGAGATTGGACAGCGGATACGGTTGCGCAAAACTCCTGAATTATCGTTTGAAATTGATTCTTCAGTAGCATACGGAAACCGCATCGACAGTCTTCTGCGGGATATTAAACAACCGAATGACGAACAATAAAATCAAGCCTGCTGTCTAGTTCTTAGATTGCAGGCTTTTTTACATATTATTAGGGGGTTGAAAGGGATGGCTATTAACGGAATCCTTCCTTTATGGAAAGAAAAAGGCATGACTTCCCACGATTGCGTTTTTAAATTGCGGAAAATATTGAAGACCAAAAAAGTTGGACATACCGGAACACTGGATCCGGAAGTGGACGGTGTGCTGCCCATCTGTATCGGCAATACGACAAAAGTGGCTGAATACATCACGGATCAGGGCAAGATTTATGAAGCGGAAGTAGCTATTGGATTTTCGACGGAAACGGAAGATGCCACTGGTGAAATGGTCGACCGCAATCCGGACGAAAAGAAAATAACGCGTAAACAATTACTGGCCGCGCTTGAAGGATTGACAGGGGAGATCACGCAGATTCCGCCAATGTATTCCGCCGTCAAAGTGAACGGCAAGAAATTATATGAATATGCCAGAGCCGGTATCGCAGTTGAGCGCCCCAGCAGAAAAGCCCAAATTGATTCCATCGAATTGCTGGATAGCGCAGAGGAATGGACAGGGGTCGATATCCATTTCCGAATCCGCATCGAGTGCGGCAAAGGGACTTATATCCGGACACTTGCCGTTCAGATCGGGGAAGCGCTTGGCTATCCGGCGCATATGTCCCAATTGACCCGCACGCAATCCGGAAAATTTAAACGTGAAGATTGCTATACGCTTGCCGAAGTTGCCGAATTTGCGGAAAATGAAAAGGTGGACGAAATTTTAAAGCCGCTCGTTTACGCATTAAGTGCGTTTCCTGCAGTGGAAGTCGAACCGGCCGAATTATTTGCCATGAAAAATGGCCAGGTGATGGAAATGCATCCGTTGCTGGAATCAAACCGGTTGCTGGTGTTTACCCGGAACGGCAGCCCCTTTGCTTTATATAAGAAGCATCCGGAAAAATTGGGCAAGATGAAACCAGAAAAAATGTTCGGATTACCGATTGAGGGCGAGGTCTAAAAATGAAGATTTTCCATTTGAATTATCCCAACCATATGAAACCGGAAGAACAATTGGGACCCCTATCAATGGCGCTTGGTTTTTTTGATGGTGTCCATAAAGGCCATCAGAAGGTAATCGGAGAAGCTTTGGAAAAAGCGCAGCAGCTGGATGCAAAATCAGCGGTTATGACTTTTGATCCGCATCCGTCACTTGTGCTGGGCGGTAAAAAAGAAGAGATGGTCTATATTACGCCGCTGCAACAGAAAATGGATATCCTGCAGGAAATGGGTGTCGATGTTTGTTTCATCGTGCGTTTTACATCCAATTTCGCTCAATTGCAGCCCGAAGAGTTTATCCGCCATTTTATTGAAGAACTCGAAGTGGTTCATGTCAGCGCGGGGTTTGATTTTTCATTCGGAGCAAAAGGCCAGGGCAATATGGAGTTGCTGAAGCGTTACGGCAATGGCCAATTTGGCGTCAGCGTCATTGGCAAGCTGGAAGACAGCCAGCAAAAAATCAGTTCCACAAGAATTCGTGAACATCTGAAATCGGGTGGAGTCGAAGAGGTTTGCCGGTTATCCGGCCGGCCTTTCAAAGTTTCGGGTACGGTCATTAACGGCGACAAAAGAGGCCGTACAATCGGATTTCCGACTGCCAATGTGGAACCGGATCTTGGCACATTCGTGCCCGGCAGAGGCGTTTATGCCGTTCGCCTCCATGTCCAGGACGAAATTCATGATGGGGTCTGCAATGTGGGCTATAAGCCGACTTTTAACAACCCGGATCACAAGAAACTCGTGATTGAAGTCCATATTTTTAATTTCGACCGGGATATTTACGGGGAGCGCGTCACTGTTGATTGGTATAAACGGATTCGTGATGAACAGAAATTTTCCGGCATTGATGAATTGAAAACGCAAATCGAAAATGATAAACAGGAAGCTGTCGAGTTTTTCCTGTCCTGAACATAGGTGCGGCATCCAGTTGATTTTCAAATTGGCATGTGCTATGATTTGTACGTACTAAATGTACTAACCGTTGCTTGGCAATTCGAATCACCAACGTTTGCTCGGTAATTGGGGATATCAGAAATTAGGAGGTGGAAACAGTATGGCAATCACTCAAGAACGTAAAAATGAATTGATCAATGAATACAAAGTGCATGACACAGATACTGGGTCTGCAGATATTCAAATCGCAATTCTAACAGAAGACATCAACAACCTGAATGAGCACTTACGTACTCACAAAAAAGATCACCATTCACGTCGTGGTCTATTCAAAATGGTTGGACGCCGTCGTAACTTGTTGAAATATCTTCGTGAAAACGACGTTGCTCGTTACCGCGATCTAATCGCAAAACTTGGCCTACGCCGATAATAGCAATCAGTAAAAGCGGGATTCGTCCCGCTTTTTCTTTATGGATAAAATATTCCACATACAATCGCATAGCGAATGCTTTTTTGATACACTATTAGTAATGGATACATAAAACTGTCTATATATTTTGTAAGAGAGAGGAGCTCGATTATGGAGCAAACTAAAAAGGTTTATACACTCGATTGGGCAGGCCGCGAATTACAGGTCGAAGTCGGCCAATTGGCTAAACAAGCAAACGGAGCAGCATTAATCCGTTATGGAGATACAGCAGTGCTCTCGACTTCAACAGCTTCTAAAACACCGAAACCATTGGACTTCTTCCCGTTGACTGTCAACTATGAAGAACGTCTTTATGCTGTCGGTAAAATTCCAGGCGGCTTCATCAAGCGCGAAGGACGCCCTTCGGAGAAAGCAACGTTGACGAGCCGTTTAATCGACCGTCCCCTTCGTCCGCTTTTCCCTGACGGCTTCCGGAACGAAGTGCAGGTAATTTCAATGGTTATGTCAGTGGACCAGGATTGTCCTTCAGAAATGGCGGCAATGTTCGGGTCTTCATTGTCATTGATGATTTCCGATATTCCATTTGATGGACCGATTGCCGGCGTTATCGTTGGATTGATCGACGGAGAATACATCATTAATCCGACAAACGATCAACTGGAAAAAAGTTCCATTAACCTGATCGTGGCAGGAACAAAAGATGCCATCAATATGGTTGAAGCGGGAGCAAAAGAAGTTTCCGAAGAAGTCATTTTGGAAGCCATTATGTTCGGTCATGAAGAGATCAAGAAACTGATCACTTTCCAGGAAGTGATTGCGGCAGAAGTCGGCAAAGCAAAATCTGAAATCCAATTGTATGAACTGGATGCAGAACTTTCTTCAACGATCAAAGATTCGGTCGAAACAGAATTGAATGCGGCTGTGCAGATCAACGAAAAACAGGCGCGCAATGAAGCAATCGACGAAGTGAAAAAACGTGTCATGGAACAATACGAAGAATCCGACGCGGATGTTAAAAAACAGGCCGGCCAGATTCTGGATAAAATGGTCAAAGAAGAAGTGCGCCGCCTGATTACGGATGAAAAAATTCGTCCGGACGGCCGCGGTCCATCTGAAATTCGTGCACTTTCTTCTGAAGTCGGCTTGCTGGCTCGGACACACGGTTCAGGCTTATTCACCCGTGGGCAAACCCAGGCAATGAGCATTTGTACACTCGGCGCGTTGGGCGATGTGCAAATCATCGACGGCCTTGGCATCGAAGACACAAAACGCTTTATGCACCATTACAACTTCCCGTTATTCTCAGTGGGCGAAACTGGTTTCCTGCGTGGCCCTGGCCGCCGCGAAATCGGTCACGGTGCACTCGGTGAACGCGCACTGGAAGCTGTGATTCCAAACGAAAAAGAATTCCCTTACACAATTCGCCTGGTAGCAGAAGTGCTGGAGTCGAATGGTTCAACTTCACAGGCAAGCATTTGTGCTTCAACTCTAGCGATGATGGATGCGGGTGTGCCTTTGAAAGCACCAGTAGCCGGCATTGCCATGGGACTTGTGAAAAAAGGCGATAACTATACAGTGTTGTCGGATATTCAGGGAATGGAAGATTACCTGGGCGATATGGACTTTAAAGTAGCGGGCACCGCTGAAGGCATTACAGCACTTCAGATGGATATCAAAATTGATGGACTGTCGCGCACAATCCTTGAAGAAGCGTTGGCGCAGGCGAAAATCGGCCGTATTCACATCCTTGAATCGATGCTGGCAACGATTTCCGGACCACGTGAGCAATTGTCGAAATTCGCGCCGAAAATCATCATGGTCAAGATTAATCCTGATAAGATCCGCGATGTAATTGGACCGGGCGGAAAAATGATCAACAAGATAATTGACGAAACCGGCGTCAAGATTGATACAGAGCAGAACGGCACCATCTTTATTTCTTCAATTGATGAAGAAATGAACGCCAAAGCGAAAGCGATGATTGAAAATATTGTACGCGAAGCGAAAGTCGGAGAATATTACGAAGGTAAAGTAAGACGCCTAGAGAAATTCGGTGCATTCGTTGAATTATTCCCAGGCAAAGATGGACTTCTGCACATTTCTGAAATCCAGGAAGAGCGGACGAAAGATGTGGAAGACGTGCTGAAAATGGATCAGGTCTTGAAAGTGAAGGTCATTGAAATTGACCGTCAGGGACGTGTAAACTTATCCCGCAAGATCGTCCTCAAAGAAGAAAAAGAAGAAACTGAAGAAGCTAACTAAGAAAAACAGGAAATTGCCAACGAGAGTTGGCAATTTTTTCTTATTGGAGGGATTTTAGAGTGGCAGAAACTTATCTATGTAAAAATGGTGTGCGGATCGTATCAGAACAAATTCCACATTTTCGATCTGTGGCAGTAGGAGTTTTCATCAAAGTGGGATCACGCGATGAAGAAGCGCAAGAAAACGGGATGACGCATTTTATCGAACACATGCTGTTTAAAGGGACACCCACACGGACGGCAAAAGATATCGCCAGGGAGTTTGACCGGATTGGCGGCGATATCAATGCCTATACATCCAAGGAATACACATGCTATTTCGCGAAAGTCGTTGACGATCACGCAGCTCTCGCCGTTGATATTTTGGCGGACATGTTTTTCAATTCCAATATGGACCCTGTGGAAATCGAGCGGGAACGGCAAGTGGTGCTCGAAGAAATCAGCATGACTGAAGATATGCCTGATGACGATGTGCATGAGCAGCTGTGGCGTGTCATGTACCCGGAGCATTCGATGGGTGCACCGATTCTCGGTCTGGAGGGGACGCTTCAAACTTTTGATGCTGATAAAATTCGGGATTTCATGAACCGTTTTTATATTCCATCCAATACTGTCATATCAGTGGCGGGCAATATAACACCCGAGCTGATTGGTCAAATCGAAGAGCTTTTCGGAAACTTTAATAAAGATGAAGGCATTAAACCTTATGTGGCTCCTGCATTTACGGCGGGCCATTCTATGAAGTATAAAGACATTGAGCAAGGGCATCTATGCTATGGATTTCCTGGTCTTTCCATGACTGATCCACATCTTTACGATATGGCTGTGATGAATAATATTCTGGGCGGAACAATGTCGTCCAGACTGTTTCAGGAAATCAGAGAAGAACATGGACTTGCCTATTCCATCTTTTCCTACCATTCCGCCTATTCGGACCATGGCACATTGGCAATTTATGGCGGCACATCGAATGAGCAGCTCCCGGACCTCCAGGAAAAGATTTTGGAGTCGATCCACAAGATGCAGGGCGGCGGGCTGACGCAGCAAGAGGTAGATGATTCAAAAGAACAGTTCAAAGGGAATCTGCTGCTTGGCATGGAAAGCACCAGTTCACGCATGAGCCGCAACGGCAAGCATGAGTTGCTGATGGGTCGGCATATTGCATTTGATGACGTACTTAAGAAGATTGAGGAAGTGTCAATGGAGAAAGTTCAATACACATTGGAACTTTTGAAAGGGGCTCCGGCCCAATCGATTATCCGCTCGAAAGAGACATCCTCGAAAAATTGAGGGGACTCCTTTGCATTTCGCTGCTTCAGTGCGTTGAATTATGATACAATTATGCAAATTATCATTGAAGGAGAGAGTCGAGTGAAAACCTATAATGTAGCAATCATGGGTGCAACGGGCGCCGTAGGCCAGCAAATGAAGGAGCAGTTGGAAAAACGACAGTTTCCGGTGAATGAAATCCGGTTCCTGTCTTCGAGCCGCTCAGCAGGCAAAGAAATCGATTTTAATGGACAAACTTATATTGTGCAGGAAGCAGTGCCGGAATCTTTTGAAGGAATTGACATTGCACTGTTCAGCGCAGGCGGCAGCATTTCCGAGAAATTTGCACCGGAGGCAGTCAAACGCGGGGCCATCGTCATCGATAACACAAGCGCATTCCGGATGGATCCGGAAGTGCCGCTGGTCGTGCCGGAAGTAAATAGCGGCGATCTCTCCTTGCACAAAGGCATCATTTCCAATCCCAATTGTTCGACCATTCAGATGGTGTGTGCATTGCAGCCTTTGAAAGAGCAATTCGGCATGAGCAAGGTGGTCGTTTCCACTTACCAGGCTGTGTCAGGTGCCGGAATTGATGCCATCAATGAATTGAAAGAACAGGCAGACGCTGGTTTTGACAAGGCGCACGCTGCGCAGGCTAAAATGCTGCCGGTGAAATCAGCCGATAAACATTACCCGATCGCTTATAATGCCATCCCGCAGATTGACGTTTTTGCGGACAACGGCTATACGCTCGAAGAAATGAAAATGATCAACGAAACGAAGAAAATCATGCATGATGACAGTCTTTCAGTGGCGGCAACGTGCGTCCGTCTGCCGGTCGTCACCGGCCATTCAGAATCTGTTTATGTCGAATTGGATGCGGCACCGACGCTTGCCGAAGTGAGAGACGCGATCGCTGCAGCACCAGGCGTGACATTGATGGATGATCCGTCAGCACAACTCTACCCGATGCCATTGATGGCAGCGGGCAAGGACGATGTGTTTGTGGGCCGCCTTCGTCTGGATCTGGATAATCCGCAGGGGTTCCATCTATGGGTCGTATCCGACAACCTCGTAAAAGGTGCTGCCTTGAATTCGGTGCAGATTGCGGAAGCATTGATCGAAGAAAACATAATCTGACAACCCAAAATAAACCGGCGAACCCGCCGGTTTATTTTTTTCTTTGGACTGTTTCCTTTGATTCCCGTATAATAGATTTTATGGATGTGTACGGGTGAATTTTTTTAGGAGGAAATAAATTGAGTAAAATTAAAAATGAACTTATTAAAGTAATACCGTTAGGCGGCGTCGGTGAAATCGGCAAAGCAATGTACGTAATTGAAATTGATGAAGATCTTTTCGTTGTAGACAGCGGATTGATGTTCCCGGAAGATGAAATGCTTGGCGTGGACATCGTGATTCCGGATGTTACCTATCTCGAAGAGAATAAAGACCGCGTAAAAGGAATTTTCCTGACGCACGGGCATGAAGATGCAATCGGTTCGATCGCTTACCTGTTGAAAAAAGTACAGGCACCAGTCTATGGTTCGAAATTGACGATTGGCCTTGCCAAAGAGCATGTGAAAGAGCAGGGTTCACTGAAGCAAGTGAAATTCTTTGAAGTAACGAATAAGAGCCGCATGAATTTTGATACGACACACGTGACATTCTTCCATACGACACACAGCATACCGGATGCGCTTGGAATTGTTTTCCATACATCAGAAGGGGCAATTGTCCATACTGGTGAATTTAAATTCGATCAATCCGCAAAAGGAAGCTACCGTCCGGATATCGCTAAAATGGCGAAATTGGGAGAAGATGGCGTGTTAATGCTGCTATCTGATTCAACGGAAGCGGAGCGTCCTGGCTATACTACTTCTGAAATTGTTATTGAAGACCACCTTCAGTCGGAATTCCGGAAAGCGGAAGGCAGAATCCTGGTGTCGCTGTATTCATCAAACTTCATCCGCATCCAGCAAGTTTTCGATATTGCACAGGCGACAGGCAAGAAAGTTGCAGTGGTGGGCAGAAGCCTTGAAAGCAGCTATGAAGTGGGAGTACGACTCGGTTATTTAGATGCAGGAGAAGAGACAGTCATTTCGTTGAAAGACCTGGATAACTACCGCGATGAAGAAGTTGTGATCATCGTTACAGGTAACCAGGGTGAACCACTTGAAGCACTTGATAAGATGGTCCGCAAACAGCATAAAGATGTGAGGATCAAAGAAACGGATACAGTCCTTATTACGTTCACACCTTCACCGGGTATGGAAGTTCCGATGTATCAGACCATGAATAAATTGGCTAAAGCAGGCGCAAATGTCCTGACATCCAGCAAAAAAGTCCACGTTTCAGGACACGGCAGCCAGGAAGACCTGAAAATGATGTTAAATATGATGAAACCGAAATATTTCATCCCCATCCAGGGTGAATATAAAATGCTGATCGCCCATTCTAAATTGGCACAGCAGGTCGGTTTGCAGAAATCCCAGATCTTTATCGCTGATAAAGGGGATATCGTTGAGTACAAAGCCGGAAAAGTTCGCATGAGCGGACGGGTTACCGCAGGAAATGTCCTGATTGACGGCATCGGTATCGGTGATGTCGGCAACATCGTTTTGCGCGACCGGAAATTGCTGTCCCAGGATGGAATTTTCATCGTCGTAGTAACGTTGAACCGCAAACAGAAAAAAATCGCTTCCGGTCCGGAAATGATTTCCCGCGGATTTGTTTATGTCCGCGAATCGGAAGAATTGATGGAAGAATCGGCAAGACTGGTAACAAAAGTTGTTGAGAAATACGTTACGCGCGAGACATTTGAATGGAATAATATCAAACAGGAAATTCGTGATACGCTGAATTCCTATCTATTCCAGCAAACGAAACGCCGTCCGATGATCATTCCGATTATTATGGAATATTAAGATAGAAAAAGTAAAAGGATTTCCATACCGATCTATCGGGGGGAAATCCTTTTTCGATTACATAGGAAATGGGGGAAAGACATGCCTCGCAGTGGACAGAAAAAGAAAAAGAAAAAAGTTGTAAAATCAAAAACAAGCAAAAAAAACGTTCAGCCCATGCCGACGATCTTTTTTGAAATAATCGGCATTGTAATGTTGGGCATCGCCGCATTAATGGCTTTTCAACTGGGCAAAGTGGGACGGATGCTTCAAAATTCGGCAGAATATCTGACAGGTTACCTGGCGTTTTTGATTCCGGTGGCCTTAGTGGTATTGGCCGTCTATATAATGGTCAAGCGAGATTGGCCCAAACCGCAAATTCGAACAATTATTGGCACGTTTTTTGTCGTGACCGGTGTTTTTCTGATCAGCCATCTTATTTGGGCATCGAGCTCGATTTTACCGATCACTTCGACGAATGTATTGGGCGAAACAAGCAGATCCATTCAAGTCAGCGGCACTGTGTGGACTGAGTTCACAGCAATCGGCGGCGGCATGATCGGTGCGATGCTGTATGCCTTACTGCATATGCTGTTTGAAACAGCGGGCACCTGGATCGTCGCGATCATCATCCTTTCCATCGGTGCCATTATTCTGACCGGACGCACTGCAGCTCCTTTCATTGCTGAAAAAATTCCAAGTTTTCAGCCGTTGCTCCAAGCCATCGGCCAGCGTTTTTCAAAGCCGGCGAAAAAGGACAAGAAAAAAGAAATTGCGACAAGCGGGATGTCTGGCAATGAAAGCTTCAGTGATTCAAATGAACCGGAACCGGTGGCAACGAATGCTGACTATGACAATGAAACCGTGTATATGGATTCGCCCCAGGAACCGATTATTTCAGCGTTCACAGAAAAAGTGAAGCCGAAACAGCCGGAAACACCAAAAGAGGAAAAACCGAAAACCGAAAACGTTTCCGACAGCGACGTGCAATTATTGACAACCGCAGAAGAAATGGAAAATGAGGAGTATCAATTGCCACCGATCGATTTGCTGACTTTGCCACCGCATAGTGATCAGAGCGGAGAATATTCCGGCATACAGAAAAACGCGAAAAAACTGGAGAAGACTTTCCAAAGTTTCGGTGTTCGTGCAAAAGTGACACAAGTCCATTTGGGTCCGGCCGTCACGAAATACGAAGTGCTTCCGGATACGGGCGTCAAAGTCAGCAAGATTGTCAGCCTTCACGATGATCTGGCGTTAGCGCTCGCGGCAAGAGACATTCGGATCGAAGCGCCTATTCCCGGAAAATCAGCCATTGGCATCGAAGTTCCCAATACGGAAGTGGCGATTGTCAGCCTGCGGGAAGTGCTGGAATCGGAAGAGAACAACAAACCGGATTCGAAACTATTGTTCGGCCTTGGCCGCGATGTCACGGGTCAGGCGGTAATGACCGAATTGAACAAAATGCCGCATCTGCTGGTAGCAGGGTCAACAGGCAGCGGTAAATCGGTGTGCATCAATGGCATCATCACAAGTATCATCATGCGTGCCAAACCGCATGAAGTGAAAATGATGATGATCGACCCGAAAATGGTCGAGCTGAATGTTTATAACGGCATTCCGCATTTATTGGCGCCAGTCGTGACCGATCCGCGCAAAGCAGCTCAGGCTTTAAAGAAAATCGTTTCAGAAATGGAGCGCCGCTACGAATTGTTCTCACATACGGGAACACGAAACATCGAAGGTTATAACGAATACGTCAGAGTATTTAATGAAGAGAACGAAGATAAACATCCTAAATTGCCGTTTATTGTTGTGATCGTGGACGAGCTTGCCGATTTGATGATGGTAGCGTCCAATGAAGTCGAGGACGCCATCACACGTCTGGCACAAATGGCGCGTGCAGCCGGAATCCATTTGATCATCGCCACGCAGCGCCCGAGTGTTAACGTCATTACGGGTGTCATCAAAGCGAATATCCCATCACGGATCGCGTTTGCCGTGTCATCAGCTATTGATTCCCGCACAATTTTGGATATGGGCGGAGCGGAAAAACTGCTCGGCCGCGGGGATATGCTGTTCCTGGGCGCGGGCCAGTCAAAACCGGTGCGTGTGCAGGGGGCATTCCTGTCTGACAGTGAAGTCGAAAAGATTGTGGATTTTGTCATTGAACAGCAAAAAGCTCAATACCAGGAGGATATGATTCCGACTGAAGTTGAAGAAACAAACATCGATTCTGAAACCGATGAAATATATGACGATGCAGTCCAATTGGTGACCGATATGCAAACAGCTTCCGTTTCCATGTTGCAGCGCAGATTCCGTGTCGGTTATTCCCGTGCAGCCCGGATCATCGATCAAATGGAGCAGCGCGGAGTCGTTGGACCGTACGAAGGTAGTAAGCCACGGACTGTTTTAGTTCAAAAGCAGGAAGAATAATAGGTAAAAAAGGTTTTTTCGTGACATATTACGTGCATTATTCATGACTTTTAACTGAAAAATTCGCGAAATTCGACAAATCACTATTTATTTCAGAGGAAATAAGTGTTATAGTAATTTTGATTAGTAGGAATGTTTTACATCAGATGTCTGATCTCTGTCATTGGTGGTGAATCGTATGACAATTAAATCGGATCATCGGGCATTGTATCTCCAAGTGATCGATCGGATGAAGCAGGATATTGCTGCCGGAATATACAAAGAGAAAGAAAAGTTGCCTTCCGAATTCGAATTGGCGAAAACACTTGGAGTCAGCCGCGCCACCTTGCGGGAAGCGCTCAGGTTGCTGGAAGAAGAAAATATCATAGTCAGGCGCCACGGGGTAGGTACATTCGTCAATCCAAAACCGTTGTTTACATCGGGCATTGAACAATTGACAAGTGTTTCTGAGACCATCAGAAATGCAGGAATGGAACCAGGTTCGATTTATTTGAGCACCTCTGAAAGCCCGGCTTCTGAAGATGATATAAAACGCTTACATTGCAAACCCGAAGATTCAGTAATTACAATTGAACGGGTCCGGACAGCAAACGGGGAACCTGTCGTATATTGCATCGACAAAGTTGTTTCCAGCTTTCTGCCGGAGGACTTTCTGGGTAGAGCCGAAAGTTCGATTTTCTCAGCAATTGAGGAAAGTGGTGAAACCCGCATCAGTTATGCAGTGACTTATATTGAGCCGATCGGATATCACGAATATGCATCTCCGATTCTCGAATGTGATCCGGAAACTGCTTTATTGGAATTAAAACAGCTCCACTATGATGCAGACGATCAAGTGGTGCTCTATTCAAAGAACTATTTCAGGGCTGATAAATTCAGTTTCCACGTAGTTCGAAAACGTGTGTAAAACAAACCATTCCTGCTAATATCAAAAAAACCTTGGGGGTTATTACATTGACAAAACGTAAATTTGGTCTAGGTCTTTCTTTAATGCTTGCTGCTGGTATGCTAGCTGCTTGCGGTAGTGACGACGATGCTTCAACCGACACAACAACTGGTGATGGCGGAGAAGGAGAAGCTACCGAAGAAACAAGCGATTTTTCTACAGCAATGGTTACGGATGTTGGCGGTGTCGATGATAAATCTTTCAACCAATCAGCGTGGGAAGGTCTTGAAAGATTCGGTGCAGACAATGGCCTTGAAAAAGGTGACGGCGGTTACGATTACGCTCAATCCCAATCAGATGCAGACTACAACACGAACTTGAACAACATGATCCGTCGCGACTTCGATGTAGTTTTCGGTATCGGATTCCTGATGGAAGGTGCAGTAACGGAAATTGCTTCACAGCAGCCTGATGCGCAAATTGCAATCATTGATGCAGTAGTTGAAGCTGATAACGTTGCGAGTGTCCTGTTCAAGGAGCAAGAAGGAGCATTCCTTGCGGGTGTTGCGGCAGCATTGATGACTGAAACAGGCAAAATCGGTTTTGTCGGCGGCATGGACATTCCTGTAATCGAACGTTTCGAAGCTGGATTCCTTGCTGGTGTAGAAGCTGCTAAACCTGAAGTGGAAGTTGATGTTCAATACACAGGTGCTTTTGATAAAGCGGAATTAGGTAAAACAACAGCTAGCCGCATGTACCAAGGCGGAGCGGATATCATTTTCCACGCAGCTGGCGGAACTGGAAACGGTGTTTTCACTGAAGCTAAAGAACTTAAAGAATCTGATCCAGATTCAAACGTTTGGGTAATCGGAGTTGACTCTGACCAATACGACGAAGGCCAAGTTGGCGATGACAACATTACCTTGACTTCTGTATTGAAACGCGTTGATAACGCTGTATATAACATTTCTGAACAAGCTATGAACGGAGAATTCCCGGGTGGCGAAACAGTAGTTTATGGTCTATCTGATGACGGTATCGGCCTTGCTGATTCACGCGGAGCGATTCCGGAAGATATCATGGCGCAAATCGAAGAATTCAAGAAACAGATTATTGATGGCGAAATTACAGTTCCAGAAACTTTGGAATAATTTCGATTCTCACGGTCAACCTCATAAAGACCGGTTCTACCGGTCTTTATGATTTTTTTTTCGAAAAAAATTATAGAAAATTAATAGATGAAAGGTTTTTAAACTGGAAACCTTTCCTGTGTTAATTAATAAAAGAGAATTTAACAGTTTTCGAGGGAGTGAAAACAGTGGAATATGTTGTTGAAATGTTGAATATCCGCAAGGAATTCGGAAAATTTGTCGCCAACGACAATATCACCCTGCAATTAAAAAAGGGCGAAATACATGCCTTGCTGGGTGAAAACGGAGCCGGGAAATCGACTTTGATGAACGTTCTTTTCGGTCTTTATCAGCCAGAAGGCGGAGAAATCCGAGTCCGTGGCAAAAAAGTGGATATCACCAACCCGAACGTTGCGAACGACTTGGGAATTGGAATGGTTCACCAGCATTTCATGCTGGTTGAAAATTTTTCTGTCACGGAAAATATCATTCTGGGTTCGGAACCTACAAAGTTCGGTGTGACGAATAAGAAAGATGCAGCAGAAAAAGTTAAGGCTTTATCTGAACAGTATGGATTGAACGTCAATCCCTATGAAATCATTGAGGATATTTCCGTTGGCATGCAACAACGCGTGGAAATTTTGAAAACGCTTTACCGCGGTGCAGAAATCCTGATTTTCGATGAACCTACAGCGTCTCTGACGCCTCAGGAGATCATTGAATTGACTCAAATTATGAGAAGGTTGATTGCGGAAGGCAAATCCATCATTTTGATTACGCACAAACTGAAAGAGATTATGGACGTTTCGGACCGTGTGACGGTAATCCGAAAAGGTAAAGGAATTGGGACAGTTGAAACTTCTGGTACGAATCCGAACGAACTTGCTTCGCTGATGGTTGGCCGTAATGTGGAATTCACAACCGAAAAAGGTCCTGCTTTCCCGAAAGAAGAAGTTCTTGATATCCAAAATCTTGTTGTTGAAGATTACCGCGGGATAGCAAAAGTTAAAAATTTGAATCTGAATGTGCGTAAAGGCGAGATCGTCGGTATCGCTGGGATTGATGGCAATGGACAATCCGAATTGATCGAAGCAATCACCGGATTGCGCAAAGTGAAAAGCGGTACCATCCGCATCAATGAAAAGGATGTTACCGGTTTGAAGCCGCGTAAAGTGACTGAAGCCGGTGTCGGCCATATTCCACAGGATCGCCATAAACATGGATTAATACTCGATTTTCCGATTGGCCACAATATTGCGCTTCAGACATATTACACTTCACCAATCTCGAAACACGGCATAATCGATTACGACAAAATCAACGAAAAAGCGAAACAGATTATTGCCGATTTTGATGTCCGAACACAGGGGCCACACGAACTGGCACGTTCACTGTCAGGCGGTAATCAACAAAAAGCCATTATCGGGCGCGAAGTGGACCGGGATCCGGATCTGTTGATCGCTGCTCTGCCGACGCGCGGACTGGATGTTGGTGCCATCGAATTTATCCACAGCCGGCTGATTGAACAGCGCGACAATGGAAAAGCCGTTTTACTGATTTCGTTTGAACTCGATGAAGTCATGAACGTATCAGACAGAATCGCTGTTATTCATGATGGGGAGATCGTTGATATTGTGACTCCGGAAACAACAACCGAGCAAGAGCTTGGCCTGTTGATGGCTGGGCACCACATTAGAGATGTAAATAATAAAGGCACAGAGAAGGAGGGCGAGGATCAGCATGTCGAATAGAGCGACCAATATTCTGGTCCCCCTGATTTCCGTTATACTGGGCTTGCTGGTCGGAGCTATTATCATGCTGGTCAGCGGATATAACCCGGTTAGAGGATATGCAGCTTTATGGAATGGGATTTTTGGGGATCTGTATACAATAGGAGAAACTCTCCGTCAAATTACACCTTATTTATTGGCGGGTCTGGCCGTAGCGTTTGCGTTCCGTTCAGGACTTTTCAATATCGGGGTGGAAGGGCAATTGATTGTGGGCTGGTTTGCAGCTGCCTACGTAGGTGTTGCGGTTGAATTGCCGAAAATTATCCACTTGCCGCTGGCAATCTTGGCAGCAGCAGTTGCCGGTGCTTTATGGGGCTTTGTTCCGGGGCTATTAAAAGCGAAGTTCCGGGTACACGAAGTAATCGTAACGATCATGATGAACTATATCGCGCTGCACGTGACGAATGCATTGATCAAAACGGTTTCGGATGGTGGAGACCGTACAGAGTTAATCTTTACCAGTGCTTCATTGCGCTCTGAGTTTTTCCAAAACCTAACAGAGTTTTCGCGTCTGCATTATGGGATTCTTTTGGCATTGATCATGGTTGGTGTCATGTGGTTGATTCTTGAAAAGACTACACTCGGCTATGAATTGAAAGCAGTTGGTTTTAACCAGCATGCATCTGAGTATGCCGGGATGAATGTGAACAGGAATATAATTCTGGCGATGGTCATTTCCGGCGCTTTTGCAGGTTTGGCGGGAGCAATGGAAGCACTTGGAACATTCCAGTATGTATCAGCCAAAGGCGGATTTACAGGTATTGGGTTTGACGGTATCGCAGTAGCCCTGCTTGGTATGAATACTCCGCTGGGTGTAATTTTCGGCGCAACATTATTTGGTTCTTTGAAATATGGTGCATTAAACATGCCGAACGAAGCGCAAATTCCAGTTGAAATAGTGGAAATTGTAATTGCAGTCATCATATTCTTTGTAGCTTCTGGTTATATTATCCGCCTGCTATTGCTGCGGGCAGCAAATAAGAAGAAGGAGGCGAAGTGATATGAGTTTCTTGGATGTTTTGTATTTCATCGTTCCTTCAGCCATCTTCTACGCTGCTCCGTTAATTCTTGTTGCAATCGGTGGTGTATTTTCTGAAAGATCCGGTGTAGTCAATATCGGTTTGGAAGGCTTAATGGTAATCGGTGCATTCACCGGAATATTGTTCAATATATTCTTTGCGGATACATTCGGCGGTGCAACGCCTTGGCTTGCCCTCATCGCGGCGATGGTTGCAGCATTGCTGCTGTCACTCATGCATGCCGTTGCATCGATTACATTCCGTGCCGATCAGGTTGTGTCGGGCGTAGCCATTAACTTGCTGGCGATCGCTTTGGCATTGTATCTTGTTAAAAGAATCTTCGGCAAAGGGCAGACAGATTTCATCACCGAACGCTTCAGCCGTTACAGTATACCGGTGCTGTCCGATATTCCATTTATTGGAAAACTGTTCTTCACGTCTATTTATAATACGTCATTTTTTGCCATTGGCGTTGCCATCGTTGCCTGGTTTGTCATTTACAAAACGCCGTTCGGTTTGCGTTTGAGAGCGGTAGGGGAACATCCGATGGCAGCTGATACGATGGGGATCAATGTAACAAGAATGCGTTACGTCGCTGTAATGATTTCCGGTGCTCTTGCCGGGATCGGTGGAGCAATCTATGCTCAGACCATTTCGGGCGATTTTGGCCATGCCACGATCAACGGACAAGGGTTTATGGCGCTTGCTGCAATGATCTTCGGAAAATGGCATCCACTTGGCGCAATGGGCGCAGCTCTATTCTTCGGGCTGGCACAGTCTTTGAGTATTGCGGGGCCATCGATTGATTATATTAAAGAAATACCAAGCGTCTTCCTGCTGATCCTGCCGTACGTGCTGACAATTCTGGCACTTGCCGGTTTCATCGGGAAAGCGAACGCACCAAAAGCGAATGGTAAACCTTACATCAAAGGTGAGCGATAGAAATCTACTATTTAAAAGGGCCGTCAAAGCGACGGCTCTTTTTCTTTATTTGCAATTGACGGAACGTGTTCGGTATAGTTAAAGAATGAACAATGAGAGGGGATCCATAATGTTTGAAACTATCAAGCTCGCTAAAGGCGTGAACGTTCACGTCAATGAAACCACCCAATTCAAGACCATTAATATCTCCATAAAATTTAAAGATAAATTATCCAAGGAAAAAGCGTCAGCGCGTTCGATCCTTGCGAATGTCCTGCAGCACAGCAACGAAGCCTATCCATCACATACCGCCCTGCGGATGGTGCTGGATGATCTGTACGGAACGTCGTTGTACATGGACTCTTCCAAGCGCGGCAACGAACATATCGTCAGTTTGAATGTCGAGACGGTAAATGATCAATATCTATCCGAAACCGGTGTGCTCGAAAAAGTGTTGAATCTGATGTACCTTGTGCTGTTCAAGCCGAATCTGGAGCATGGCCTTTTCAAGGAAACGATTTTCCTGCGTGAAAGGAATGCGGTAAAAGAGCGGCTTGAATCCATTTTCGATGACAAGACACGCTTCGCACAGCAGCGCATGATGGACCTGGCGCTGCCGGAACATCCGGCGTCTATTCCGGCAAACGGCACAATCGAAGAAGTCGAAGCGATCAGCAACGAAAAGTTGATGGAAGAATACCGGACGATGATCGAATCGAACGAAGTGGAAATTTATGCAGTCGGAGATGTGAAACCTGAAGTGATTGCCGATTATATCCGCGATTATTTCCATTTTGCAGACCGGGAAAAACCGCTCGCTGCACCGTCGATGGCATTGAAAAAACCGGCACAGCAGCGTGTTGCCGAGTTTGAAGATATGAAACAAGGGAAGCTGCATATGGCATTTTTCAGCCCGGTCACATTCCGCGATGAAAAATTTCCGGTTATGCAGTTATTCAACGGCGTTTTCGGAGGCTATGCGCATTCGAAATTATTCGTCAATATCCGGGAAAAAGAGAGCATGGCTTATTATGTTTCCAGCTCTTACTCCTCACAATTCGGACTGATGTTCGTCTTGGCCGGAATTGATGGGAAGCTTGAGGAAAAAGCGGTCAAGCTCATCCTGCAGCAATTGGAAGAAATAAAAGCTGGAAACATTTCGGATGTTGAATTCGGGCAAACCAAAGCGCTGTTGACGAATCAGCTGACAGAAGCGCTTGATTCCGCACGCGGCCAAATCGATATTTATGATCAATACATGGAATTGGATGAAGCGTTCGAACCGGATTATTTGATCAGTAGATGGAATAATGTGACAAAAGAAGATATTGCTCAGGCAGCAAAAGACCTGAGCCTGGAAATGACTTATTTCCTGTCTGGAAAGGAAAGTGAAATCAATGCATAAAGTGGAATTCCAACAATTGGACGAAACCTTGTACCATGAAAAGCTGGAAAATGGGCTTGAAGTGTTCATTTTGCCTAAAAAGGGTTTTTCCAAAACCTTTGCAACTTTTACTACGAAATACGGCTCGATCGATAATCATTTTGTTCCACGCGGCGAAAAAGAGCCGGTTAAAGTACCGGATGGCATTGCCCATTTTCTGGAACATAAAATGTTTGAAAAAGAAGAAGGGGATATTTTCCAGCAGTTCTCAAAACAAGGGGCATCAGCCAATGCGTTTACCTCGTTTACACGGACCGCTTACCTTTTTTCAGCCACCGCTAAGGTGAATGAAAACGTTGAAACCTTGCTTGATTTTGTGCAGGAACCTTATTTCACGGAAGAAACAGTGGAAAAAGAAAAAGGCATCATTGCGCAGGAAATCACAATGTACGATGATCAGCCGGACTGGCGTCTGTATTTCGGCATTATCGAGAATTTGTATAAAAACCATCCGGTGAAAATCGATATCGCGGGAACGGTAGAGTCGATTCAGGACATTACCGCCGAACATTTATATACGTGCTACAACACGTTTTACCACCCATCCAATATGGTGCTGTTCGTTGTCGGTGCTGTGGATCCGGAAGCAATGATGAAACTGGTCAAAGACAACCAGTCACGCAAAACGTTCGAGGACGCGCATGAAATCGAACGGATCTTTCCGGAAGAGCCGGTGGAAGCGGCAATTAAGGAACGCGTGCTGTCGATGAGCGTCCAGAAGCCCAAAGTTTTCGTCGGCATCAAACCCGAGAAAATGGATATGCAAGGCAAGGAAATGCTGAAACATGAGCTCGCTGCCGAATTGGCATTTGAATTGCTGTTTGGCCGGACATCTGATTTTTACCATAACGCTTATGAAAAGAACTGGATCGACGAATCTTATTCATTCGATTATTCACTCGAAAACGGATTCGGTTATGCCATCATCGGTTCGGATACGGCGGAACCGAAAATCCTTGCGGATGAAATCAAACATACCATTGCCAACGCAGTTGAAAAATGGCCGTTCGGACAAGCGGATCTCGACCGCATGCGCCGCAAAAAAATCGGCTTTTTCCTTCGGGCGTTAAATTCTCCAGAATATATCGCCAATCAATTTACGCGTTATACATTCAATGGGATGAACCTTTTCGATGTTGTGCCGACTCTTGAGGAAATCGAAGTTGCCGATCTGCAACGGGCATTTGCATTGGTGAGCGCCGAGAGCCAGCAATCCGTCTTTACGATTGAATCACCTGACAAGAAGGCAGCGGAGTGAAGAAGTTCGCCCTTGTAATGGGGGCTTCCGGCGAAATTGGCGATAGCATTTCACGGACACTCGCAGCTTCCGGCTGGTCGCTTTACCTGCATTGGAATACGAAACCGCCGTTTGAATTGGCGTCTTTCTTAAGAGAAACGTATCCGGATCTCGAGTTTATTGAAGTTCATGCGGACTTTTCAAAAACGGGCTCGTCGGAACATCTCGCAAGCCAGGTGTTTGATGTATCATGCATCGTTGTCGCGAGCGGACACGCCCTCTCCAAAATGCTTGTGGATACGGTTGATGCCGAGATGGAATCGCTGTGGCGGGTGCATGTTCAAAACCCGGTTTCCGCCATCCGGCAGTTATCCCCCGTATTTCAGCGCCATCCGAAATCCTATGTTGTATTCATTTCCTCCATTTGGGGCGAAACAGGCGCTTCAATCGAGACCGTCTACTCCTCTGTCAAAGGGGCGCAATTGGCATTTGTGAAAGCTTATGCGAAAGAAATGGCCTTATCAGGGACCCGGGTCAACGCCGTTGCACCCGGGTTTATCATGACCAAAATGAACAGCGGCCTGCTGCCGGAAGAATTGGAAACGATCCGTGAAGAAATTCCTCTGGGCCTTGGTAAAGTGCAGGACGTGGCAGATGCAGTGGATTTTCTGGTCAACGGAAAAGCGGACTATATTACCGGTCAGACTTTGCGAATAAATGGCGGCTGGCATATGTGAATGCCGAATTGCTTATTCTTTGGATGAACCCTTTTCTTGCAGCGGTAAATCGGCTATTATAGAAGAATAAGAAAATACTAAAAAATTGACAGCGAAAGGTCGGACGCTCAATGAGAGAATGGTATTTTGAATACGAAATTCAAGTGAACCGTCCGGGTTTGCTGGGAGATATAGCTTCATTGCTCGGAATGCTGCGCGTTAACATTGTCACCATCAATGGTGTCGACCAGGGACGCCGCGGCATGTTGCTGCGCGCGGAGCATGATGTGCAGCTGGAGCGCTTCGAGCAGATCCTTTCTACAATCGAAACGATTAAGGTTACGAAATACCGCGAGCCGAAACTTCGTGATATTCTGGCGGTTCGCCACGGGCGTTATATCCAGCGCGATGCCGATGACCGGAAGACTTTTCGCTTTGTCAGAGACGAACTCGGCCTGCTGGTTGATTTCATGGCTGAGATTTTCAAACAGGAAGGCCATAAACTGGTCGGCCTTCGCGGAATGCCACGGGTAGGCAAAACCGAGTCGATTGTCGCAGCAAGCGTCAGTGCCAATAAAAAATGGATTTTCCTGTCATCCACCATGATCAAGCAGACGGTCAGAAATCAGTTGATGGGCGATGAATTCAACGACAACAATATCTTTATCCTGGACGGCATTGTCACACGGCGCGCCCATGACGAGCGGCATATGCAGCTTGTCCGGGAAATGATGCGCATGCCGACCATCAAAGTGGTGGAGCATCCGGATATGTTTATCCAACAATCCGAATACAGCATTGAAGATTTCGATTACATTATCGAATTGCGCCACCATCCGGATGAGGAAATCACGTATGAAGTGATTGAGCGAAATAATTCTATGAATAATAAGAGCCAAATGGACGATATGTTTGGCGGCGGTTTTAATTTTTAGGCAGGCAGGTGATCGTGTTGAATGAAATGGGAACTCGCTTGAAAGAAGCGAGAATAGAGAAAGGCTACAGCCTGGAGGATTTACAGGATGTGACCAAAATACAGAAACGTTATTTGGCGGGAATTGAAGAAGGCAATTACAGCATGATGCCCGGACAGTTTTATGTCCGCGCTTTTATAAAGCAATATGCCGAAGCTGTCGGACTGAATGCCGATGAACTTCTGGAACAGCATAAATCCGAGATGCCGGATACGACAAAAGAGCAGGTCAGCAAACCGATGTCAGCTGCAGCACCGTCCCGCAGAAAATCGATTTCTAAACCTTCATCCAGCAGAATCAATGAAAAGATGCCGATGATCATTGTCGCTTTGTTCATCGTTGTTATTTTATTTGTAACCTGGTTCTTCTTTAATATGCTGGCGGATCCTACAGAGGAAGAAACAGAAACGGATGATGGCCTGCAATACGAGGCTCCTTCTGAAAACACCCCTCCTGCAACTGAGGAAGATCCGGCTGAAGGCGACGCAACTGATGAAGAAGCGGCAGATGAAGAAGAGCCCGTTGAAGAGGAACCGGCTGAACCGGAAACCGAAATTACTTTGGATGGAACAGACGGCGAGACGACGACATATCTATGGACAGGACCCTCAGAACGGGAACTTCTTATTGAAGTTTCAGGACGTTCATGGGTTGCTGCCACCAATGAAAACCGGGAAGATCTCATTGCACCATCTGAGATGCAGGCCGGGCAAAGCGAAACCATTGATCTAACAGGTAAATCGTATGTTCGACTACGTCTCGGTGCTGCACCCAATGTGGAGTTGACACTGAACGGTGAACCGATCGAATATGTGCAGGATCGGACAACACAGAACATTGTCATTGAATTTACAGACGCTGAATAGCCATCTAAACAGATGGCTATTTTTCTTGACACAACGGAAGGGGAAAGAAAGATGAATATACCAAATCAAATCACTATTTCACGCATTCTTTTAATACCGATTTTCATGATTTTCATGCTGATTGATTTTGGTTGGGGAGAAATGACCCTGCTTGGCGCAACTTTGCCAATCAGCCATTTTATTGGAGCGTTGATTTTCATTTTCGCTTCCCTCACGGATTGGGTGGATGGCTATTATGCCCGCAAGTACAATCTGGTGACGACGTTCGGTAAATTCCTGGATCCGCTGGCTGATAAATTGCTTGTTTCTGCGGCTTTAATTATTTTAGTGGAACTTGGCTTTGCACCTTCGTGGATCGTCATCATCATCATCAGCCGTGAATTCGCGGTTACCGGACTTCGTCTGGTGCTGGCTGGTGAAGGGGAAGTTGTTTCAGCCGGCGGACTTGGCAAAATCAAGACCACGGCACAAATTCTGGCGATTGCCGCATTACTTCTATATGATATGATTTTCGCGCTGGTCGGATTGCCTTTCGGAATGATCATGCTTTATATCGCATTGATCTTCACAGTCTGGTCCGGCTGGGATTATTTTTACGCAAACCGAAAAGCGTTGATGGTGTCGAAATAATATATTAGTTGAACTAATAATCTATAGTAGCCGATATTCCGCAAAACAGCTTGCTTGCCTGGGGGCTTGCGCTGAGCTAACTCGGTCTCGTTTCACTTCGTCCGAGTGGATCTCAGCACTTCGCTTGGTCCCCTGGGCGTCTGCGCTGTTTTGCTCCATATCTCTAGAAATTCACTCGGCGCGGAAGCGTAATGTAAGATATAATTCTATTCTTCAACATATATAGAAACGTTTTATCCATACTGTTAGCGAAAGGGGCTTGCCCGATGAATGCTGAAATAATTGCGGTGGGGTCTGAGCTGCTGCTCGGACAGATTACCAATACGAATGCCCGTTTTGTGTCAGGACATCTGGCGGAAATCGGCATCAATGTTTATTATCATACAGTGGTTGGCGACAATCCGGAGCGGCTGGAACAGGCGATTCGAATTGCCGAGGAGCGGGCAGACCTGATCATTTTCTCAGGCGGGCTCGGACCGACCAAAGATGATTTGACTAAAGAAACAATTGCCAGGCATCTTGGCACCACACTTGAGATGGATGAAACGGCCATGGTTTCCATCGAAGCGTTTTTCGAACGCGTTAACAAGCCGATGACTGAGAACAATAAAAAACAGGCGATGGTCTTGAAAGGCAGCGAAGTGCTCTTGAATGACAACGGCATGGCGCCGGGTATGTTCTATAAACATGATGATCGTGTGTATATCCTGTTGCCCGGGCCACCACACGAAATCGAGCCGATGTTCCAGTTTGAAGCCAAGCCGAAACTGATTCGCATGCTGAACAAGGAAAACGTCATCATTTCTCACGTTCTCCGGTTTTACGGCATTGGGGAAGCGGAACTCGAAGACCGCTTGGACAGCATTCTGGATAAACAGACGAATCCAACGATCGCGCCACTCGCTTCGGCCGGTGAAGTGACCCTGCGGATCACCGCCAAAACGGATACCACCGAACAAGCCTGGGAGCTGATCAATTCAGCGAAAAAAGAAGTTCTTGATGTAGTAGGTGAATATCTTTACGGCTATGATGATGATTCGCTGGCTTCCCGAGCGGTTGATTTGCTGAAACAGCAGCACAAGACGATTTCCGCCGCGGAAAGCCTGACTGCCGGCCTGTTCCAATCTGAACTCGCATCCGTTCCAGGAGCCAGTGCAGTGCTTGCAGGAGGCACGATTGCTTATAATGAAGGAATCAAAATCAGCCAGCTCGGCATATCGGCTGAGCTGTTGGCGAACTTTGGGGTTGTCAGTGAACAGACTGCTTTGGCAATGGCTGAAGGAGTGCGGGAAAAATTCGGCACAGACTATGGCATCGGGTTAACAGGAGTAGCTGGTCCTGATGCCCACGACGGTCAGCCGGCGGGAACCGTTTGGATTGGCATCGCGTCGGAAGCTGGAGCAGAGGCATACCGGCTTCAATTGTCGGGCATGCGCAATACGAACCGCATTCGTGCGGTAAAACTGGCATTGCATTATTTAATACGAACACTGAGCTAATAAAAAAACGCGCAAAATTTATTTTTGCGCGTTTTTCCATTCCAAAATTGGGATATGGTCCTTATAGAGCTTTTAAAAGGTGGATTTTAAATGCGAACACGAATAAACGTTCGCTTTTTTCTTGTGTATTTCTCATTAACCTAGTATACTAGAAACAGGTAGAAAAATTGGTTTTTATTAAGAGGAGGATTTCTTTTGAGCGATCGTAAAGCAGCGTTAGATGTTGCGTTAAAGCAAATAGAAAAACAATTTGGTAAAGGTTCAGTAATGAAATTAGGGGAAAAAAGTGACCGCAATATATCATCGGTTTCCAGTGGTTCACTGGCAGTTGACTCTGCACTTGGAATAGGCGGATATCCACGTGGCCGTGTTATTGAAATTTATGGTCCTGAAAGCTCAGGTAAAACGACTGTGTCACTTCATGCCATTGCGGAAGTCCAGGCTTCAGGCGGAACAGCAGCATTTATCGATGCTGAGCACGCACTGGATCCGGTCTATGCGCAGAACCTTGGTGTTAACATTGACGAGCTTCTATTGTCTCAGCCCGATACAGGCGAGCAAGCTTTGGAAATCTGTGAAGCATTGGTTCGAAGCGGCGCAGTTGATATCGTCGTAATTGACTCGGTTGCTGCACTTGTTCCAAAAGCGGAAATTGAAGGAGAAATGGGCGATTCGCATATGGGCTTGCAAGCCCGTCTGATGTCTCAGGCTCTCCGTAAATTATCCGGCATCATCAACAAGTCGAATTCAATCGTTATTTTCATCAACCAGGTCCGTGAAAAAATCGGTGTTATGTTCGGTAACCCTGAAACGACAACTGGTGGACGCGCATTGAAATTCTATTCATCCATCCGTATGGAAGTCCGTCGTGCTGAAGCGTTGAAATCCGGCAACGATATCATCGGTAACAGAACGAAGATTAAAATCGTCAAAAACAAAGTGGCGCCGCCGTTCCGTACAGCAGAAGTTGATATCATGTACGGCAAAGGGATTTCGCGTGAAGGCGAAATCGTTGATATCGGTGCAGAACTTGAAATCATCCAGAAGAGCGGTTCGTGGTATTCCTATAAAGAAGATCGCATTGGGCAAGGCCGTGAAAACGCCAAGCAGTTCCTTCGCGACCATAGTGATATCAGTAATGAGATTGCCGGGAGAATCCGTGAACAATACGGAATGGCCGCAGCCTCGTATACAATCGCTGCTTCGAAAGAAGAACCAGAGGAATTTAATCTCCTGATCGACGAAGACGATAAATAAGAGTTACTCTTAACAGCTGTTGATGCCGGAGCGATACTTTGGCATCAACAGCTGTTTGATTTTTTATTTATAGCGAGTTAACAACAAAGCGTGCTGGTCCGGAGCTCGGTTCGGCTGATTGGATGGACTATCACCGGGTTGACACTTCAAAGCTCCATCTATACAATTAAAACTGTATAATTTACTAATTTTACAGCGTTTGATTAGCACGAAAATTCAATCTATTTTTGAAACGTTAAAACGAATAGCAAGAGGAGGTGTCCGAATGGAAAACGTGATCATCTTCGCTTTGCTTGGTATCCTCGTCGGTATAGTTGTTGGTTATTTTGTAATGAAAAAATCAAATGATTCCAAAATGGCAGGTGCGAGAAACTCTGCAGAGCAGATTATTGAAGATGCAAAGAGAGAAGCCGAAGCACTGAAGAAAGAAGCCCTTTTGGAAGCAAAAGACGAAAATCACAAATTGCGTACTGAAACAGAATCTGATATTCGGGAACGCCGATCAGAAATCCAGAAACAAGAAAATCGGTTGTTGCAGAGAGAAGAAAATTTGGATCGCAAGGATGATGCATTAAACAAAAGGGAAGCAGGGCTTGAACGCAAAGATGAAGCCCTTGCCGAAAAACAACAGCATATTGTACAGATGGAAAGCAAAGCTGAAGAACTGGTTCAACAGCAGCAATCCGAAATGGAACGGATTTCATCTTTGACGCGCGAAGAAGCGAAGTCGATCATCCTGCAGCAGGTTGAAAATGAACTTTCAACCGATATTGCGGTAATGGTGAAAGAGACAGAAGCCCGTGCAAAAGAAGAATCCGATAAAAAGGCCAAAAACATTTTGTCACTTGCGATGCAGCGATTTGCAGCAGACCATGTGGCGGAGACGACTGTCTCAGTTGTCAATCTGCCGAATGACGAGATGAAGGGCCGCATCATTGGCCGTGAAGGCCGTAACATCCGTACGCTTGAAACATTGACGGGCATCGATTTGATTATCGATGACACGCCAGAAGCTGTAATTCTTTCAGGGTTTGATCCAATCAGACGCGAAACTGCGCGATTGGCACTGGAGAAGCTGGTATCCGATGGCCGTATCCATCCGGCACGGATCGAAGAAATGGTTGAAAAGTCCAGACGCGAAGTAGATGAGCAAATCCGTGAAATTGGGGAACAAACCACATTTGACGTTGGGGTACATAATCTGCATCCCGATTTGATCAAAATTCTTGGCCGTCTGCGTTACCGCACAAGTTACGGACAGAACGTCCTCAAGCACTCAGTGGAAGTCGCATTCCTCTCCGGCTTGATGGCAGCGGAACTTGGCGAAGATGTTACCTTGGCACGGCGCGCAGGATTGCTTCATGATATCGGTAAAGCGATTGACCATGAAGTAGAAGGCAGCCATGTTGAAATCGGGGTTGAACTTGGAACCAAATACAAAGAACATCCGGTGGTTATCAACAGTATCGCATCCCACCACGGCGACACCGAAGCGACTTCGATCATTTCGGTCATCGTTGCAGCAGCTGATGCATTGTCAGCAGCGCGTCCGGGAGCGAGAAGTGAAACCTTGGAGAACTATATCCGCCGTCTGGAAAAACTTGAAGAGATTTCGGAATCCTACGAAGGCGTTGAGAAATCATTCGCCATTCAGGCAGGACGCGAAATCCGCATCATGGTCAGACCGGAACAGATTGACGATATGACCGCACATCGTTTGGCTCGCGATATCCGCAAGCGGATCGAAGAAGAGCTGGATTATCCAGGCCACATCAAAGTGACCGTAATCAGAGAAACAAGAGCAGTTGAATACGCAAAATAATAGGGATCAAGGCTTCGATGAATGTCTATTCAAAGAAGCCTTTTTCTTATGGAAAAAGGTGATAGCATGAGAGTTTTATTTATTGGAGATATCGTCGGATCGCTTGGCCGCGATGCATTGGAATCGTATTTGCCGCGCCTGAAGAAAAAATACAAGCCGGATGCGGTCATCGCAAATGGCGAAAACGCCGCTGCCGGCAGAGGCATCACGAAAGCGATTTATCAGGATCTGCTGTTCATGGGCGTCGACATGGTGACGATGGGCAATCATACGTGGGACCAAAAAGAGATTTTTGATTTTATTGACGAAGTGGATTATTTGATCCGTCCGGCGAACTTTTCAGCGGAAGCACCGGGACGCGGAATGGCGACCCTCACGAAAAACGGCAAAACCTTGTCGGTGATCAACCTGCACGGCCGCGTGTTTCTGCCGCCGCACGACGATCCTTTCCAAAAAGCGGACGAGCTGTTGGCAGAAGCGAAAGAACTTTCGCCATTGGTATTCGTAGATTTTCACGCAGAAGCGACCAGTGAAAAAATCGCCATGGGCTGGCATCTCGACGGCCGGGCATCCGTAGTTGTCGGGACCCATACCCATGTACAGACAGCGGATTCGCGCATCCTGCCAGGGGGCACCGCTTATATTTCAGATGTCGGCATGACAGGCCCTTATGATGAAGTGCTCGGCATGAACAAGGAGTCGGTGCTTTACCGGTTCAAAACCAATATGCCGACCCGTTTTGAAGTGCCAAAGCGCGGACGGGCTGTTGTCAGCGGCTTCTTCACAGAAATTGATGATGACACGGGCAAAGCGGTTTCCTGCGAACGGATTTATATCAACGATGATCACCCATTCCGCGGATAGCTTGGCAGTTGGTGACAATTCTACGACAAATATGGCAATTTGCTTGTAGGACGCCATACCTTTTCAGTATAATAACCGTAGAGGTCCGAATTCGATTGTGGGCCAATACATCAATGAAAAATAACTGAAACTAAAACATGGTCGGTGAACACTTAAATATTGCCGCCGGCCAAGAAGTGGGTGTCTAATAGATGACTTATACTAAAGACGAAATCGTAGCAAAATCACGCGAAGTGGCGGATATGATCGCTGCAACCGAAGAAGTGGATTTCTTCAAGCGTGCAGAAGCACAAATCAATGAGAACCAGCAAATCCGTGAAAAGATCGCCAGCCTGAAAAGCCTTCAGAAGCAAGCGGTCAATTTCCAGCATTACGGCAAGGAACGTGCACTTGAATTGATTGAAGGCAAAATCAAGAAAATTGAAGACGAAATTGACGCTGTGCCGATTGTACAGGAATTCAAGCAATCACAGAGCGATGTCAATTCGTTGTTGCAGATGGTGTCGACTGCAATCGCCAACCAGGTGACAAACAACATCATCACAGAAACCGGCGGCGACTTGCTGCGCGGCGAAACAGGCTCGAAAGTGAAAAACGATTCACAAGGCGGCAGTTGTTCGTAAGCCTTGAATTCTATAAATGACCACAGTTTGAACCGAAAGAGCTCTTGCTCTTTCGGTTTTTTCTTTTATGCCGCTATTTTTGTTATAATGGAGAAACGAAGAATCGATTGCGAAAGAGGTTTTAAAATGGCGATTACACCAATGATGCAACAATACTTTCAAGTGAAAGCGGATTACCAGGATGCGTTCCTGTTTTTCCGGCTTGGGGATTTTTATGAAATGTTTTACGACGATGCGCTGCAGGCGTCCCAATTGCTTGAAATTACGCTGACCAGCCGGGGCGGCAACGGCGACGACCGCATTCCGATGTGCGGTGTCCCGCATCATGCAGCGAAAAATTACATAGACCAGCTGATTGCCAAAGGACATAAAGTGGCCATCTGCGAGCAGGTGGAAGATCCGAAATTGACCAAAGGGGTCGTCAAACGGGAAGTGGTGCGGCTCATCACACCGGGCACCCATACCGAAGGCAAAAGCGTGGATTCCAAATCGAACCACTTTATCGCAGCAGCAGAAGAATTGCCGGGCGGTTTTTCATTGTCCTATATCGATATCTCGACGGGAGAATCGACAGCCACTTACATAATGGGGCAGGGCAAAGCGCTGCTTCAGGAATTGCAATCACTTGGGATCCGCGAATTGGTCGTTTCCGATTCCCTGTTCCTATTATTGAATGAAGATGCGCAGGATCTATTATTGTCGATCGAACCGATGGAATTTTTATATGAACTGGATGGCTCGTTGGTGACAGACTGTCCAGCAGAACTGACAGGCAGCAGCCATCGCCTGCTGACGTATATTGCCCGCACACAGAAACAATCGCTGGAGCATATCCAGCCATTCGCTTATAACGAAGAAGGGCAATTGCTCAGCATCGATTTTCATTCCAAGCGCAATCTTGAATTATTGCAATCAATCCGCGGAGGGGAAACGAAAGGAACGCTGCTTTGGCTATTGGATGAAACAGTTACCGCGATGGGCAGCCGCAAGCTGAAGCAATGGCTGCATCAGCCGCTCGCCAACCGGGGTCGCATTGAACTTCGCCAAAGAATGGTGGAATCCCTTATCGAACATTATTTCACCCGTGTGGAGTTGCAGAATGCCCTGAAGGAAGTGTATGACCTCGAACGGCTGAGCGGACGCATTGCATTCGGCAGTGCCAGCGGACGTGATTTGGCACAACTGAGAAGTTCACTGGAAAAAATCCCTGCAATTATCGATGAACTTACCGGGTCGGGGAATCAGCAATTGAGCGATTTTGCAGTGGGGCTCGACCGCTGCGGGGAAGTTTGTGAGCTGCTCGAAGCGATCAGCGATAATCCGCCGTTGTCATCAAAAGAGGGTGGCGTCATCCGGGAAGGCTACAACCAGCAATTGGATGAGTACCGGGATGCGTCACGAAACGGCAAAGACTGGATTGCCCAGCTCGAGCAGCAGGAGCGGCAAAAGACCGGCATCAAAACACTGAAAATCGGTTATAACCGTATTTTTGGCTATTACATTGAAATCTCAAAAGCCAATATGCATTTGGCCGATCTGGAACGCTATGAACGCAAGCAGACTTTGGCAAATGCCGAACGTTATATTACGCCTGAACTGAAAGAAAAGGAAACTTTGATCCTGACGGCGGAAGAAGAAAGCCTGAATCTTGAATACAAATTATTTACCGTCATCCGCGACGAAGTGAAACAGTATATCTCCCGCATCCAAAATCTTGCCTCCACGCTGAGCGGATTGGACGTGTTCCTCAGTTTCGCGAATGTGGCGGAAAAATACCGCTTTACGAAACCGGACTTTACAGACACACGGGACATTTCAATTGTCGGCGGACGCCATCCGGTCGTTGAGAAAATGCTCAACAGGCAGCATTATGTGCCGAACGATTGCGTGTTGACGGAAGACAGCAATATGCTGCTTATTACGGGTCCGAATATGTCGGGTAAAAGTACGTATATGCGCCAGGTGGCTTTGACCATCGTACTGGCGCAAATCGGCAGTTATGTGCCGGCAGACTCGGCGAAGCTCCCGGTGGTCGATCAGATTTTTACGCGAATCGGAGCGGCGGATGATCTTGTATCGGGGCAAAGTACGTTTATGGTTGAAATGCTCGAATCGCAATATGCCATCACCCATGCCACCGAACGGAGCTTGTTGCTGTTTGATGAAATCGGCCGCGGCACATCCACTTATGACGGCATGGCGCTGGCGCAGTCGATGATTGAATATATCCACGAGAAGATCGGTGCCAATACCCTGTTTTCGACGCATTACCATGAACTGACATCGCTCGACCAATCACTGGAGCGTTTGCAAAACGTTCATGTGGCGGCAATGGAGCAATCCGGCAAAGTGGTATTTCTCCATAAAGTGAAACCGGGACCGGCGGATAAAAGCTACGGTATCCATGTGGCGGAACTGGCCAATTTGCCGCAGAAGATCCTGTCCCGCGCACGGGAATTATTGAAAACATTCGAAGCAGAAAAGAAGCAGCAAACGCAGCATATCGAACAATTATCATTTTTCGATGATCGCGACACCGATACCGAAGAAGTGATTCAGGCAATTTCAGACGCGGAAATAACATCGATGACCCCGCTTGAAGCGCTGCAGATGATCAATGAGCTGCAGTTGAAACTTAGCCGGAAGGAGTGATTTTATGGGAAAGATCCGTTTAATGGATGAACCTTTATCAAATAAGATCGCAGCAGGTGAAGTGGTCGAACGCCCAACGTCGGTCGTGAAGGAATTGGTGGAGAATGCCATCGACGCCGGCAGCGGCACGGTGGAAGTTCTGCTCGAAGAGGCGGGGCTGACATCAATCCGCATCATCGATAACGGAGCAGGAATGGACAGTGAAGATGCTTTGCTGTCTTTTTCCCGTCACGCGACAAGCAAAATTGCCAATGAACATGATCTTTTCCGAATCCGGACGCTGGGATTCCGCGGAGAGGCGCTGGCCAGTATCGCCTCAGTGTCGAAAGTGACTTTGCAGACTTCTGACGGTGTCAATGGCACATTCGTGCACCTGGAAGGCGGCCGATTGATCGACAGCCGACCGAATGCGCTGCGCCAGGGAACCGATATTAAAATTGACCAATTATTCTTCAATACACCGGCACGGCTCAAATACATGAAGACGCTGCAGACGGAACTCGGCCATACCATCGATCTGATGAACCGTTTCGCTCTCAGCTATCCGGCCGTGTCCTTCAAATTGGTCCATGACGGCAAAACGCTGCTGCAGACTTCGGGCAGCGGTGAAATCCGCCGTGTCCTTGCAGATATTTACGGAGTGGCCATCGCGAAGAAAATGATTCCGTTTGAAGGAGAATCCCAGGATTACAAAGTAACGGGTTACACGTCACTGCCGGAAATCACGCGGGCCAATAAAAACTATATCTCGCTGTTCGTCAACGGCCGCTGGGTCAAGCATTATGCCATCGCCACGACCGTGAACCGGGCGTACCATACCTTTTTGCCGCTGGAACGGCAGCCGATCACGGTGCTGAATATTGAAGGAGATCCTTATCTGACCGATGTCAACGTCCATCCGGCAAAACAGCAGATCCGCCTGAGCAAAGAAAAAGAGCTGATGGAATTGATCTATCAGACGATTCGCCAGGCAGTCAGCACGGCGGTGCGTGCACCGGTCATCGAACAGCCGAAAGCGAAAAAGAAGGCCTATGCTCCCTCCAGCCAACTCGATTTGTGGAAAACTTCGACTACTGTAAATGAACAGCAGGTGTCGGATCAGCCGGCATACAGCACGCCAGAGATTGAAGGGGTGCCATTCGAACAGCCTGCAGCTGAAGAAAATCTTGCACCGGTTGCCTCTGCTGCTGAATATTCTTCCGAACAACAGGGAATGGAGGAAGGTCCCCAATTTCCTGAACTGGAAGTCGTCGGCCAGATACACGGCACCTATATCGTGGCACAAAGCACCGACGGATTTTATCTCGTCGATCAGCATGCCGCACAGGAGCGGATCAAATATGAATATTTCCGCGAAAAAGTGGGGCAGGCGGATGCCATGGAACGGCAATCACTGCTGTTGCCGCTGACTTTTCATTACAGCCGGGACGAAGCGCTGCGGCTCCAAAACAATTTGGACAGTCTGGCAGAAATCGGTGTCTTTCTGGAAGTGTTCGGCGATTCGTCGTTTATTGTCCGGGACCATCCGACCTGGTTTCCGAAAGGTTTTGAACAGGAAGTGATTGAAGAGCTGATCGAACAGGTCTTGAACGGCAACCGCGCGGATGTGAAAAAGCTTAGGGAAGAGGCGGCGATCATGATGAGCTGCAAGCGCTCAATCAAAGCGAATCATTATTTGCAGAAGCCCGATATGGAACAGCTGCTGCGGGATCTCAAACGAGCGGAACAGCCTTTCACCTGTCCCCACGGCCGTCCGGTCATCATTCATTTCAGAACCTATGATGTTGAAAAGATGTTTAAACGAGTCATGAATTAGAGGAGGTATGCTGTGTTGGAAAGCTATATCTTATCCATCGACCAGGGAACGACCAGTACGAGAGCGATCCTGTTCAATAAAAAAGGTGAACTGGTCCATAGTTCTCAAAAGGAATTCAAGCAATATTATCCGAAACCGGGCTGGGTTGAACATAATGCGAGCGAAATCTGGGGCTCGGTGTTGTCGGTGCTTGCTGCCGCATTAACGGAAAGCGGTATCCAGCAAACGCAGATTGCGGGCATCGGCATCACCAACCAGCGTGAAACGACGGTGGTATGGAATAAAAACACCGGCCAGCCGGTCTATCCGGCAATCGTCTGGCAATCCCGCCAGACACAATCCATTATCGATAAATTAAAGGATGAAGGACTGGAAGATTGGTTTCAAGACAAAACAGGTCTCCGGCTCGATCCGTATTTTTCGGGCACGAAAGTCAAGTGGATTCTTGATAACGTGGAAGGCGCCAGAGCATCAGCGGAACGGGGCGATTTGCTGTTTGGCACAATCGACTCGTGGCTGATCTGGAAAATGACGGACGGCGCAGTCCACGTAACGGATCTTTCCAACGCTTCACGGACATTGCTCTACAATATTTTCGATTTGAAATGGGACGAGGAAATCTGTGAGAAATTGGGCATTCCGATCGGGATGCTGCCGGAAGTCAAATCGTCATCCGAAATATATGGTGAGACGGATCCTAACGTGTTTTTCGGCCAGCGGGTTCCGATCGCCGGCATCGCGGGCGATCAGCAGGCAGCGCTGTTCGGCCAGCATTGTGTGGAAAAAGGAATGGCGAAAAATACATACGGCACCGGTTGCTTCATGCTGATGAATACTGGCGAAGAAGCCGTGAAATCCGAAAACGGCCTGCTGACAACCATTGCCTGGGGGCTTGATGGGAAAGTCGTTTACGCGCTCGAAGGCAGTGTGTTTGTAGCGGGTTCGGCAATTCAATGGCTGCGGGACGGCATGCGGATGCTGAAAACGGCTGCGGATTCAGAGGATTACGCAAAACGCGTTCCGTCGACGGATGGCGTTTATGTGGTGCCCGCTTTCGTGGGCATGGGAACGCCCCACTGGGATTCGGAAGCCCGCGGTGCGGTATTCGGCTTGACGCGGGGCACGGAAAAAGAACATTTCATCCGTGCGACTTTGGAATCTTTAGCTTATCAAACAAAGGATGTGCTCGACTGCATGGAACAGGATTCCGGCATCGACATCCAAGTTTTGCGCGCAGATGGCGGAGCTGTTTCCAATGACTTCCTGATGCAATTTCAGAGTGATATTCTTCAAAAAGACGTGGAGCTGGCGAGGCTCAATGAAACCACGGCTCTTGGGGCCGCTTATCTGGCGGGTCTTGCCATAGGCTTTTGGAAAGATTTAAACGATATAAAAGAGTTGGCAACAACCCAAAAAACCTATGAACCACAAATGGACGAGCAAAACAGGGACAAATTATACAGCGGGTGGAAAAAAGCGGTTGCTGCTACCCGTGAATTCAGCAGATAAAGGGGGGATCGGGATGTTTTCAGCCAAACTTCGACAAGATAAGATGAATGAAATGGAAAATTATGGATTTGATTTGCTGATCATCGGAGGGGGTATTACGGGAGCGGGCATTGCGCTCGATGCTGTTTCAAGAGGCTTGTCGGTTGCCTTGATTGAAAAGAATGATTTTGCTTCCGGCACTTCCAGCCGTTCCACCAAGCTGATTCACGGCGGTCTTCGCTACCTGAAGCAATTTGAAGTGAAGATGGTGCGTGATGTCGGACGGGAACGGGAAGTGGTTTACGAAAATGCCGTACACGTCACGGAACCGCAATGGATGCTTCTCCCGTTCCATAAAGGGGGCACGTTTGGGCCTTTCACCACTTCTATCGGATTGCGTGTTTATGATTTTCTGGCCGGCGTCAAAAAAGGCGAACGGCGTAAAATGCTGTCTGCTGATGAAGCTTTGGCGAAAGAACCTTTACTTAAAAATGAAGGGCTCCAGGGCGGCGGCTATTATGTGGAATATCGTACGGATGATGCCAGGCTGACGCTCGAAATTTTGAAAAAAGCGGCAGAACTGGGGGCGCTTTGCCTCAACTATATGACAGCGGAAGACTTCTTCTATAAAAATGGCAAAGTAGCCGGTGTAACAGCGGCATGTACTGTCACGGGCAAGAAATTGTCGATTTCAGCGAAAAAAGTCGTAAATGCAGCGGGCCCGTGGGTGGATGAAATCCGCGACTTGGACTCGACAGCAGCTGATAAACAAATCCGACTGACAAAAGGGGTGCACGTCGTTGTGGACCGCAGCACATTTCCACTGCGGCAGCCGGTTTATTTCGACGCCCCGGATGGTCGAATGATATTTGCCATTCCACGAGATGATAAAGCTTATATTGGCACGACCGATACATTTTACAACGGGGACCCGGCAGAAGCGGCGGCAACGGCAGAGGATGTGGCCTATCTATTGGCAGCCATCGACCATATGTTTCCATCGGCAAAACTGGCCACTTCCGATGTCGAGTCCACCTGGGCAGGCGTCAGGCCGCTTGTATACGAGAAAGGGAAAGACCCTTCCGAAATATCACGCAAAGATGAAGTGTGGGAATCGGAAAATGGATTGATCTCCATTGCCGGTGGCAAATTGACCGGTTACCGCAAAATGGCAGAGGCAATTACCGATCGAGTCATTAAATCTCTGGAGAAAGACGGCGACAAAAAATATGGGAAGACGCATACGAAGGAGCTTCCTTTATCCGGGGGAGATTTCGGAGGATCGAAAAACTTTCCGCGCTTTGTTCACAGCATGGCGCTGCAATCACAGCAATTCGGTCTGACGCCGGAAGAAGGGCGCATGTTCGCTCAGTTTTTCGGAACAAATGCAGGGAAAGTGTTTGAACTTTATTGGAAACGCTCCACTGAACTGCATGAAGACGGATTACCGGATGTACTGGCTGCCGTATTGGCTTACACGATTGACAACGAAATGGCCCTCACGCCGGGTGATTTTTTCATCAGAAGAACAGGGGATCTTTATTTCCATATTTCCGATGTCATCCGGTACAAAGAACAGGTAATGGATTATATGGCCAAAGAGCTGAATTACAGCCCAGAGCAGAAAGACCGCTACCGCAAGGAATTGAACGATGAACTCGAGAAAGCAACCCGTTTTGGAAGGGGCGTGCCGCAATGAAGATTACAAAGAATTTTATAAGAGCCTCAGATAACAAGGAAATCTATTACGAAGTGTATTTACCGGCAGAACCGAAAGCCCACATCCACATCATTCACGGCATGGCTGAACATATTGCACGCTACGAAGAATTTATCCGATACTTGACGAGCCGCGGATTTGCCGTTTCCGGGCACGACCAAAGAGGTCACGGGCGCACAGCGGAAAGAAACGGTGTGGAAGGGTTTTTTGCCGAGCAGAATGGATTCGACCGGGTGGTGGACGATGTCAAAGAAGTCATTGCTGCGGTTCAGGACCAGATTGGTGAGCTTCCCTTCGTCCTTTTCGGCCACAGTATGGGCTCTTTTGTTGGGCGCCGCTATATTCAATTATACGGTGAGGGGATTAGCCGTGCTGTGTTCTCAGGAACAGGCGGCGACCCGGGAATGACCGGAAGCATGGGCATCCTGTTAGCCAAAGCGAATGGCAAACTGAATGGCAAGGATGAAAAAAGCAAAGCGCTTGGCTCCCTGGTGTTCGGACCGTTCATCAAGGATTTCAAAGAAGAAGGATCGGCATTTGCTTGGCTCAGCAGCGATGCTTCGGAAGTGGCAAAATATGAAGCTGATCCGATGAGCGGCTTTGTTTCCACGAATCAGTTTTTCGCCGACCTTTTCAAAGGCATGCTGCTGATCAATAAAAAAGAGGAAATCAGTAAAATCCGAAAGACTCTGCCGATCCTGTTGATCAGCGGTTCAGAAGATCCGGTGGGGCACAAAGGAAAAGATCTTTTTGCCGCAGCAGCAAACTATAAAAAAGCCGGCATTGAAGATGTACAAGTCTATTTGGGAGAAGGCGCACGCCATGAACTTCTCCATGAAGTGGAGAAGAAGCGTTATTTCAAAGTTCTCGCGGATTGGATGGCCGTCCATGATTGATGTGCTGGCCATAGTCGGTCCGACGGCATCAGGCAAAACGGCGTTAAGCATCGAATTGGCCAAAGCATTGGACGGGGAAATCATCAACGGAGATTCGATGCAGATCTACCGGGGCATGTCGATTGGCACGGCAAAAGTGAAACCGGAGGAAATGCAAGGCGTTCCGCATCATTTATTGGATATAAAAGATCCGGAAGAGCCGTTTTCAGTGGCAGAATACCAGCACCTTGTGCGCGGCAAGATTAAAGAAATTGCCGATGCCGGAAAACTGCCGATCATTGTGGGGGGGACAGGCCTCTATATTCAGGCTGTGTTATTCGATTACCGTTTTTCTGAATCGCAGGTCGACGAACAATTGCGCAATAAATTGTATCAGGAATTGGAGCAGTTTGGACCGGAACACATGCACAATAAATTGCTGGCAGTGGATCCCGATACCGATATCCATCCGAATAATACCCGAAGAGTGATCCGGGCGCTTGAAATTCAGCTGGGCAGCGAAGAAAAAGTGGACAGAAGCCTGGCATTGCAGCCGATGTACAACGAATTAATCGTCGGCATCGATATTGCACGGGACATTCTTTATGAAAGAATCGACCAGAGAGTCGAAGCGATGCTGGAGGAAGGTCTCCTGGATGAAGTGGAGAGGCTCTATAAGCGAGGCTTAAGGGATGTCCAATCGATCAAAGCCATTGGCTACAAGGAGATTTATGCATATTTTGATCAACAAATGAAGCTCGAGCAGGCAAAAATATTGCTCAAAAAAAATTCCAGAAATTACGCCAAACGGCAATTGACCTATTTCCGGAACAAGCTGCCGGTATATTGGATTGACGGGATGCTCGATTTAAGGGGAAATATTGAAGGAATTGAAAAGATTATGCAGGAAAACGACCGGTCACGTCGAATACAGTTAATTGGTGAACAAAAAAAGAACAAGTGAAATAGGGGGATTTACATGAAACCAGTTAATATCCAGGACGTTTATTTGAATCAGCTGCGTAAAAATAATATTTTTGTTACTGTATTTTTACTCAATGGCTTCCAGTTAAAAGGGACCATTAAATCCTATGACAATTTTACGGTGCTGGTTGAGACAGATGGCAAACAGCAACTTATTTACAAGCATGCAATCTCCACATTCTCACCCGCGAAAGCGGTCTCTATTGAACACCAGGAATAAGTATCGAAAAGCGACAACGAAAAGCGGACCGGCCACTGCTGTGGCCGGTCTTTTAATTGACAGCAACCACCTTTCCCTATAGCATTTTAATTGATTAGAATTTATTTGGAGGTTGATGGAGATGAAAACAATTACAACGGATGAATTGCTGGAACGTGTCGAAGCCGGCGAGCAATTAAACATTATCGACGTAAGAGAAGCAGATGAAGTGGCTGCCGGCATAATTCCTGGCGCCAAACATATCCCATTGGGTGAAGTGGACAACCGTGTAGCAGAATTTGAAAAGGGCCAGCCCTATTATATGATTTGCCGTTCCGGCGCCCGGAGCGGAAGAGCAAGTGAATTTCTGAATGAACAGGGAATCGATGTTACGAATGTCGAAGGCGGAATGATGAACTGGAAAGGTGAAACGACAGCCTGAACAATTTGTGTCCATGAAAAAACCGACCGGATTCCATTCCGGTCGGTTTTTTTAAACGGATGTAATTTTTCTGGAAGGCAAACGCCATTTATACGTGTAGGATAAGATACGCAACGCCGTGATGACTGCAAATAAGACATATAGATAAAAATCATTGCGGATCAAGTCTACACTGATCAGTAATCCAGCCATTGCTGCCCAGACCGCATAGATTTCCGCTTTCAGCACCAATGGTTTTCGGCCCGCCAGCATATCGCGTATGATGCCGCCTCCGGAACCCGTCAGCACCGCTGCGACGACAACTGCATAAACGGGGAGATTAAGCTCGACTGCAAACAAAGCGCCTTGTATAGCGAAAGCCGAAAGACCGATTGCGTCAAAAAAATGACCCCAACGGTTCCATTGCCCGAGCAAGCGGTGAGGGAAAAGGAAAACCAAGGTGATCGATACCAAAGCCAGTTGGATCATCAGTTCTTGTTCCCATAAATTTGAAACGGGCACACCAATCAGCAGGTTGCGCACTGCGCCGCCGCCAAATGCTGTCACCACGCCAAGAAGATAAACGCCGAAAATATCGTATTCCTCTTCCATCGCAATAATTGCCCCTGAAATTGCAAACGCGATGGTACCGATCGCACTTAATACTTCCCACGCCATAATCTTACCTCCCGCTTTCTTCAACTCTATGAATTGTATCAGAATTTGACGCAGTTTCAAGCACATGACAATAATAGAAGGAATAAATAACAGAATGGAGAAAATTATGCTAATGACGATCCGCAAGACAGAAGAAAAAATCCAAAAACAATTGCAGGCGGCAGATGACACCGCCCTTCATAATCAGCAGAAAGTGCTGTCCGCGTTCCACAGCCAAAAAGTCAGTGACCACCATTTCAACCCTTCCACAGGCTACGGCTATGACGATGAAGGGAGAGATACATTGGAGAGGGTCTATGCCGACGTGTTTAAAGCTGAAGCGGCGCTGGTCCGTGCGCAAATCATTTCCGGAACGCATGCCATCACCATTTCCTTATTCGGTGTTCTGCGCCCGGGCGATGAACTTCTGTATATTACCGGCAAACCTTACGACACACTGGACTCGATTGTCAGCGGCGGAGACCGCGATACAGGATCCTTGCGGGATTTTGGCATCGGCTACCGCCATATCGATTTAACGGCAAGCCACGACATCGATTGGCAGGGAGTCAGGGCTGCCGTCACTGAAAAAACCAAAGTCATTGCGATTCAACGTTCGAGAGGCTATGACACCCGCCCTTCATTTACAGTATCGGAAATTGAAGCAATGATTCAGCAGATTCGAAAGTTGAAACCTGAGGCCATAGTATTTGTCGACAATTGCTACGGAGAGTTTGTGGAAGATCGGGAACCGGTTGAAGCGGGTGCGGATCTGATTGCAGGATCACTCATTAAAAATCCTGGCGGAGGAATGGCCAAAATCGGCGGGTATATTGCCGGAAGGCAGGATTTGGTTGAAAAATGCGCTTACCGCATGACTTCTCCGGGTATAGGTGGAGAGGCAGGAGCGTCACTCAACACTTTGCCGGATATGTATCAAGGATTTTTCATGGCACCTCATATTGTTTCGCAAGCTTTAAAAGGTGCGATTTTCACTTCAGCCCTGCTCGAAGCTGCCGGCATGGTGACCAGTCCGCATTGGGCTGACAAGCGCACAGATTTGATTCAATCCGTTTCTTTTGAAACTGCAGAGCAGATGATTGCCTTTTGCCGAACGATCCAGGCCAATTCACCGGTGAATGCGCAATTTCTCCCGGAGGCGGCTTATATGCCCGGTTACGAAGACGATGTGATCATGGCAGCGGGAACCTTTGTGCAGGGATCAAGCATCGAATTGACGGCAGACGGTCCGATACGCCCTCCTTATACCGCGTATATACAGGGCGGACTGACTTATGAGCATGTGAAGATTGCGGTAATACATGCTGTCGAAGCTTTAAATACACAGAAAATACGTTGAGTTTTTATTGTGTAAGGTTATCTAACAAATAGTTGACAGATAACCTTACATGCTTTATCATTGTTTATGAAGTACAAAGTAAAAGGGTGAACAATATGACGAATCGCATCCGACGGACGATGCCGATCCTGCCGATCAGCATCGTAATGCAGCTGACTGAGTTAACGGCACGCCAAATCCGTTATTATGAAGAAAACGGTTTGATCAGCCCAGCCCGGACAGATGGCAATAAACGCATGTTTTCGCTTAACGATGTCGATGTGCTGCTGGAAATCAAAGATTTCCTGGACCAGGGCCTCAATATTGCCGGCATCCGCAAAATGTTCGAAATGAAAAATCAGCCACAGAATGTATTGGCTGAACAAAAAAATCTCAGTGATGACGATGTGCGCAGAATTTTCCGTGAAGAAATCATGCCGGGGAATTTCTACAACAGACCCAATCACAAACAAAGTGATCTATCCCGGTTCTATCAATAGAATTGGGTTACATAAAACTTATAGGAGAGTGAAGAGAGCATGGGTAAGTATTCAAAAGAAGACATTCAAAAACTGGTTAAAGAAGAGGATGTTAACTTCATCCGCTTGCAATTCACCGACATTCTGGGAATTATCAAAAACGTGGAAATTCCAACATCCCAGCTTGAAAAAGCGCTGGACAATAAAATGATGTTCGACGGATCGTCCATCGACGGTTTTGTCCGCATCGAAGAATCGGATATGTACTTATTCCCGGATCTTGACACGTGGGTTGTTTTCCCGTGGATTACTGGGAAAGGGAAAGTCGCGCGGTTGATCTGTGATATCTATAATGCGGATGGAACGCCATTTGCCGGAGATCCCCGCACCAACTTGAAACGCGTACTGAAAGAAATGGAAGAACTCGGTTTCACGCATTTCAATTTAGGACCTGAACCGGAATTTTTCCTGTTCAAACTTGATGACAGAGGCGAGCCTTCGCTTGAATTGAATGACCACGGTGGCTATTTCGACCTTGCACCGATGGATTTGGGCGAAAACTGCCGCCGCGATATCGTTCTGGAACTGGAAGAAATGGGCTTTGAAATTGAAGCTTCCCACCACGAAGTGGCACCGGGACAGCATGAAATCGATTTTAAATACGCAGACGCCATCAAAGCGTGTGATGATATCCAAACATTTAAATTGGTTGTAAAAACGATTGCCAGAAAGCACGGCCTGCATGCTACATTCATGCCGAAGCCTTTGTTCGGCGTAAGCGGTTCAGGCATGCACATGAACGTGTCATTGTTCAATGGCAATGAAAATGCTTTTCTTGATGAAAAAGGCGACATGAAATTAAGTCAAACAGCATTCCAGTTCATGGCAGGAATCCTGGAGCACGCAAAAGCCTTTACAGCTGTTACGAATCCGACAGTCAATTCGTATAAACGACTGGTACCCGGTTATGAAGCGCCTTGCTACGTAGCATGGTCTGGACAGAACCGCAGTCCGTTGATTCGTATTCCGGCTTCACGCGGGTTATCCACTCGTGTAGAAGTTAGATCTGTTGACCCTACAGCAAACCCGTACTTGGCAATGGCCGTTCTTCTGGGAGCTGGACTTGATGGGATCAAACGCAAACTGACTCCACCGAAACCGGTTGACCGCAATATCTATGCAATGACTAAAAAAGAACGCAATGCCGTTGGCGTTGAAGATCTGCCGGCAACATTGTATGCGGCTTTGCAGGAATTGCAAGGGGATGAAGTTATGACGAAAGCTCTGGGAGACCACATTCTAAATAACTTCGTGGAAGCGAAGGAAATTGAGTGGGATATGTTCAGAACTTCTGTCCACCCATGGGAACGTGAGCAGTACTTGAAAATGTATTAATAGATAGAAAAAACACAGCAGCCTGCGGGTTGCTGTGTTTTTTTCTGTGAGAAATATAAATTTACCAAATGAACTTAAAAAATTTATTAGCAAGGATTAAATGCCATGATATCGTGGTATATTATATATGCCGACCATTTTAATAACTCGTACTGAATTTTCCTTGTCCGCAAGGAGGATTTTGTTGGAGGTGATTAAATGGAGAAAATTCAAGGGATTGATAATCTGCTGATTTATTTGGATTCAGTGGATTACCCGCTGTCAGAACAGCAAATCAATGAATTTTTATCGGCAAAAAAAATTCCGCACAGCAAACCATATGGATCAATGATTATTTTTGATCGCTCACATATTGAATGGTGGGTGGAATTGCAACGCAAGACTGACTTATTATTGTGATATGAACAGTACACGAACTCCGGGCTCGCCTGAAACACAGGGCAGCCGCGGAGTTTTGTGTATCTAAAGAAGCTTTGAAAGCATCTTCTCAGTTCGGACGGTCCAGCTTTCTATGCTAGACTGTATAAGTAGGAAAGAATCAGCGCATAGGAGGGAATTTTTTTGAAAACTTATCAGATCGATTTTTATTTTGATCAAGGCAATACGCTGACGCATTACGTCAAAGCGAGCAGCAAGGAAACAGCCTTGAGCAGTATACCGACAAACGGCACATACGAATTCCAGGATGAGGCAGACAAAAACAATTATCGCATTACCGTCAATTTGGTGAAATATATAATCGTTTCTGAACTGTAAGGTTTTCAGGACCGGTGACCGCAAGAACCGCGCTGCAATAAGCAGCGCTTTTTTTGAGGTCAAATCCGTTGCTGATTCAAAATAAAGAAGAGCCAAGGGGAAATTCCCCTTGGCTCTTTTCGAATTGCTTTAATGTATTTGACGATAAACGCCTACGACTTTGCCAAGAATGGAAACGGCATCAACGATGATCGGTTCCATTGAAGAATTTTCAGGCTGGAGCCGGAAGAAGTTTTCCTCCCGGAAGAAGCGTTTTACTGTTGCTTCGTCTTCTTCGGTCATGGCGACAACTATGTCTCCGTTATTGGCTGTCTGCTGCTGTTTGACGATTACATAGTCGCCATTCAGAATGCCGGCTTCAATCATACTTTCCCCCATGATCTCAAGCATGAAGATATGGTCATCTTCAGTGCCGTAAGTTTGCGGCAAAGGAAAATATTCCTCAACATTTTCAATGGCTGTAATCGGCTGGCCTGCGGTTACCTTACCGATTAATGGCACATGCAGCACCGGGCTTTTGTCGATCAACGCCTCATCAGTGGAGATGACTTCAATCGCTCTTGGTTTTGTTGGGTCGCGGCGGATCAAGCCTTTGCTTTCCAGTCGGGCCAGATGGCCGTGGACAGTAGAACTGGAAGCCAGACCAACTGCTTCCCCGATTTCACGTACGGAAGGCGGATAACCTTTTTCGCGAACTTCGGTTTTAATGAAAGTCAGGATATCTTCTTGGCGTTTTGATACTTTCTTCAACAGTTTCACCTCTTTTAATAAACTTCTTATTTGATAAGTTAATTATATCAACCTGGGCAATAAAATGCAAACATAGGTTCGAATTTAGTGTTGACAAAAACACCTGTTCGCATTATTATAAGAACATACATTCCGAACAAACATTCCCAGGAGGCGATTTTTTTGGCATTTATTCAGAAGAACTCATATGTATTCGGATTTTTCTTTCTCATACTCATCCTTTCATTTTATTACGTTCTCTCCCATACTAATGATCAGGCCCACACAGTCCAGATGAAGATTGAACAAGGGGATACCCTGTGGACATTGGCCGATGAATACAGCGGAAAGATTCCGCATCATGAATGGATTGATGAAATCATGAAAGAAAATAATTTGACGGTACCTGTCATCACGGCTGGCGAAACGCTATTGATCCCGGACAAACACCTGGACTTTGCGCCTGACGACAGCATTAAACTAGCGAGTGATTCAAAATGAAGAAAAAAGCGTTTCTTTATTGCCGCGTAAGCACAGAGAAAGAGACCCAGGAAACGTCGCTTGATCGCCAGGAAGAAGAGTTGCTGAAATTTGCATTTGATCAAGGGTATCTGGTTGAGCAGGTTTTTCGTGATCAGCACAGCGGCTATGAAATGGACAGGGATGGCCTGCTTGAAATGCTCAATAGCATCAAGACCGATAAAATGGATGCGGTTTTCATTCAGGATGAAACGCGTTTAGGGCGTGGCCACGCAAGAATCGCGCTGCTGCACGTTATGAAGAAATACGGGGTCGAGGTCTACACTTTATCCGATAAAGGCCAGATTGCGCTGAACGATATGGACGATATGGTGCTGGAAATATTGGCGATTGTCGAAGAGTACCAGCGGAAAATCCATAACGCCAAGATAAAGCGGGGCATGCGGCGAGCGGTTGACAATGGTTATAAACCGGAGAAAAACCTCAAAGGAAAAGGGAATCCGCAGGGGCGTGAGCGTTTGGAGCTGCCTTTGGACCAAATTGTCAATTTGAAAGCCAACGGATTGACTTTCCACGAAATCGCCGTAACACTGGAAGGTTTCGGCTACAAGGCCAGCAAAGCAACGGTGCATCGCCGCTACACGGAGTTTCAAAAACTATCCCAGAACTAATTTCTTGCACTTGCCTTTCAATTTTTATACCATATGAAAGTAGGAAGGCGGATGTATATGTTAATACCTGAAAAAATGAAACGAATTAATGAACTTGCAAAAAAATCCAAGACTGATGGCTTGTCCATAGAAGAAGCGAAAGAACAAAGTTCTTTACGGCAAGAGTATTTGGAAACATTCCGCAAGACGATGCGGGGCACAATTGAAAATGTAACAGTTATTGATCCCAATGGAGACGATGTGACTCCAGAAAAGGTCAAAAATAGCCGGGAGAATAAGTATTTGAATTAATACTTATTCTCTTTTTCGTTGTATTCTTTTCTATTGTTGACTAAACTAGAAAGGGAGAAAATTTTTTGTATCAGAGAGGATGTTACGATGTCGAATCACACTGACCAATTAGCAGTAACCACTATTCGCACACTTTCCATAGATGCGATTGAAAAAGCGAATTCCGGCCACCCAGGTTTACCGATGGGGGCAGCACCAATGGCATATACGTTATGGACCAAACACATGAATCACAACCCAAAAAATCCTGATTGGTTTAATCGTGACCGCTTTGTATTATCTGCGGGGCACGGTTCTATGCTGCTTTACAGCTTGCTGCATTTAAGCGGTTATGGACTTGAAATGGAAGAAATCAAGAATTTCCGCCAATGGGATTCGAAAACACCCGGTCATCCGGAATATCACCACACTGTAGGTGTTGAAGCTACAACGGGGCCGCTTGGACAGGGAATCGGTATGGCAGTCGGCATGGCGATGGCTGAAAAACACCTCGCTGCTACATACAATAAAGATAATATGGATGTCGTTGACCACCATACTTTCGCTCTATGCGGCGATGGGGATTTGATGGAAGGCGTTGCGGGCGAAGCCATTTCACTTGCCGGCCATTTGAAACTGGATAAACTGGTCATCCTTTATGACAGCAACGATATCTCGCTTGATGGCGATCTCAGCATGAGTTTCTCTGAAGATATCCGCAAGCGTTTCGAATCATACGGCTGGAATTATCTGCGCGTCGAAGATGGCAATGAAATGGATGATTTGTCAGCTAAGATCGCAACAGCGAAATCTTCCACTGACAAACCGACTTTAATTGAAGTGAAAACGGTCATCGGCTACGGCGCACCAAACAAATCCGGTAAAGCGGATGCACACGGCGCACCACTGGGCGAAGACGAGATGAAACTGGTGAAGGAATATTACGAGTGGACATTTGATCAAGATTTCCACGTACCGGAAGAAGTCTATGAAACTTTCAAGCAAGCAACTGACGAACTTGGCGGCAAAGCGGAAGCGGAATGGAATAAACTATTCGAGCAATACGAAACAGCACATCCGGAATTGGCTGAACAACTGAAAGCTGCTATTCGCGGAGATCTTCCGGAAGGCTTTGATGCTGAATTCCCGGTATACGAAGTGGGCAAAAAACAGGCGACACGTGCTTCATCTGGAGATATGGTCAACGCAATTGCCAAAACGGTTCCTTCTTTCTTCGGCGGAAGTGCTGATCTTGCAGGTTCCAACAAAACAAATATCAAAGGCGGCGGCGATTTCGACGCTGAAAATGCATCTGGCCGCAACATCTGGTTTGGTGTACGTGAATTCGCAATGGGCACTGCATTAAACGGTATGGCGCTTCACGGCGGCTTGCACGTATTCGGCGGCACGTTCTTCGTATTCAGTGATTACGTCCGTCCGGCAATCCGCTTGTCGGCTCTGATGGGCTTACCGGTCACTTATGTCTTCACGCACGACAGTGTAGCTGTCGGCGAAGACGGTCCAACCCACGAGCCAGTCGAGCAATTGGCGTCACTTCGCGCTATGCCAAACTTGAACGTCATCCGTCCTGCGGATGCCAATGAAACAAAACAAGCTTGGAAATTGGCGTTGACGGCAAAAACGCACCCTACTTTACTGGTGCTTTCACGCCAGGATCTGCCAGTGCTTGAACAGACCGGTGAACTCGCTGCGGCGGGAGTGGAAAAGGGCGCTTATATCGTTTCAGGCGTTGAAAACCCGCAAGCAATCTTGCTCGCTACCGGTTCAGAAGTGAGTTTGGCTGTTGAAGCGCAAAAGCAATTGGCTAAAGAAAATATTGCCGTGTCAGTCGTTTCCATGCCATCATGGGACCGCTTCGAAAAACAGGATAAAGCGTACAAGCAATCCGTAATACCGCCAACGGTCAAGAAACGTCTGGCCATTGAAATGGGCACATCTTTCGGATGGGACCGTTACACGGGTGACGAAGGCGATGTTCTTGCAATTGACCGCTTTGGAGCAAGTGCTCCCGGCCAGCGCATTGCAGAAGAATTTGGATTTACTCCAGACAATGTTGTTGCAAAAGTTAAGAACCTGATAAAAGGTTAATTTTTGGCGGGAGCAAATTTGCTCCCGTTTTTTCTTTTTTTCTTGTTATGGTCAGTGCGACTGTTTTATAGTATAATTTTTTGGGTGCACTATTATATTTAAGCAACACGAGGGAGGTAATAAATTTGGATACATGGATCTGGATCGTAATCGTGATTTTCGCTTTGCTCGCAGGTGTTGCTCTTGGATTTTTCATCGCACGTCGCTACATGATGAAGTATCTGCAAGACAATCCACCGATTAACGAAGAAATGCTCCGCATCATGATGATGCAAATGGGCCAAAAACCATCTCAGAAAAAAATCAATCAAATGATGGCTCAAATGAATAAAGCATCAACTAAACCTGAGAAACCTGAGAAAGCCGCTAAAAAAGCTAAAAAATAAAAAGCACTCAAATGAGTCCTGGTTTTTTCGGAAGAACAAAGCCTTATCAATGAAATAATAGGGATGCCATATCGGTGCTGCACCCCAAAAGTTAGCGTTTAAACACTAACTTTTGGGGTGCTTTTTATATGGCGAAATGCAGAGGGAGATTCAAACTGGTCCATTGTCGCGGAAATTAAAGAGGTACTCAAACGCGGTTTAAATGCGAATCCTTAAAATTTGTCGGGTATTTTAATCCGAAACCAAACATTCTATCCATACCAATATGTGAGGCCAAAATTAAACCAATGGCTAAAGTAATTTGGCTTGAAAAAAACATGCCACAAGCAATAATGAAAATTGCTAAACTGTAAGTATGGACTACATTATAAAGTATAGCGCCTATCCTGTTATTAAAGAGATAACCGATCATGGACACATCAGGTGCTAAAATCAACAAGATAAACAACACCCAGCTAAACTGAAAATAAGAGTAGAAATAAAGGCTGAATAAAAGAACGCCAAGCCCTTCCAGGTGCAATAGAATTTTATTCATGCAAACTGCTCCTTTCGTTTCGAGTGGCTGTGATTTCTTGTGTTAAAAAATTTTGTCATTCCATACAGAACGCTTGAAAAGAGAAATAGCTTTATAATATTATTATGTAAACATGAATGCATACAAAAAAACTTCCCCTTCAGGAAGTTTTTTTGCTGTCAGCAGGGGACAAATAAGCTATGAGGGGTTCCGGCTCTCCTGTGGCGTTTATGCCATGCTGATCCAGAAAATCTTTCACCGTTTTCTTATATTCTTCCGGGTTTTCATTGAAAGATTGGGCGTGTCCACCTTTTTCAAACAATTTTAAGGATTTCGGACCTTGTTTCAATTGATGCATTTCGGTGCTCATTTCGGGAAGCACGAATTCATCCGGCAAGCTATGCACAAACAGCACTGGTTTCGCTATCAACTTAACCGCCTCGCGGGGAGACACCGTGCTGATGTGATAGCCATCCCTTAATTTCATGAAAAAGGCAGCAAGTTTCAATGCCCAAGGTGTTTTTAATGGAGTGGTTGTCTGCATCACATGCAGGACCTGCTCCGAGATATCGGAATAACCGCAATCGGATATATAAAATGCCGCGTCATCCCGCATGCCGGCATAGAGCAATGTGGTTGCAGCTCCCATCGATTCCCCGTGGATGCCGAACAATAAATCCGCACCGACATGCTCCTTCAACCTGTCCACCACCGCCTGGAGGTCCATCTTTTCATAATGCCCAAAGCTGGTCGTTTTGCCGCCTGAACCGCCGTGGCGCCTGTGATCGTAAACGACCGAGTTGAAGCCGAGCGACTCGAACATCCGGGCAAACTTAAAAGAATTGACCTTTGTTTCCGTGACTCCATGGCAGATGATGACATATTTTTTCGTGTCGTGCGGCTCAAGAAACACCGCATGGACCTGATAGCCATTTTGGGACTCGATCCATTGTTGTTCTTTTGTTACATTGGCATACCAGACTTCATCATAGCGTTTGGCCGAGGTTTCGCGCTCCAAAATCAAATCTTCATCTTTTTTCTTTACATACATGAGCCGGTTGCTCGCAATGATGCCTGTGACTGCAGCCAGCATGGTAAATATGCTTGAAATTACAGCTGAAATTTGGAGGACACGTTTTCTCATGGCCAAAGCTCCTTTACGGTCTATTTTTGTATAAAGTATACATTCCCGTATTTATCGGATTTGACACATGCGGCTCTATTATTTCAATCGCTTTATATAGTTGGTCCAAATCAATGCCTGTCCGGATATTCATGCGATGCAGCATATTGACGACGTCTTCGGTGGCGACATTGCCGGTTGCACCGGGCGCGAACGGGCAGCCGCCTAGTCCGCCGGCTGAAGTGTCAAAGCGGTCGACGCCTGCCTGCAGCGCAGCGAAGATATTGGCGAGCGCCATTTTTCTGGTGTCATGGAAATGGGCTGTCATCAGCGTGGCAGGAAATTGGTCTTTCAATTGTTTAAACAGAGCGTAACTCTCTGCCGGATTGGCCATTCCAATCGTATCGGCCACACTCAGTTCGTCGACACCCCAGTCGACAAACTGCCGGCATAATCGGATCGTGTCCTCGGGTTTTACGGCCCCTTCGAACGGACAATAGAAAGCCGTTGAAATACAGGCGCGGACAAAAATGCCGTCTTCCTTTAATTGAAGTATCAGCGGTTTCAAGGCTGCCATGCTGTCCGCTGTCGATTTGTTGATATTCTTCTTATTGAATGAATCGGACACACCGACGAAGACGGCAAACGCATCCGCACCCGCATCTCGGGCGGCATCGATGCCACGCTCATTGGGTGTCAGGACGAATTGGCGCCCGAGCTTTTCAGCACTGGCTACAATTTCTTTGGAATCCGCCATTTGCGGCACCCATTTTGGCGACACAAACGAAGTCAATTCCATTTCTTCGATGCCAGCCTGCTGCAACGCTGTGATGAATGCTAATTTATCGCCTGTCGTGACCAGCTGTTTTTCATTTTGCAGGCCGTCCCGTGGTCCAACCTCGATTATCGTAGCTGTTTTTGGTAAACTTAACATAGTATCCCCCCTGCTACCATTGTATCTATGCGGGGGATGAAAGAGCAACCAGTTTCAATCAAACAAGGGGGAAATGAAAAATGTCACAGGAAATCGTAATTGTAAGTGCAGTGCGAACTGCAGTGGGGTCGTTCCAGGGGAGTCTGAAAGATGTACCCGCCACTCAGTTGGGGGCAATTGTTATAAAGGAAGCGGTCAACCGCGCCGGTTTGAAACCGGAACAGGTATCTGAAGTGATCATGGGGAACGTCCTTCAGGCAGGCCTCGGACAAAACCCGGCGCGCCAGGCAGCCATCAATGCCGGCTTACCGGAAACTGTGCCATCTATGACCATCAACAAGGTTTGCGGATCCGGTTTGAAGTCGATCCACCTGGCTTATCAGGCGATATTTGCGGGCGATGCGGAAATCGTAGTTGCCGGCGGAATGGAGAATATGAGCCGCGCGCCATACCTGTTGGAAAATGCCCGCAGCGGATTTCGGATGGGCGACCAAAAAGTCGTCGACAGCATGGTTGCCGATGGGTTGACTTGCGCGTTCAACGATTATCACATGGGCAACACAGCGGAAAATCTGTGCGATAAATATGGCATATCAAGAGAAGAACAAGATAAATTTGCCGCGCGGTCACAAGCGCGTGCAGCTGCAGCAATCGAAGCCGGAAAATTCGCGGATGAGATTGTTCCTGTGGAAATTCCACAACGCAAAGGAGATCCGATCATTTTCGCGGTTGATGAGTATGTCAAAGCTTCTTCCACTGAAGAGAAACTGGGCAAACTGCGTCCGGCATTCAAAAAGGATGGCAGTGTCACAGCCGGCAATGCTTCAGGAATCAACGACGGCGCGGCTGCCGTAGTCGTCATGACAAAAGCCAAGGCGGACGAACTGGGGTTGACACCGCTCGTTACGATTGCTGCCAACGGCAATGCCGGGGTAGATCCGGCAATTATGGGCATCGGGCCCGTGCAGGCTGTGAAAAACGCGTTGGAAAAAGCGAAAATGTCACTCGAAGACATTGAGCTGATCGAAGCGAACGAAGCATTTGCAGCACAGTCCATTGCAGTGGACCGCGAATTGAAGTTTAATCACGACATCCTGAACGTCAACGGGGGAGCGATTGCGATCGGCCATCCGATTGGTGCGAGCGGAACACGCATATTTGTCACATTGCTGCACGAGATGCAAAAACGTGACGCGAAAACAGGATTGGCGACATTATGTATTGGCGGCGGGCAAGGGGTCGCAACAATCGTAAAACGTCCGTAAGGAGTTGGGTCCAATGGCAAAAAAAGAAGAGCAAAACAATGGTTTATTCAATGAAGACGTCCTGGCGAAACTGAAAGACACCAAAAAAGCGTTGCAGGCGGAAGAGCAGCAACGGCGGGAAGAAGAAGAGGCAAAACGAATTTTCGATCGCAAACAGCGTGAAAAGAATATGTCTTTTGCTGAACTCCTGGATAAACACGGAGATCAGGGCGGAAAATTTTAAAGATAGCATGACCCGGATGTGCACCTGCACATCCGGGTTTTAAAATGCAGGGAAAAAATCATGTTGCAGTGGATATTGTTTTTGACTTGTGAAGGAGATTGCGTTACATTGTTTATTGGCGAACGATTGCCAGTGAAATAAAATATAATGTTCGGATATAGGAGTGTTAATGATGGAAAATGTATTTGATTACGAAGATATTCAATTGGTTCCTGCAAAAGCGATAGTAAACAGCCGTACTGAATGTGACACCTCAGTGGACTTTGGCGGGCGCAGATTCAAATTGCCGGTGGTCCCAGCAAACATGCAAACGATCATCGATGAAACGACAGCGATTTATCTGGCAGAAAATGATTATTTCTATATTCTCCACCGGTTCAAACCGGAGCAACGCATTGATTTTATCAAAGATATGCAGAGCCGGGGCTTGTATGCGTCCATCAGCGTGGGAGTGAAGGAAGAAGAATATACCTTCGTCGACCAATTGGCAGAACAAGGGCTGACACCTGAATACATGACGATCGACGTGGCGCATGGCCATTCCGATGCTGTCATCAATATGATCAAGCACATCAAGAAATCAGTGCCGGACAGTTTCCTGATCGCGGGCAACGTCGGCACGCCGGAGGCTGTCAGAGAATTGGAGCACGCCGGGGCAGATGCCACGAAAGTCGGGATTGGGCCAGGGAAAGTGTGCATCACGAAGATCAAGACCGGTTTCGGCACAGGGGGCTGGCAGCTCGCGGCGGTGAGATTGTGTTCAAAAGCGGCAAGCAAGCCGATCATTGCTGACGGCGGAATCCGTACCAACGGCGATATCGCAAAATCTGTGCGCTTTGGTGCTTCGATGGTCATGATCGGTTCGCTCTTTGCGGGGCATGAAGAATCCCCAGGCGAAACAGTCGAACGGGGCGGCGTATTGTATAAAGAGTATTTCGGATCGGCTTCAGAATTTCAAAAAGGCGAAAAGAAAAACGTTGAAGGCAAAAAAATGTTCGTTGAATACAGGGGCTCATTGCAGGATACGTTGACAGAAATGGAACAGGATCTGCAATCTTCGATCTCGTACGCGGGCGGCGACAAATTGGAAGCCATCCGTTACGTTGATTACGTGGTCGTGAAAAATTCAATTTTTAACGGCGACAAGGTCTATTAAACAATTGTCCAATCCGGACAGGCGGGTATAGAACAAGAAAAAGCCGGCACAGGAAGCGCATCGAGCGCTTTCTGTGCCGGCTTTAAGTTTAGCAATTGGGTGATTCCACAAACAGGATCAAGGGAATCTTCGTTATTCCGTTTCGGAAGCATTCAACATATAATGAACGGTTTCTTTATCGGAATCGGTTGGCAGCTGGAAGTCATGGCTGTATTTTTCGTGGCCTTTGCCGGTGATGACAATCCAGTCGCCGGCAGAACTTTGGCTGATGGCTTGCTGTATGGCTTGTGTTCTGTCCATCAGCACACTGCCTTTATTGTTGCCGAATTGCTCGACGAAGTCTGACGATAATTGCTGCATCTCCTCGGCTGACACGGAATTCAAGTCATCGGTGGTGAGGATAAACTGGTCACTGAGCTGTGCAGTGATTTCGATCATTTCTTTGCGTTTGGTGGAATCCCGGTCACCGCGGAAACCGAATATATGAACGATCCGTTTTGCGCCGGATTCTTTTGCCGTCGTCAAACAATGATAAATCGCATCGGGGGTGTGGGCGTAATCGACAATCACAACTGCGCCGTTTGCCGTTTTAGATGTTTCAAATCGCCCTTCCACTCCTTGAAAACTTCCGATGGTGCGGCAGATGGCATCTTTCGAAATGCCCAGTGCAACAGCGGAGGCGAAAGCCATCGTTGAATTATACATATTGTGTATGCCTGCCATCGGAGACTGGAGCACGGTTTTTTCCGGATCATTTAACTGGACACCGGATTGTTCCATATCGATAGAAGCTATTTGCAGCGTACTATCGGGGTGGCGCCCGATACTGCAGACAGTTAAGCCCTTCCTCAGCATTTTACGATTGAGTTTTTCCCCCCATGGATCGTCAATGTTAATGACGGCTGTGCCGTCCGGTTTTAAATGGTCGAACAGAATGGATTTGGCTTCAAAATAACTGTCCATCGACCCGTGGTAATCGAGATGTTCGTGATGCAGGTTGGTGAACAGGCACAGATCAAATTCGATTCCTTCGATCCTATGCTGTGTCAGTCCATGCGATGAAACTTCCATCACAACAGCCTCATCGTTGCTGAGGGACAGCAATTGTTGCAGGATCAGTGAACTGGGGGTGGTGTTGGCGGATTTGATCGATGCACCATTCACGATATTCTGGATGGTGCCCATTACGGAAGTAGATATGCCATTTTGCTCCAGCAGATGTTTGATCAAATAGCTCGTGGTCGTTTTTCCATTGGTGCCGGTTATGCCAATCATAATTTTTCGGCTGGCAGGATCGCTGTAGAAATTTTTGGCCAGGATCCCAAGAGCAATCCTTGAATTTGAAACTTGCAGATAGGGAACAGGGAGACCGTCCATTTCCTGCTCACCGACAATTGCCGCAGCGCCTTTTTTGATGGCGTGCTGGATATGCTTATGGCCATCCTCTTTAAAGCCCTTGATGGCAATGAAAAGAAACCCCTCTTCGACCTCCTGGGAGCTGTCAGCCAAGCCGTGGATAGGCAGGTCATATATAGTGTTGTCTATGTTGTTCAGGAGAGTGACTCCCTTAAGCAATTCGGTAAGTTTCATTATATATGCGGACCTTTCCATCAGTGATTTTTTATTCCCCAGCGCAATCAGAGGAGCTGAAAAGTAAAACCTGTGTGCAATGATTAAATGGCTTTAGAAAGAATTTTAAACCTGATTCAATTACAACACGCATTCGGTTGGAAACCAAGTATCTTTAGAACTAGTACTTTATAATTTTGCGGATAATTCATACTATTCAGTCTATTACAGAAACCCGTTCAATTCAATAAAAACGGAAAAAATATTCCGTTTTCCAGAGCATTTGAAATTCAGGTGGGAACTGCCGCATGACTTTTCAACTTAGTCGCGGTGCTGCGTGTATTTCAGTTGTTTAGTGACTTGTTTGGCGGCAAGGATCTGGTCATTTGAAACGGTTGTGTGATAGGCGGAGACAGTTTCCTGGATCTGTTGTGCAGAACTGGCTCCGGCAACGACTGAAGCAACTGTCTTGTGCTGCAAAACAGAATGGATGGCAAGGGCATTCAGATTGCCTTCAATTTTCATTAATTCGGTCAGCACTGTTTCAAGTTCACCCGAACTGTAATCCATATAACCATCATTATTTTTTAACCGTTCGAGGCCTTCTGTCGTCAATAAACCTTTTGCGAAAGATCCACGGGTCACGACAGATCTTCCGGCCTCACCGATGCGGTCCAGCAATTCTTCCGGACGGCGGTCAAGGAGGCTGTATTGCATCATAATAGAAGCGATGGCACTATTCTCCAGGTAACGATTGATGACGTTCGGGCGGATGGAAGAAATGCCGTATTCACGGATCAGCCCATCTTTTTTCAGGGATTCAAAGGCATCTATGGTTTCTTCAGAGGGATCTGTAATCATTCCGCCGTGAAGCTGATACAGGTCAATCCAATCGGTGTTCAAGCGTCTTAAACTTTCGTGTACTTGGGATTTGATATAGGCTTTCGACGGATTCCACTGAACTTCATCCGAATCCCGGTGCCATTCATTGCCCACTTTTGTTGCTAAAATGATGTCGTGGCGGCGGTTGCCGATAGCGTTGCCGACCACTTCTTCGTTCTTTCCTTTGCCGTAGAAGTCGGCTGTATCGAAATAATTGATGCCACCATCAAGGGCGCTATCAACAATGGCTCTTGCTTCGTTTTCGTCGTTTGGCAAGGACATGCAGCCGAGGGCAATTTCACTGACTTCGAGTGTGCTGTTGCCTAATGGATTGCGTTTCATCATTTCACCTCATTTTAGAATTCTATTCTTCTTATGGTATACTTTGCGATAGAAAAATCACAAATGAAAAGAGGCTCATCATGAAAAAATTTGAAGAAAAGACAATCCGCTCTGAGCGTATATATGAAGGGAAAATCATAAACTTGAAAGTGGACGATGTAAGTCTGCCCAATGGCAAGACGTCCAAGCGGGAGCTGATCGAGCATCCGGGAGCTGTAGCCATTGTGGCATTCACTCCGGAAAACAAAATCATCATGGTCGAACAATACCGCAAAGCTCTTGAACGTTCGATCATTGAAGTACCTGCCGGAAAACTTGAAAAAGGAGAATCTCCTGAATCGACCGCGATGCGTGAATTGGAAGAGGAAACCGGTTATTCGGCTGAGTCACTCGAATTGATCCAATCATTTTCAACATCCCCCGGCTTTGCAGATGAAGTGGTGCATCTGTTTTTTGCAGAAGGTTTAAAGAAATCCCAATCGGGTGCGGTTACGGATGAAGACGAATTCGTGGAACTGATGGAAGTGACGGTGGAAGAAGCGGAAGAAATGATGCGGGACAACCGCATATTTGATGCAAAAACCGCATTTGCTGTGCTGTGGGCAAAACAACGATTGTCAATTGAGAATTAGAAGGGTTAGCACATGATAATCATTATAAATAATAGGTAGCTTGCATCCTTGTAATTGAGAACGCACCTTTGATATAATGGAGTCAGTTTGAGGGAGGGCGTCGCATGGAAACCAGGATTGATCGGATCAAAAAGCAATTACACGCTGCGAGCTATAAATTGACGCCACAGCGCGAAGCGACAGTTCGAATATTGCTAGACCATGAAGAAGACCATCTCAGTGCTGAAGACGTCTATCTATTAGTGAAGGATATCGCACCGGAAATCGGGCTGGCTACTGTTTATCGAACTCTGGAGCTATTAACTGAATTAAAAATTGTTGATAAAATAAATTTCGGTGATGGAGTTTCACGCTACGACCTGCGTCAGGAAGGCGCCGCACATTTCCATCATCACCTGGTCTGCCTGGAATGCGGGGCAGTGGATGAAATACAGGAAGATCTGCTGGAAGATGTCGAAAACGTTGTAGAAAAACGCTGGAACTTTCAAATTAAAGACCACCGCCTGACGTTCCATGGCATCTGTTGGCGCTGCCATGACCGCGGCTCACAGGAACTGCCGGAAAACCAAGGCGATAGAGAGTAACGGCCAGTGATGGCCGTTTTTTAGTTTTAGCGGTCGATTGCCGGCCATTGATCAAGGAGGCGGAAAACATGAAATACGCAAAAGATGCGCTGGATGATTATTTGCAGTTTCTCCGGGTGGAAAGGCAGCTTGCAGCCAATACATTATTGTCGTATGAGCGGGACCTGAGGAGTTATGTGCAGTATTTGAAAGAAGTGGAACAATTGGATTCGCTGCGCAACGTGGAACGCATACATATTTTGAATCACCTCAGCCATCTGAAAGAAACAACCATGTCATCCAGAACAGTGGCGAGGCATATTTCATCAATCCGCTCTTTTCACCAATTTTTGATCAGAGAGCGAATAGTTGATAAGGATCCGACTGTTCATCTGGAGATGCCGCAGATGGACAAAAAATTGCCGAATGTACTGTCGATCGAAGAAGTTGAAGCGTTGATCGAAGTGCCTGACACCTCCAAAGCGAATGGCAAAAGAGATCAGGCGATGCTTGAATTATTATATGCCAGCGGGATGCGTGTCAGTGAATGCATCAATCTGGATATGGAAGACGTGAATCTGACGATGGGCTTTGTGCGCTGCTTCGGCAAAGGCGGAAAAGAGCGAATTATCCCTTTGGGCAAATCAGCGCTCGCTTCCTGCAAGGAGTATTTAGCGGATGCCCGTGGCGATCTCGCGAAGCCCGGCATTACGACAGATGCTTTATTCATCAACCAAAGGGGTAAAAGACTTACGAGACAAGGGTTTTGGAAATTGCTGAAACAGCACGCCCAAAAAGCCGGAATTCAAAAAGAATTGACGCCGCATACATTGCGCCATTCTTTTGCCACACATCTGATTGAAAACGGTGCCGATTTACGGGCAGTCCAGGAAATGCTGGGCCATGCCGACATTTCAACCACTCAAATTTACACCCATGTCAGCAAAACCCGGTTAAAAGATGTCTATTCCCAGTTTCATCCGAGAGCCTGATAGAGGTCAGACTTCTGACATTCTAAAAATTTATGTTAAAATAAGCATGTAAATAAGGAGGATGTTAAATGACAAATAAAAACTTTAATCGCATTCATTTGGTAGTTCTGGATTCTGTCGGCATTGGCGAAGCGCCGGATGCGGAAGCTTTCGGTGACGTCGGCTCTGACACACTCGGTCATATCGCAGAAGCGGTAGGCGGTCTGACGATGCCGAATATGGAAAAATTGGGACTCGGCAATATCAAATCAGTGCAGGGCATAACCCCTGCGACAACCCCACAAGCTTATTATGGCCGATTGCAGGAAGCTTCTGTCGGCAAGGATACGATGACGGGCCATTGGGAAATCATGGGCCTTAACATCGACACGCCGTTTAAAGTATATCCGGACGGCTTCCCGCCGGAATTGATTGTTCAGCTGGAAGAAAAGACCGGCCGCAAAGTGATCGGCAACAAGCCGGCGAGCGGCACGGAAATTCTGGATGAACTCGGGGAAGAGCACATGGCAACCGGTGCAATCATCGTTTACACTTCTGCGGATCCGGTTCTTCAGATTGCAGCGCATGAGGACATCGTGCCGCTTGAGGAATTGTATAAAATCTGTGAAATTGCACGGGAATTGACCCTGTCTCCTGAATTTTTGGTAGGCCGTGTCATCGCCCGCCCTTTCCTTGGCGAAAAAGGAGCATTCAAACGGACAACAAACCGACATGATTATGCCCTGACGCCGTTCAGCCGGACGGTCATGAATGAACTGAAAGACAACGGCAATGATGTTATTGCCATTGGGAAAATCGATGATATTTACAACGGAGCCGGCGTGACGAAAGCGTTGCGCACGAAAGATAACTCGGACGGGATGGATAAATTGGCGGCAGTGGCCGGTGAAGAATTTCATGGTATCAGCTTCTTGAACCTGGTGGACTTTGATGCGCTGTATGGCCATCGCCGCGATCCGAAGGGTTACGCAGCAGCGCTGGAAGAATTCGACCGCCGTTTGCCGGAAGTGCTTGAGAAGATGAACAGCGACGATTTGCTGATTCTGACGGCTGACCATGGCAACGACCCCACATTCCCGGGTACAGACCATACCCGTGAGTTCGTCCCATTGCTGGCTTATTCCCCGCGCTTTGAAGCCGGAAAAGAGCTGGGCCTTGGTTCCACTTTTGCCGACATCGGTGCAACCATAGCAGAAAACTTCTCGGTGCCATTGCCCGAGTTCGGTACGAGTTTCCTATCCAAACTAAAATAATAAAGGTGGTTATCATTCATGAGAATGGTAGATTTGATTGAAAAGAAAAGAGACGGTTTTGAACTTTCAACAGAGGAAATTCAATATATAGTAACAGACTATACAGCAGGCAGCATCGATGATTACCAGATGAGTGCTTTTCTGATGGCTGTTTATTTCCAGAACATGACGGACCGCGAACGTGCGGATCTGACGCTTGCCATGGCAGCTTCAGGAGATCAAATTGACCTTTCCGCAATTGATGGCATCAAAGTGGATAAGCATTCCACGGGTGGCGTAGGCGATACGACAACTTTGGTGCTGGGGCCATTGGTTGCGGCATGCGGAGTGCCAGTCGCGAAAATGAGCGGACGCGGGCTCGGCCATACGGGCGGCACAATCGATAAGCTGGAAGCAATTGATGGTTTCCATGTGGAATTATCGACTGAAGATTTCATCAAGCAGGTGAACGACATCAAAGTGGCGGTCATTGGCCAAAGCGGCAATTTGACGCCGGCTGATAAAAAGTTATATGCCCTGAGAGATGTGACGGCAACAGTCAACAGCATTCCGTTGATTGCCAGCTCCATCATGAGCAAGAAAATTGCCGCCGGCGCAAATGCCATCGTCCTGGATGTGAAAACGGGCGAAGGCGCATTTATGAAAACGGCGGAAGATGCGGAAGAATTGGCACACGCCATGGTCGGGATCGGCAATGCCACCGGGCGCAAGACAATGGCGATCATTTCGGATATGAGCCAGCCGCTTGGTTTTGCAATCGGCAACGCATTGGAAGTGAAAGAAGCAATCGAAACTTTGCAGGGCAAGGGACCGGAAGATCTGACAGAACTTTGCCTCGTTCTCGGCAGCCAGATGGTAGTTGTCGGCGGGAAAGCCGATAACTTGGACGAGGCACGTAAAATGCTGGAAGAAGTCATCGACAACGGCAAAGCACTGGAAGTGTTCCGTCAGTTCATCGCCGCACAAGGCGGGAACCCTGAAGTTGTGGACGATGTGACTTTATTGCCACAGGCTAAATTCGTCAAAGAAGTTCCGTCTCAAAAAGAAGGTTATGTGTCCTTTATGGAAGCGGATGAAATTGGCACGGCGGCAATGGTTCTCGGCGCCGGCAGAGCGACGAAGGATTCTGAAATCGATTTGGCCGTGGGCATCGTGCTCCACAAGAAGGTCGGCGATTTCGTCAAAAAAGGCGAGGCACTCGCAACAGTCTATTCCAACACGGAAGACCTCGCGCAATGCCTGGAGATGTTATATAATAGTATAGAATTCAAAGATGAACCGGTTGAAAAGATTCAGCTGATTTCAAAATTGATCACAGACTAACAGAATCTTGCCGGATCTTCCGGCAAGATTTTTCAAATTCTCATTTCAGGAGGGCGATTATGCATTTATACGGTACGCAAACCATTGATGGACAAGGCCATTTAACAATCGGAGGGGTTGATTCGGTAGATTTGGCTAAACAATACGGAACGCCGCTTTTTGTTTATGATATCGAACTTTTCCGTACACGGGCACGCGCATTTCAGCAAACGTTTGAAGATGCAGGAATCGGTTATCAGGTGGCTTATGCCAGCAAAGCCTTTTCGAGCATAGCCATATATCAGGTGGCCGCCCAGGAAAATCTGTCTCTGGACGTGGTATCCGGAGGCGAATTGTACACGGCGATCAAAGCCGGTTTCCCGAAAGAAAAGATCCATTTCCACGGCAACAATAAAAGCATGGATGAGCTCCGGATGGCATTTGACGAAGGAATAGGCTGCATCGTTGTGGATAATTTCCACGAAATCGAACAGCTGAAATTGCTCGCTGAAAAACTGCAGCAGCCGATGAATATTCTGCTGCGCGTTACGCCGGGCATCGAAGCGCACACGCATGATTATATTACGACGGGCCAGGAAGATTCGAAATTCGGGTTTGATTTGAATAACGGCCAGGCTGACCGGGCATTCAAAGAAACCTATCAGCATAATTTCCTCAATGTCCTGGGACTTCATTGTCATATCGGGTCTCAGATTTTCGACACGGCAGCATTCCGGCTGGCAGCAGAAAAATTGGTCGCCAAAATGGCGGGCTGGCAACAAGAGTTCGGCTATCAGTGCACAGTGCTGAATCTCGGCGGTGGTTTCGGTATCCGCTATACAGAAGATGACCAGCCGCTTGAGCCTTCGGAATATGTCAAAGAGATGATTGGTACAGTGAAAGAGATTTCTGAGAGATCAGGTTTCACGATTCCGGAAATCTGGATTGAACCCGGCCGTTCCCTGGTGGGAGATGCCGGCACGACGCTTTATACAATCGGTTCGATGAAAGAAGTGCCAAATGTGCGGAAATACATTGCAGTGGACGGGGGCATGTCTGATAACATCCGACCGGCTTTATACGGGGCTGCCTACAGCTCGGCAATTGCCAATAAAGCAGGGCAGGCATCGACCGAAACCTATACGGTGGCAGGGAAATGCTGTGAATCGGGTGACAAGCTGATTGAACGGGCAGCGTTGCCGCAAGCAGCAGCTGGTGACATCCTCGCGGTATTCTGCACAGGGGCTTACGGCTATTCGATGGCGAGCAACTATAATCGCATCGCCCGGCCGGCAGTAGTTTTTGCTGAAAACGGTGAACACCAGCTGGCGATCAAGCGCGAAACGTATGAAGACATCGTCCGTCTCGATTTGGAATACGGCATAAAGGCGGAACAAAAATGAATAAAAGCAATTTGATTCTGCTGGCTTTTCTCTTATTGATAGCAATCGGCTGGGGCCTGGTCTATTGGTTTTTCTTTGCCGACCAGGTGAGTTGAAATTGCCTGATCACTTTTCATTGTCCAGACTTCGGCGGCGTAATCGGCCCTGTTGCATTTCTTCGTAACTTGAGTTATTGGCCGAAATATAGTAGGATAAGTTAAGTTGTTTCAAGTAGAAAACGAGGGGTTATTATGTTATTCAGATACAAAAAATCATTCGAGAAAATTGCGATGGGCTTGATGTCGTTCATGCCAAAAGAGCGTGAGCTGAAAAAGTTGCAGCAAACCATGCATATCTATGAAGAAAATCCGGATTGGCAATTATACCTTTGGAAAAAAAATGAGGATTTTGTCGGGTTGCTGGGTGTGGAAGTGGCAGAAGACCGTTTCACCATTCACCACATTTCCGTCAACCCTTCCCACCGCGGCGAAGGAATTGGCCATGCGATGATCGAGAAAATCCAACAGATCATGCAGGACCGTGAAATGCTGTCGACCAAAGAGACTGAAGCTTTCCTTACAAAATGTCCACAAAAAAAAGGCGAACTTTAATTTAAAGGTTCCGCCTTTTTTTTTGTGCCCGCAAATTGATAATGGATGTCCGGTCGCGCAGTCTGTGCTTATGCATCAAAAAATGCGCATCTAGAACTTCTGCCGGATTATCAGCCATGTATTTCTGTACCACTTGAGCCAGTTCGTCAGAAACGACCGGCAAACGGTAAGCCGAGAATTCTCTGCGATCCGTCACAGCTTCAATGGATGCTGACAGTTGCTCCACCAGTAATGTACTGTCAAAACCTTCTGTCCAGACACCTGCATCTGACAGTTTGTCTTTTGCCCGGATAAAAGAGCGCAGTGCGCCAGGAAAGTTACTGCGGCGCCAATGGTACATGCCAACAGCCATCTGGATCCAACCGGCAAGGGGATGCATTTTGTCTTTGGGTGCTACGTTCTTCCAATATTCTTCGCCGACTTCATGGCATTCGAAATAATCTTCGTTGGAATTGAAGTGTATAATGTATTGGATAAAGAGCGGGTGATGGAGTGGGTGCATTTTGATCCCCTTTCTACTATAATATATTGAGTATCTTTAACAGTCAGGTGGTTGAACAGATGTCCTATGAAGTAAAGGTGGAGGCTTTTGAAGGCCCTCTTGATTTATTATTGCATTTAATACACCGTTTGGAAATTGATATTTACGATATACCGGTTTCGCAAATCACTACCCAGTATATGGAGCATATCCGTGCGATGCAAGTTCTTGAGCTGAATGAGGCAAGTGAATACCTTGTTTTTGCAGCAACTTTGCTGGCTATAAAGAGTAAAACCCTGCTGCCTGTCCATCAGGGCGACCTTGAAGATCCCGATTATGAATTTGAAGAACAGGATCCTCGTGATGAGCTCGTTTCAAGGTTGATTGAGTACAGAAAATTCAAGGAAGCGTCTGTTCAGCTCAAGGAACTTGAATTTGGGAGGGCGGCAATCTATACAAAGCCGCCAATGGATCTTTCGGAATACCAAACCCTTGCGCCATTCGAGAATATTGATCTTGAAGTGAATGCTTACGATATGCTCGGCGCGTTTCAAAAAATGCTGCGTCGAAAGAAATTAAAAGCACCGCTGTCGGCTCGAATTGCCAGACAGGAAATTTCGATCAAAGACCAGATGACCTCGATTGTCAGCATTTTAAAAGCTGCCAAAGGGAAAGCGGCCTTCACGGAATTGTTCCAAACTGATGACAGGACCGTTATGGTCGTGTCTTTCCTGTCACTATTGGAACTGATGAAAAGGCAAGTCGTGTCGGTTGATCAGGACAGGAATTTCACTGACCTGATGGTCGAACTTAGAAAGGAATCGTGGGATTATGATGACGCATCTTTCGAGTAAAATAGAAGCTTTGCTTTTTGTGGCGGGTGATGACGGCCTGTCGATGAAACAGCTTGAATTTTTGACTGAAACCGAAGATACGCTCCTTTTGGAAGAAATTGCCGCGATGGCAGCAAGATATGAGCAACTGGAGACGGCAGGGATTATGATCAAGGAACTTGCCGGGGTTTATCAATTGGTCACCAAAAAAGAAGTGGCCGATACCATTCAGCGGCTGGTGGAAAATCCGACAGTCCAATCATTATCCCAAGCTTCGCTTGAAGTTTTGGCTATTATCGCTTATAAACAGCCGATTACCAGAGTGGAAATAGAAGATCTCAGAGGTGTAAAAAGCGAGAAAGCTTTATATACATTGGCCGGCAAAGGGTTAATTCAGGAAACCGGCAGAGCTGAAGGGACCGGACGAGCGATCCTTTATGGAACGACCAGTGAATTCCTGAACTATTTCGGCCTGAAGAATCTCGATGAATTGCCGGTGCTGCCGGAAGAAGCCGGGTCAGACGCGGATGATGACACCGATCTCTTCATGACGAAATTCCAGGACGCATTCAAAGAAGAAGCGAAAGTATAACATAATTTATGTTTCACAAATGGGCTAGCTTCTTATGATCCTTCGGCGATAGGAAAGTGGTTTTAGCTGAGAGAGTCTCTAAGATATGGAGCAAAACAGCGAAGAGTTGAACGAAGCCTGCGAGGGCAACTCTTTGCGACGAAGCAGCGCAGCGATGCAGGAGCACGGGTTTTGAGTTAGCTCGACGCGAGCCCCCCGGAAAGCAAGCTGTTTTGCGGAATATCGGCTATCAATGTTAATTATTTTCAACTTAAAAAGAACATTAAATTAGATGGGGTGAGTTTATGGAACGATTGCAAAAAATGCTGGCACATGCCGGTGTCGCTTCAAGACGCAAAGCAGAACAGATGATCTTGGACGGCAAAGTCCGTGTAAACGGCAAAGTGATAAAAGAATTGGGTACGAAAGTTTCTTCTTCCGATACGATTGAAGTAGAAGGCGTTCAACTAGAAAAAGAACAGAAAGTTTATTATCTTTTATATAAACCGCGCGGTGTGATTTCAGCAGTTTCCGATGATAAAAACAGAAAAGTGGTTACCGACTTTTTTGGAGATGTCGAAAAACGCATTTATCCGGTGGGACGTCTGGATTATGATACGTCCGGTTTGCTGATCATGACAAATGACGGCGAATTTGCGAATATCCTGACGCACCCGAAATATGAAATTGATAAAACTTATGTAGCTCGTCTTAAAGGGATACCAGCAAAAGAAGATCTGCAGAAATTGGAACGAGGCATCAAGCTGGAAGATGGAATGACCGCACCGGCAAAAGTTAAACTCCTTTCTGGCGATAAGAAACAAGGCAAAGGAATCGTGCAAATCACCATTCATGAAGGCAGGAACCGCCAGGTCAGAAGAATGTTCGAAGCAATCGGCTACCCTGTCCAGAAACTGAGTCGCGAACAATTCGGTTTTTTGACGTTGCAAGGCTTGAATGCCGGGGAATCGCGGCAATTGACAGCGCACGAAGTGAAGCTGCTGCGGGTCATGGCTGAAACCGGCAAGAGGCATTAACGTTCACAAACCCTTCAAAACTCCAGGTTTTTAGCCCATTAATCTTTGCTATAATTGGTTCAACAATGACCTCGGAGGAGGAAAAAGCATGTCTGAAGTTAAAAAAGAAACAAAGACGAATAAGAAAAGAAATCGCGCAATCATGCGTTCAGCCATATTAGTCTTGTTGGTGTTTGCAATCGGCTACACTATTTATAATAGTGTCACCGCTGAGGATGTCGAATTTTTGAGAACAGGCGACAAGGCTCCTGACTTTGTCCTGCAGGATATGGAGGGCAACAGCCACAAGCTTTCAGATTATAAAGGCGAAGGCGTTTTCCTGAATTTCTGGGGAACCTGGTGTGAACCATGCGTTGAAGAAATGCCTGCGATGGACAGGCAATATAGTGAATATGAACAACAGGGTGTGCACGTGTTAGCAGTGAATATCGCCCAATCTGATTTCGAAGTGCAGTCATTCGTCGACCGTTTCGGTTTATCGTTCCCGGTAGTAATTGACAAATCAAAATCGGTTATGACGGCATATAATATCAGGCCATTGCCGACTACAATCCTGGTGAATCCGGAAGGTGAAATCGAGCGAATTGTCACCGGTGAAATGTCGGAACAGGATATTAAAGGCTACATGGAAGAAATCAGACCTTAATAAGGAGTTTTTGGGATGGAAAATTTACAATGTAAATGCGGACACATCAATCCGCCGGGTACGATTCTTTGTGAATCATGCGGCCGTTCGCTGACTGAAGAAGAACAGAACAAGCAATTGGTGGACATGCGTTATGAAGGAACGGCCCGCCGGTCTCAGACGTATAATAAATCGATTGTGGATAAAATATGGAATTTCTTTTCCAGCGTAAAAGTAGGGGTCAGCATCATTGTGATTCTGCTGGTTGCCGCCGCTGTGGGAACTATACTTCCACAAGCGCAATATGTGAATGTTCCGGTCAGAAATGATGCCACGATTAAAGCGTATTACGCTGATGTGTACGGAGAAATAGGTAAGATATACCATTTTCTTGGGTTCCACGATCTTTACGGTTCAATCTGGTTTATCATCCTGGTTGGAATGCTTGCCATTTCGCTTATCGTAGCCAGCCTTGACCGATTTGTTCCGCTGCATCGTTCATTAAAAAACCAGCGCGTCCTGCGCCATCAAAGTTTTATGAACAAACAGCGTATTTATGCAAATGGCAGCGCGCCGGCTGATACAATGCAAAAGTCAGAAGAAAAGCTGAAACAGTTGAAATATAATGTTACAGTCGACAAGAATGGCTTGCTGGCAGAAAAAGGCCGTTTTTCACGGTGGGGCCCTTACGTCAATCACATAGGCCTCATCATTTTCCTGTTCGGGGTTATGCTTCGCATGATGCCCGGATTTTATGTGGATGAAACCTTATGGATCAGGGAAGGCGAAACGCGTGCCATACCGGAAGCTCCCGGCTATCATCTTGAAAACAAAAACTTCACTGTGGAATCCTATACCGGTGAGGGTGACGAAGAGCGCTTTGAAGAAGCAATAGAACGAGTGGGTTCTGTAGCGAAAAACTATCAAACAGATATCGTGCTGTATGAGTCGCCTGAAGGAAGCATTCCAGGAGCCAATGATGATATGGAAGTTGTAAAAGAACATGCGATTCGCGTCAATCAGCCTTTGAAATTCGATGGCTATGCGGTCTACCAGATGGATTTCCGTCAGAACGAATTGAGAGCAATGACCTTTGATCTGACAAATAAGGAAACAGAAGATTCACTGGGTACGTTTACGGTGGATCTGGTGAGCCCGGATAAATCATATGATTTAGGTGACGGTGCGAGTGTTGATCTTCTGGGCTATTATCCTGATTTTTCAGGCTTTGATGAGGGTGAACCCCAAACCGCTACACCGGTGCCGAACAATCCCGGTTTCCTTGTAAGAATGTTCACTCCTGAAACTCCGGATGGTGAAGTCAGCTTTATCGTCATTCAGAACACAATTGAACCTTTAGCGGATAATCAGTATAAATTGACATTCCAGTCAGCTGAAACCCGGGATGTATCCGGCTTGACGGTTCGAAAAGACAAAACTTTGCCGATCCTTGGTCTCGGGGGGTTGATCTTTATGATCGGTGTGGCTCAGGGGATGTATTTCAATCATCGCCGCTTCTGGATTCAACAGCAGGAGGATGGATCGGTTATATTAGCCGGTCACACCAATAAGAACTGGTTTGGCTTAAAGAAAGATCTTGACCAGGTTTCCGACTATGCATCACTTCCTCCATATACTGACCAGCAGGAAGAAATCGAGAAACAGGAAAAGCTGAAGAAAGAGCAGAAAATGGAAGGTGATGAATTGTCATGACATGGGCAGATATGAGTTCGAATTTACTGTACGTCGCTTTCATAGCGTACCTGATTGCCTCCATCGTTTTTGGTGGGGCAGTCAAAGGCAATAAGGAAGGATCATTTAAATCTGAAGGCCGCTGGGGCAATATCGCTTTTATCGTCACAGTTATCGGGTTTCTATCCCATCTCGGCTATTTTATCACCCGCTGGATAGCTACGGGCCATGCGCCGCTTAGCAATATGTTTGAATTCACGACAGCTTTCGGCATGACGCTGGTTGGTGGATTTATCATCATTTACCTGCTTTATAAAACACCGGTGCTCGGCATGGTCGTGCTTCCCGTTGCTTTATTGATCATCGCTTTTGCCAGCATGTTCCCGCGCGAGGTCAGTCCGCTGATTCCGGCGCTGCAGACAAACTGGCTGGCGATTCACGTCAGCACAGTAGTTATTGCTGAAGGCGTTCTGGCGATCAGTGCCGGAGCAGGTTTAATTTATCTGCTGAAAGTCGTTGACATGAATAAAAAATCGAAACAGCGTTTTTGGCTGGAGGCGATGATGTATTCATTGGTCATTGTGCTCGGCTTTGTCGCAGTAAACAGCTATTTCACCTTAACGGGTTATGAGGCTGATTTCACTTATATCGATCAGGAAGATACTGAACTGTCAATCACGTATAATATGCCTCCGATTGCCGGTATGAACCAATATACAGCTTTAACCGAAGGGGCAATGACACCGTTATTTGAAACACCTCCTATCGTTCACGCAGGAAAAGTGACGACAATGCTTTGGTCACTGATTGTTGGTACAGTGCTCTACTGGCTCATTCGCTTAATCGCACGGAAACGCATTGCGGCGATCTTCAAACCATTCGTCAAAAATGTCAATTTGCAATTGATGGATGAAATCAATTATCGTGCAGTAATTATCGGCTTCCCGCTATTTACACTCGGTGCGTTGATTTTCGCCATGATTTGGGCGCAAATCGCCTGGTCCCGTTTCTGGGGCTGGGATCCGAAAGAAGTGTGGGCACTTATTACGTGGCTGTTCTATGCCGCTTACCTCCATCTCCGCCTGGGCAGAGGCTGGCAAGGCGAGAAATCAGCATGGCTTGCTGTTATTGGATTTGCCATTATCATGTTCAACCTTGTGGCAGTCAACCTGATTATTGCCGGGCTGCATTCTTACGCGTAATTTGATAATGCATATAATATAAAAAACCAATTTTAGGGTCTGGAAAGCGGGCGGAGAAAAAGCATTACTTTCTCCGCCCGCTTTTTTTCTAAGACTCACCATTTATAATAGAAGAAACCCATTTTTATTTATTTTTGGAAATGTTATCGGTACAATGAAAGAATAGAAGAAAGTTGGAGGGATTAGGATGTCTGAGGAAATTACTATATTGGTGGTTGACGATGAAGAAAGGATCCGAAGATTGTTAAAAATGTATCTTGAGCGGGAAGGCTATCTTGTGGAAGAAGCGGAAAATGGCATACAGGCGCTAGAGATGGCGACTGATAAAGATTACCATTGCATTCTGCTGGATCTGATGATGCCGGAAAAAGACGGCATTGAAGTGGCAACCGAATTGCGTGAAACGAAAATGACACCGATCATCATGCTTACTGCAAAAGGCGAAGAAGGAAATCGGATTGAAGGCTTTGAATCGGGGGCGGATGATTATATCGTGAAACCGTTCAGTCCACGTGAAGTGATATTAAGGGTAAAAGCGATTCTTCGCCGGTCAGCGGCTTATTCTCCATCGGCCAATTCGACTGTTTCCAAAGACCTCGTCGTTTTTCCACATTTGACGATCGATCATGATGCCCACCGGGTGACCGCAGATGGCACAGAAGTAAATCTGACTCCAAAAGAATATGAATTGCTCTATTTCCTTGCCAAAGCACCGGACAAGGTTTTTGACCGGGAACACCTGCTGAAAGAAGTATGGCATTACGATTTCTTTGGTGATTTACGGACTGTTGATACCCACGTGAAACGCCTGCGTGAAAAATTGAACCGGGTTTCGGAGTCGGCGGCAAAAATGATTGTCACCGTTTGGGGAGTAGGTTATAAATTCGAGGTTGGCAATGAATAGAATATGGAATAGTGTAGTCGGGAAGCTGTGGATCACCATATTGCTTCTCGTTTCCTTTGTTCTTTTTATTGTCACTGTGCTGCTGCTGGAATTTATGGGTAATTACCACAGCGAAACAGTCGAAGAGACTTTGAATAAGGAAGCTGCAACAATTGCCCGCATTTTTAATGACCATGACAACCTGGATATATCTATGAGCATCATTGACGATATACTGGGACCCGAGACAAATGCGGTAATTGCAGAAGTCCCTTATGAAAGCAGTTATTATTTGCATGATGGCATGAACGGAGAGGGAATTCGGGAACGGATTCTAAATGAAGAGGATTTTCAAATAGTCTTTGAAAGTGATGAATCGGTAATGAAGCAAATGTTGCTGCCTTCTTTGACGGACGAAGACACGATGGAATCCTACATCGTTTTGGCGAGCCCGTTGCAGACGAGTGAAGAAATGCACGGCACCGTCTTTATTTACCAATCATTGGAAGTTATGGACCGGACAGCGGAAAGAACGACGAATATCGTATTCCTGTCTGCCTTTATCGCCTTATTGCTTACAACGTTTTTTGCATTTTTCTTATCTTCCCGCATCACTTCACCGCTCCGCAACATGCGGGAAGGTGCATTTGAACTGGCGAAAGGGAATTTCGATACCCGGGTGAAATCCACTTCAAAAGATGAAATCGGCCAGCTCGCAACGGCGTTCAACCAGATGGGCGCCCAATTGAAACATCATCTGGAAGTCATCAGCCAGGAGAAGGAACAATTATCAAGCATCCTGACATCGATGGCGGATGCGGTCATAACATTCAATCAGGATAAAACCGTCCTGTTGAGCAATCCACCTGCTGAAAAGCTTCTGGAGTATTGGGTGCTCAAGAAAACCATTCCGGATGACAAGCCCCTGCCGGTCGAACTGTTGCATATGCTTGACCATGTCCTGCATTTTGAGGAAGAGGTCGAAGAAGAGCTTGAAATTGAAGGCGCCTATTACGCCATTTCTTTCAGCCCTTTGTATAGCGGCGAATCAGTGCGCGGTGCTGTCGCCGTGCTTCATAATATGACCGAACAGCATAAACTGGAAAAGCTGCGGGAAGACTTTATCGCCAATGTTTCGCATGAATTGCGTACACCGATAGCGATGCTCCAGGGTTATAGTGAAGCACTTCTTGACGATGTGGGAGCATCCGAAGAAGAACGCCAGGAAATGACGAAAATTATTTACGAGGAATCTCAGCGCATGGGACGCCTTGTTACCGACCTGTTGAATTTGGCAAGGCTCGAGTCCGGCCAGATGAGGCTCTATAAAACAGTCGTTCAATTGAATGGCGTGATTGAGCGGATGACGCTGAAATTTTCCCAGGCGGCGAAAGAAGCTGAAATTGAATTGCTGTTTGAAACCGCAATCGATGATTGGACAGCTGCTGAACTGGATGAAGACCGGATTGAGCAGGTGATGACCAATCTGATCGATAATGCATTGCGCCATACACCTGCAGGCGGTAGAGTGATTGTCAAAGCTGAGAAGCAAGGCACTTTCGCCAAAATTTCGGTCAATGATACCGGCTCTGGCATCCCGCCGGAAGATTTGGCTTTTGTCTTTGAAAGATTCTATAAAGCGGACAAAGCGCGGACGCTCGGCAAGGGCGGAACAGGCCTTGGTCTTGCGATAGCGGGTAATATTGTGAAAGCTCATGACGGCATGATCGACGTTGAAAGTGAGCTGGGGCAAGGGACTTCGTTTTATTTCCTGTTGCCTTTGAAAAAGATGTAACTTTATTCGACATAAAACGACTAATTTTAAGAACGGGGGGAGTATATGAATGACTCCGTTTTCCACAGGCTATATGACCAGTATCATCAGGACGTTTTCCAATTCCTGATTTATCTGGTCAAAAACCGCCATATTGCAGAAGATCTGATGCATGAAGTATATATTCGGGTTTTTCGGGCATATGACCGGTTCGAAGGAAAAAGCACGGAGAAGACCTGGCTTTTTTCCATCGCAAAAAATGTAGCAATCGATCATTTCCGGAAAGCTTCTGTGAGGCAGAAGCATGCCATGGAACATTTTGATTGGGAAACGCAGCAATTGACCTCTTCTGAGCGCTTGCCGGAAGAAATTTCTTTATTGAATGAAGACAAGCTCTCATTATATAAAGCATTGGATACTTGCACAGGCGACCAGAAAATGGTTGTCCTCATGCGTTTTTTCCAGGACCTGTCCATAGCTGAAACAGCCGAGATCCTTGAATGGTCGGAAGGGAAAGTTAAAACGACCCAACACCGCGCCATAAAATCCCTGCGCCAAAAATTAACTGCAAAGGAAGGGGGATTGCAAAATGCCGAATAACAAATGGGATGATGACCACATCGAAAATTTGTTAAGGGATTTCCCCGCTATTAAAGACGAACGTCCGAAAGATGAAGTTTACAAGCGTCTGAAAAATGACCATAAACCGAATAACAAGCCGAAGCGCTGGGTTCCCATGTTGGTGGCAGCGTTGGCCTTTATCACGTTTGGAGTATTGTTGGCTTCAACCTTAGGACAAAACGGCAACGACTCTGCCACGGATATGAGCGGCTCTGAAAGTTCGGGAGAAAGTGCCGACAGCAATTCAGCAGCAGTCGAAAATGACGACCTTGGTGATTCAGCCGAAACCGATTCTTCAGAGGGAGCGGAAGAATCGGGGGAAGGCGAGACATTTACCGCCATGCAAGAAGAAGAGTCTTCAGGCGCTGCTTCAGTGTATGCGGAAGACCTCGCCGGAAATACCTTGTTGACACTTGGCCTGACCGAAAACGCATTGGTTATTCCCGTTTCTTTCCTCATTTCCGATGAACAGCTGCAGGCAGATTTTGGAACGACTGATGTGGACGCTGCTGAACTTTATAATTACTATGCAGCGCAACTGGATGAAGAAGCTTTGGGTTTTAATGATTATCATCCATACAGCGGTACGATCGCAGCAACAGCTGAAGGCATTATTGAACATACGCTGCCGGATGACCACAGCTATGATATGGCGTCAGCCGCAGTGACGGTCTATTTCAATTCGCTGTCGGCCAGTTTCTCCGGTGCAACTGAAATTTCCATTGTCAATGAAGCAGGAGAAGCTGCGGAATTTGACCAGATGGGACCCGTTGGACCAATCAATCCTGAAATCCGGAATATTGCTTACTATTCGTATGCCACACCAAATGGTGACAGCCATTTAACGCCGGGCTACGATATGCCGTATGAAAATGCAGTAGAGGCTTTGGAAGCGATGAAATCATCTCCGAATGATCTCTATTCTTCCCTGATTCCGGCTGAAATGGATTACGCGGTGTCGGAAACGGAAGAGACCGTAACTGTGGCATTTAGCGAAGCAATCGACTTCGGGTCACACGATTATGAGGGTGCCATGCGCATGATTGAAGGGATGGCTCTGGCGGCTGATTCGTTCGGCAAAGAGCTTGTGCTGGACAACACCGCAGCCGAAAGCTGGGACAGATTCGATTTCACCGAACCCTTGCCGGTACCCGCAGGAATCAATTTGATGGAATTAAATAATTAAACTGGCTTAAAGAATTTGCATATATAAGAGTGCTGAGTACAGCTTGTCGTAAAAGTGTCGCCGTCAATTTATGGCATCCATAGCTGCCGCAATAAGCAGAAAGACCACTTGTGAACATCGGCTACGCAGCCGGTGAATGGGATTTCGAGAGATATGGAGCAAAACAGCGAAGACGCCATGGGGACCAAGCGAAGTGCTGAGATCCACTCGGGCGAAGTGAAACGAGACCGAGTTAGCTCAGCGCGAGCCAAGAGTTGGCCGAAGGTAGTTCGGCCGAGTCTTTGCGACGAAGCTAGCGCAGCGATGCAGGAGCACGGGTTTTGGCAAGCGAAGCTGTTTTGCGGAATATCGGTGTTGTTGGCTGATTGCTTCAACTTTACAAATTAGATAAAAGATGCCTTGTAAGCAAAGCTGTTTACAAGGCATCTTTTTTCACTTATTATTATAGTGTAATACAATAAAATATCGATTCATCTTCGGGGCAGGGTGTAATTCCCTACCGGCGGTAATTGAACAATTGTTCATAAGCCCGCGAGCCGTAAAACGCAGGATTTGGTGAGACTCCAAAGCCGACAGTATAGTCTGGATGGGAGAAGGTGGAGGTGCGGATGTGTGTCGTTTACTCTAAACGGAACGCTTATTAAGTGTGCCTTTTCTCCCTTAAGTGATCTTTCGCTTGAGGGGTTTTGTTTGTAAACGCATGTTCCAAGCCTTTCTTCTGGTGAATCACGACAAGGAGAGAGGAATATGAAGAACAAAAAATTACAGTCAATGATTGTAATCGGGATGCTGAGCAGTATTTCATTTATACTGATGCTTTTCAACTTCCCATTGCCGGCATTGCCACCATTTTTGAAAGTGGATTTCAGTGATGTACCGGCAGTAATCGCAGCAGTCACGATGGGGCCGGTTGCCGGCATACTCGTCGCCTTTTTCAAGAACACGTTGGATTGGCTGTTCCAGGGAAGCCCAACCGGTGTGCCTGTAGGCCATCTGGCAAACTTTGCAACGAGCATCCTATTTTTCATGCCGGTGTATTTTATTTACCGCAAACTATCGACTAAAAAAGGAATGGCATTCGGTTTGGCCGCAGGTACCTTGTCAATGGCAATTGGTATGAGTGTGCTCAATTATCTGGTCTTTCTGCCAATGTATACGTACTTCCTGAATATGCCTGCCGAAACGGGCAACGCGTTGTTCGGAACGATTGTATTGGGCATTTTGCCGTTCAATCTGATCAAAGGCATCCTATTGACGTCAGTGGTTCTGCTCATGTTCACCAGTATGCACAGGTGGATTGAACAGCAGCGATTGTTCTATCAGTCTTAACAAATTAATTTCAGCGGCTTTGTGGGCCTAAATGAATAGAGCCAGTGGAACAAGCGATGCTTGTCCCACTGGCTCTTCTTGATTTCCGCAATAAAAAAATGCTCCGAGAAAAATATTCCCGAAGCATTCAAGCCGAACTATTATCAGTCTTCATATTTTAAGGCGTCGCCTTCAAACGGAGCGTCCGCAACTTTGATGGAATCTGTAGGACAGCCTTCGAAAGCATCTTCCATGTCTTCTTCCAACTCGTCTGGAACTTGCGTGTTCCCCATGTTATCATCTAGGATAACAAAAGCGATTCCTTCATCATCATAATCATAAATATCAGGTGCCGCAGCTCCGCAGGCGCCACAGGCGATACAAGTATCTTTATCGACAATGGTATACTTAGCCATAATATTATTCCTCTCCTTTATCTCCGAACAAGTTCAGTTATACTATCGTATTCATTCTAAAGAAGTTTGTTCAGTTTTTCAACCATAAACCGCTAGGGGGAGCAGTCTTGTTATTTGCAGACATTCTTATCATTATTTTAAAAGCTGTGGACGGCGAGCGGACCATTTCCTCTCCCTATCACTTGTTAAAAGGAAAAAAGTCCGGCCAGACCATTCAGGATATCGGCTATTATAAGCTCCATCCATTTTTTGGGCTGCTGCCCCGGCTGGAAAAAAGGGATTACGACAAAGCGGTGCAAACCCTCTTTGAGGAAGGGTTGATCGTGGTTGATGTCGAGGTTGTGCGGGTTACCGAAAAGGCGGGAACCTATAATCCGGCGCCAAACTTATTAAATGGCTGGAAGTACCGGGGGAAAGAACAATTGTTTATGGCCCGTTTATCTCTCGCTGTTCAAACTTTCTCTCACATTCATCAAAACAGCAGGGTGTTTGAACCCGTCGTTATCGCGGATGATATTCAGCGCTGGGTTAAATCCTATCTCGCAAGAATTGATTTTCGACAGGCTGAAAGCTGCCAACGGTTCAGGCAGGAAATTGCGGACAGCCTCGCTTTAGTAAAAGTGGACAATCAGCAAAAGATGATTGTGATGCAGCGCCTTTCAGGACACAAACTCGGTGGGCTGACGTGGGAGCAAATTTCCCTCGCGAGTGGGCAGGGCATTATTGATGTTCAGCTGCAGGCCATTGAAACCTTGCACGGATGGATGGAAGCCATCGAATCCGGCAACTTTCCTATGTTGAAAATCTTGCTGGAGGGGGTCATTCAACAATCGTCTTTGACAGAGACTGCCAAACGGACAGAAGGTTATTTCAGGAACGGCCGTACGCTGGAAGAAATTGCTGCGCTTCGCGGGTTGAAAACAAGTACGATTGAAGATCATTTTGTCGAACTGGCCATGAATGACCCCGGCTTTGATATTCTCGCTTTCATGGACAACTCCCTGTTCAGCAGGATCGTCTCAGTCAGTCAGGAAAACAACACCAAAAGGCTGAGGGATATAAAAGAGCAAGTACCGGAAGCATCTTATTTTCAAATTCGGCTGGCTTTGGCCACTAAGGGGGAAAACGGATGAATTTGGAAGAAACACTCCTGAAAACTTATGGCTTTTCCTCATTTCGGCCTGGCCAAAAAGAAGTGATTGAAAAAATTCTTGCCGGTCAGGATGTTATAGCCCTGCTTCCGACGGGGCTTGGCAAATCAATGTGTTATCAACTGCCTGCTCATCTGCTCGAAGGAAGCGTTTTGATCGTCTCGCCGCTGTTGTCCTTAATGCAGGACCAGGTGGCCCAATTAAAGAAAATGGGTGAAAAATCGGTGACGGCGATCAATTCCTTCCTTGATCCCCAGGAACGGATGTACGTGCTGAACAATCTCGGCAATTACCGCTTCATTTTTGTCTCACCGGAGATGCTTGTTCAGCCTTATATCAAAAAAAAGCTGGGAGAGGTCCGGATTGCGCTATTGGTCGCTGATGAAGCGCATTGCATTTCACAATGGGGATTCGATTTCCGGCCGGATTATTTGCGGATCGCAGAAATTTTGCCAGCCATCGGATATCCGCGAGTGCTGGCGCTCACTGCCACCGCCACATCAAAAGTAACGGAGGAAATAAAAAAATACCTGAAGATCACCGATCCTTTCATTTACAGCCATCCGATGGATCGGAAAAACATCGCTTATGACATCCGGAAATTTGCCAATGGCAATGAAAAATTGGCCTGGCTGTCTTCCTTTGTCGCTGACAATAAGGGACCCGGCATCATATACGCCGGAACACGGAAAAAATCCCAGGAATTATCCGGTTTGCTGAATTTGGCCGGCATCCGAACTGCTTATTATCACGGGGGCATGGAGCATCAGGATCGGATTTTTGTGCAGCAGCAATTTCAGAATGGTGAATTGGAATGGGTCTGTTCGACAAACGCATTCGGCATGGGAGTTCACATTCCGGATATCCGTCATGTGATCCATTTTCAGATCCCGACATCCATTGAAGGCTATGTCCAGGAAGTGGGCAGAGCGGGAAGGGATGGCAGCCCGGCACTCGCCACGCTGCTTTATGCAAAGGGAGACGAAGAATTGCTCCAAAGCCTTATACTTGATGACCTGCCGACAAGGAACGAAATCAGGGAAATTTACCAAAGCGGCGATAACTCTGCCCAATTGGTGGAAATGGGTATTGTCAGGGAGACCTCGCTAAAAGTTGTATCCTACTGGAAAAACCTGATTTCTGAAAAAGAGACGATGCACCAAATCGAACAGCAAAAAATTGAAAAAATAAGGCAAGCGGATAAAATCAGGAAATTGGTGGAAATCAATAGCTGCATCAGGGAATATCTGGTCGAAAGCTTTGATCAGAAACTGGAAGACAAGCCCCCGAACTGCTGTGTCAATGACGGACTGGATTATAATCGTATTTTGGAAATTAGAAATAAAGTCGTTATCGAGATTCCAGAAACATGGGAAAGTCGTTTACAGGCTATATTATCATGTTAATAATGTATTATTATGGCATTTACAAATGGGACTTTTTTCGTCATAATGGAGATATTAGATAAGAATGGGGTAATTCACATATGGACAAAAAAAATTATCGGGAATCCCTGGAAAGGGACCGCCAGGAAATCAATGGAGAAAACACGTCAACTCTGTCACGGAGAGCGCACCGGCAACCCGGAAAACAAAAATCCCCTCAGCGCAGAAATCTCTTATTGCCGGGCTTATTTTTTATTTTTATCCTCATCCCAGTTTCGATTTTAATATATGTAGCTTTCTTTTATGTGCCGGATGATACGTTGATCGGTGCGGAAAATGAAAACGAAGTGAGCTTTGAAAAGACGTCACCATCCGAGAAATCCGAAGTCCTTGTTCCGGAAGAATTGGAAGAGGAAGATTCTGACAACACTGAAGAGGCGGAAGAGGACAAACAATCTTCTGATGCTGCTGTGAAAAAAGAAGAGAAACCTGAGAAAATTGTAAAAGAAGAACCGGCTGAAGAGCCGACAGAACCTGCAGAAACCGAGAAGCCTGCAGAAACAGAAGCTCCTGCAGAAGAAACACCTGCAGCTGCGCCGGATGAGCCAGCAGAAGAGGCGAATTCAGAACGTAAAACGGTCATCGTCAAAGAACAAGAAACTTTGTATCGCATAGCTGTCAATAATTACGGAGCATCGGGAGCTGGCGCTGCAGTTGAAAAGATCAAACAGGCCAATGGCTTAGGCTCCAACGAAATCTACCCGGGGCAAACGTTAATTTTGCCTTAAAAGAGGGTATTCAATAGAAATATAAGATACAGAAACGAGGAGTGGGCAAATGTTCGTAAAGAGCGCAATGATCAAAAAAGAAAAATGTTATACAGTCAGTCCGGGGGAATCGGTTCAAGTTGGACTGGATTTATTGGAAGAGTACTCGGTTGATGCGCTGCCGGTCGTTGAAGGAAATCAGTTCAAAGGCATTTTCACCTGGTACCACGCTTATAAAGCCTTTTTCAATGCAGAAAAGAGCAAGGAAGACTACATAAGGTCTACCAAAATCGAAGATATTTTTGTGAACGAAGATGTTTTTCTCAGTGTGGATGACGTTTACGAGAAGGCGCTGGTAGAATTGAGTGATTTCCCAATCATTGCCGTAGTGGAAGAAGGGGAATTTCTTGGAATCGTCACCCGTTTTGACCTGGTAAATCAGCTGCAGAGCGCTTTCGGGATGAAGAAGTCCGGTTACCGGATCACATTTACCGCTGTGGAATCGGAAGGCCGTATCGGTCGCCTCGGAGAATTAATCGAGAAGTACAAAGAATCGGTAATCTCCTTGGTTACATTTGATGAAACCGACAAACTTGTTCGAAGAATTGTACTGAAGATCCGCAAAAAAGATAATATTGATAAATTCGTCAAGGAACTCGAGAAATCCGGATTCCGTGTACTGGATATTTCAGAGGATTAATAGCAAAATAAAGAGGCATAAGCAGAATTTGCTTATGCCTCTTTATTGGTTGGAGGAATGGTGCATATGAAATACATCTTGGGCACGGGAATCATATCAGCAGCAGTCCTGCTACTTTCCATGGCGAGAAATGCGAATAATATCAAAGAACGGCGACACCGCATCAAATTGAAGACGACAAAAGGGTTTCATCCTTTCCGCGTGGTTTTCATCGCGGACATTCACCGCCAAAAGTTGCCTGAAGACTTTCTCGATTTTCGGGCCGATGCCATCATCATCGGTGGAGATTTGACTGAGCGGGGAGTGCCGTTGAAGAGGACAGCCCACAATTTGCGGGTTTTGACCGGAGCCGCACCGGCATATTTTGTGTGGGGCAATCATGACCAAAATGTGGGAGAGCGCAAGCTCCGCAAATTACTTGATCATTTTAATGTGAAGGTTATGGATAATGAATCGGTTGAATTATTCGGGCAAGCCCATTTGAAATTAGTCGGCATTGATTATTTTGGTGACCGGGAAATTAAACTGGAAAAAGCTTTTGCCGATGTACAACAAGAAGACACGGTGCTATTTGCTGCACACACGCCCGCTATTTTTAAATTTCTGCATCCAGCCGGCAATCCCCAGCTGTTAATGGCAGGCCATTTGCACGGCGGCCAAATCCGACTGGGCAAAATCGGGTTATATAAAAATGGTTCATTGAAAAAAAGCGGTTCAAGGTATGAACTCATCACCAATGGCTACGGTACGAGTACCCTTCCCCTGCGGTTGGGCGCCGAAGCCCAATATCATGTACTGGATATTTATCCGGAGATGATTTAACGCTTTGGCGAGTGGCATTGATGAGCAAAATCTTTTATGCTGATATAGATAAAGAAATTCGATTGGCAGGAGTTGGCGGGAATGGAAACAACAGATGTTGTAATTATTGGCGGTGGTCCATGTGGCCTTTCTGCCGCTATGGAATTGAAACGAGCGGGGCTTCAGGCCGTTGTCATCGAAAAAGGCAATGTGGTCAATGCAATCTATCAATATCCGACTCACCAGACCTTTTTTAGCTCCAGTGAGCGTTTATCCATAGGCGGCATTCCGTTTATAACGGAAGAAAGAAAGCCGAGAAGAAATCAGGCGCTTGTTTATTACCGCAATGCGGTAACGATGTCCGGCATTGATGTAAGGCCTTATGAAACGGTAATTTCGGTCAGCAAAGACGACGATTTCACAATCACCACGACAAAAGGGGTCTACCGCTCCAAATACGTGGTGGCTGCAACGGGATATTATGACCAGCCGAACGCATTGGAAGTCGAAGGGGCTGAACTTCCGAAAGTGATGCATTATTTCAAGGAAGGCCATCCCTATTTCAATCAGGATGTATTGGTCATCGGCGGAAAAAACTCCGCTGTTGATGCGGCACTGGAATTGCATAAGGCTGGCAGCCGGGTTACGGTTTCTTATCACGGAACGAGCTATTCCAAGAGCATCAAGCCTTGGATCCTTCCGGAATTTGATGGCTTGGTCCGTAAAGGTGAAATACGGATGCTGTTCGATTCGATGGTCGACGGGATTACGGAAGATAGCGTTGAACTGACAGTGGATGACCGGAAGGAATTCATCAAAAATGATTTTGTCTTCGCGATGATCGGCTATCATCCCAATCATGAATTTTTGGAGAGCATGGGCATTGTTCTGGATCCGGCTTCCGGCCGACCGGAATTTGACGAGGTATCCATGGAAACCGGAGTGGACGGACTGTTCATCGCAGGCGTCATTGCAGCAGGCAATAATGCCAACGAAATATTCATCGAAAACGGCCGATTTCACGGATTGCAGATTGCAGAAGCGATTCGTGGTAGGGAATTTGGAGATTGAATTGAGTGAATAAAGGAGCTATATGTGTTGAACTAATATTCTAAAGCAGCCGATATTGCGCAAAACAGCTTCGCTTGCCTGGGGGCTCGCGCTGAGCTAACTCGGTCTCGTTTCACTTCGCCCGAGTGGATCTCAGCACTTCGCTTGGTCCCCATGGCGTCTTCGCTGTTTTGCTCCATATCTTTAGAGAGTTTCCTAAGCGCAGGCGAATGCCAAAGGAGCAAAGGACGAGTGCTCTTCTCGACTTATTGCGGGAGGCAAAGATGGCACCTCCTTTGCGACGAGCTTGCGCAGGAGCATTATCTTTGCCTTGTCCAAAGCGCCAAAGCGATTTATAAAGTGAAATTCTTTAGTTCAATTTATATAGAAAATAATAGAATTAAAAGCATCGGAAGGAGATATACCCGTATGAAGAAAAAAGTATCATTGATCACAACAGGTGGAACGATCGCAAGCCGCGAAATTTCAAAAGGGCTGTTGAAATCAGGCGCAATTTCCGGCAAGGAGCTGGCGGAGTTATGCCAGCTTCCCGAGGATATCGAAGTGAATGTCATAGATGTTTTCCAACTGCCCAGCATGCATATTGGATTTGAACAGATGCTGGAAATCCAAAAGGCAGTTGAACAGGAATTTTTGGATGAATCGGTCAGCGGGGTCGTGGTGACACATGGCACAGACACTTTGGAGGAAACAGCATTTTTCCTTGATTTGACATTGGATGACAGTCGCCCAGTCGTCGTTACTGGGTCTCAGCGCTCACCGGAAGAAGTGGGGACCGATGTTTATTCGAATCTGAGAAATTCCATTAACGCGGCGGTTGATCTTACACTCCGGGATGTGGGAACAGTGGTGGTTTTCAACGAACGGATCTATTCGGCCAAATACGTGAAAAAAGTTCATACGAGCAATCTGCAAGGATTCGACTCTTTTGGGCACGGCTATCTGGGGATTATTGACAATGATAAAGTCAGGGTCTATCAAAAGCCGATTTATCGTGAAATACATAAGATCACAGAGGATTTGCCGAGGGTTGATATAGTGAAATGCCATTCAGGCCAGGACGGATATATGATTGATATGCTCGTAAAAGGCGGTTCTGCAGGCATTATTCTGGAAGCGGCCGGCAGGGGACAGGTTTCACCCCATATGGTTGAGTCGATTGCGGGAGCTGTGAAATCCGGTGTGTTTGTCATCTTGTCGACCAGCGCTGAAGAAGGCCATGTCTACCCATCCTATGGCTATCCGGGCAGTGCTCATGATCTTTTGGCCCAAGGGGTATTTCTCGGAAGTGATTATGACAGCAAAAAAGCCCGTATCAAACTGGCGGTCGTACTGGCTTCTTCCGCAGGAGTGGATGAGCTGACATTTTCTGTCTAGAACAATTTGGAAATGAGCAAAAAATTCCCAATATATCGTGATATACTGAAGATACTTTGAGCAAAGGAGCATCACGATGATCATTTTATTAACTGCAGCGATAGCTCCTAGCCTGGCATTATTCAGTTATTTTTATCTGCGCGATCAGTTTTCACAGGAGCCATCAAGATTATTATTTCAAAGTTTTATCTACGGAGCCGTTCTGACATTTCCTATCCTGTTTCTTCAATATGTATTTAATGAAGAACAAGTGTTCAGCCATATATTGACGAATTATATATTGTTCCCAAGTATTATCGAAGAGTTTTTTAAATGGCTGGTTTTATTGATCGCTATTTTCCGTCACGTGGATTTTGAAGATCCATATGATGGAATTCTTTACGGTGCAAGTGTGTCGCTGGGTTTTGCAACAGTGGAAAACATCCTTTATCTGCTTGAGTTTGGCACGGATATAGCATTTATCAGAGCGTTATTGCCGGTGTCGAGCCATGCGTTATTCGGAGTTGTGATGGGCTATTACTTTGGAAAAGCGAAATTCTCCCATGCGGGCGTCGAACATAAATGGCTGTTCCTGGCCTTATTTATTCCGCTTGTGCTGCATATCCTGTATAATGCAAGCCTCTACTTCAACGATAATTTTTTGGCCGGAGCAGCGCCGTTCATGCTGTTCCTTTGGTGGTTTGGCTTAAAAAAAGTGAAGCAGGCCCATTTATTGTCACTGTCTCATTACCATCATAGAAATTCCAAACTGCCTTGAGTTTTCGGCCCGGAAATGGGACCGGAGATTCCGGGTTTTTTTCTTTAGTGCAAAAACCGCCACTTCGCTGGTTTGCCTTACGCCTTTCAGAGCTGAACGGGCGCAGTCGCTTTTCTTATGTTAAAATATGTTGAATACATATGATGAGGTGACTTTTTTTGATGAAATCCATTCAAATAGCGCTTGACGGTCCAGCTGCGGCCGGTAAAAGCACGATTGCAAAAATAGTGGCAGAAAAACTTGGCTATATCTATATTGATACGGGTGCGATGTATCGTGCCATTACGTTAAAAGCTTTAAACGCCGGCATCGATCTGGCGAGCAGTGAACAAACTGGCAACTTATTGAGAAACACACAGATAGACCTGCAGCCTTCGGAAGAAGGACAGCTTGTGTTTTTAGACGGCAAAAATGTAACGGAAGATATTCGTTCACAATCCGTTACGAATTCGGTTTCGCTGATTGCTTCCCATGAATCCGTCAGGAAACGGATGGTGGAGTTGCAGCAGCAGCTTGCATCCGGAAGAGGTGTCGTGATGGATGGCCGTGATATCGGCACTGACGTCCTGCCAAAAGCTGAGTTGAAAGTGTTTATGTCGGCTACGGTGGAAGAACGCGCAAGACGCCGGTATGTTGAAAATACCAAAAGAGGATTTGATACGCCCCTTGAAGATTTACAGAAAGAAATAGCAGCTCGCGACAAAATGGACAGTGAGCGGGAAGTTTCCCCGTTGCGCCAGGCGGAAGACGCGTTGTACCTCGATACGACGAATTTGACGATTGAGCAGGCTGCAGCAGATATTTTAAAATTAGCGGAAGAGAGGTTGAAGTAAAGTGAATTTATATACATTCGGAAAAGTTTTGGTCAAAACTGCTTTAACCCCTCTTTACAGATTTGAAATCGTGGGCACGGAGAAGTTTCCGAAGCAAGGTGGAATCCTTCTTTGTTCAAACCATATTCATGCACTTGATCCGCCGGTAGTGGGAATGACTTCTCCTCGGACGGTGCATTTCATGGCGAAGGAAGAATTGTTTAATTTGCCGATTCTTGGCCGCCTTCTTCCGCAGGTAAATGCGTTCCCGGTTAAAAGAGGGATGAGCGACAGAGAAGCCCTGAGAAGCGCCCTTAAAATTTTGAAAAACGGCGAGGTTGTGGGATTGTTTCCCGAAGGCACGCGATCTACTGATGCTGTGTTGAAAAAAGGGCTGAGCGGTGCTGGTTTTTTTGCGCTCAGAGGCAATGCAGATGTCATGCCATGTGCCATCATCGGCCCTTATAAACCATTCCGCAAAGTGAAAGTGGTATATGGCGATCCGGTTTTAATGGCGCCATACCGTGAACAGAAAGCCTCGGCGGAAGAAGTGACAGCTGTTATCATGGCAAGTATCCAGAAGCTTCTTGATGAAAACACAAATAAATAAGGGTTAATTTTTGTTTTTATTAGAGAATTCGCATAAAATAGAAATTGGATAGTTTGTGAAGGAGGGCTACTTATGTCTGAGGAAATGAACATGATGGAAAACAGTGAGTTCCAAACTGGAGATCACGTAAAAGGTACAGTTGCTAAAATTGAAGAAAAAGCAGTAACCGTTACAATCGAAGGTGCACCTTTTGATGGTGTTATTCCAATCAGTGAGTTATCGAGCCTCCATATTGAAAAAGCGTCAGATTCAGTTCAGGTGGGCGACATACTTGATCTGGTGATAACGAAAGTGGAAGACGAAAACTTTGTTTTATCCAAACGTAAAGTGGACGCCGAACAAGCATGGGATAAGTTAGAAGAAAAATTTAACTCTGGTGAAATCATTGAAGCGGAAGTTAAGGACGTTGTCAAAGGCGGCCTGGTGGTCGATCTTGGTGTCCGCGGATTTGTTCCGGCTTCGCTGGTGGAAGATTATTTTGTCGAGTCATTTGAAGATTACAAAGGGAAAGTAATGACCTTTAAAATAGTCGAAATGGAAAAGGAAAATAATCGCCTGATCCTTTCTCATCGCGCAGTTATTGAAAAAGAAAAAGAGTCACATAAAATGGAAGTCATGGAACACATCGAGGCGGGTGATGTGATCGAAGGGAAAGTCCAGCGAATTGCATCATTCGGCGCATTTGTTGATATTGGCGGTGTGGATGGTCTTGTCCATATTTCCCAACTTTCACATGAACACATCGACCAGGTTTCAGATGCAGTAACAGAAGGCCAGGAAGTAAAAGTCAAAGTGCTTTCGGTTGATCGTGATGCGGAACGAATTTCACTCTCAATCAAAGATACTTTACCGGGTCCTTGGGATGAGATTGAAGAAAAAGCACCAAAAGGCTCCGTCCATGACGGCAAAGTCAAACGTCTTGTCAGCTATGGCGCTTTCGTTGAGGTATTGCCTGGTGTCGAGGGACTTGTCCATATTTCCCAAATTGCCCACAAGCATATCGCTACACCAAATGAGGTGCTCAGCGAAGGTGAAGAAGTTCAGGTGAAAGTACTGGACGTCAACAAAGAAGATAAACGCCTGTCATTAAGCATCAAAGAACTTCAGGAAAAAGAAGCTGAACAGAATTTCTCGGATTACGATATGCCGGAAGAATCCAGTGGCTTCTCCATCAGTGACGTTATCGGCGACAAATTAAAAGGATTTAAATCCGAATAAATGTCACGAGCACAGCGTAAGATGGACCATGTGAATTATGCATTATCTACTGGCCAGGGCAAAGGCAACATGTTTGATGACATCCGTTTTGTTCATCAGGCATTGCCTGACCTGGGAGTGGACGATGTTGATCTGCGCCCTAAAACAGGTGATTTGAACTTAAAATCACCTGTTTTTATTAATGCTATGACAGGCGGGGGCGGAGAACGGACAGAAAAATGGAATGCTATTTTGGCCAGGGTCGCCAGGGAAACAGGGATGGCAATGGCAGTGGGCTCTCAGATGTCTGCCATAAAAGATCCATCTGAAAGGCCTTCATTTGAAGTGGTCCGCAAAGAAAATCCGAATGGCATTATCTTTGGCAACCTGGGCAGCGAAGCCAGTTTGGATCAGGCAAAGCAAGCCGCTGAAATGATAGAGGCGGATGCCTTGCAGATTCATTTGAATGTCGTACAGGAATTGACGATGCCCGAAGGCGACCGGGATTTTAAAGGGGCATTGGAAAGAATACAGCATATTTCAGAATCGCTCCCCATTCCGGTAATTGTAAAAGAAACCGGATTTGGAATTTCTTATGAAACTGCATTGAAATTGGCTGGAGCTTCCGTTTCAGCAATTGACGCCAGTGGGTTTGGCGGCACCAATTTCGCGAAAATAGAAAACGAGCGCCGTTCCAGAAAGCTGGAATATTTTCAGGATTGGGGCATTCCGACTGCAGCAGCGATTATTGAAGTCAGAAGCGCCTTCAACGGCACTGTATTTGCTTCCGGAGGAATTACAGATGCACAGGATATGGTAAAGGCATTTCTTCTCGGAGCAGATGCCGCCGGATTGGCTGGAGCTTTCCTTAAACTTGCAATTGAAGAAGGAGAAAGCCGGCTCATTGAAAGTGTCACCGAGCTTCACGAAGATTTGGCGATGATGATGACCGCGCTCGGGGCTGCATCCATTCCGGAGCTTCGGAATTGCCCGGCCGTTGTATCCGGGAATTTAGCCAATTACCTGATGGTGCGGGGCTTCGATCCGGCTGCTTTTGCACGTCCTGGCAAAAACTGAATATTGCACCTTCAGAGAGGATGGACATTTACAGGATGCCATCCTCTATTTCGTGTATAATAGGCATATCAGAAGTGGAAGGATGAATAATTATGACAAAACCGACAGTAGCAATAGTCGGCCGTCCGAACGTAGGCAAGTCTACGATTTTCAATCGTATAGTTGGAGAACGTGTTTCAATTGTGGAAGATATTCCCGGAGTTACGCGTGATCGTATTTACAGTTCTGCAGATTGGCTGACACATGAATTCAATATTATAGACACAGGAGGCATTGACCTTCGTGATGAACCGTTTCTTGAACAGATTCGGCAACAGGCGGAAATCGCCATGGACGAAGCCGATGTCATCATTTTCCTTGTTAACGGCCGCGACGGAGTAACCGTGCAGGACGAACAAGTTGCCAAAATTCTTTTCCGTGCAAAAAAACCCGTCATTCTGGCGGTCAATAAAATCGATAATCCGGATATGAAATCGATGATTTATGATTTTTATACACTCGGTATGGGCGAACCCTATCCGATTTCGGGGTCTCACGGACTGGGGCTTGGAGATCTTCTGGATGAAGTTGCCAAAAACTTCCCGACTGAAGACGACGAGGAATATCCGGATGATGTCATCAAATTCTCGTTGATCGGACGACCGAATGTCGGCAAATCTTCTCTCGTCAATTCTTTCCTCGGTGAGGAACGGGTAATCGTCAGTGAAGTGGCAGGAACGACCCGTGATGCAGTGGATACGCAGTATGAATATGAGGAACAGCCCTATGTCATTATCGATACCGCGGGCATGCGTAAAAAAGGGAAAGTTTACGAATCTACAGAAAAATACAGTGTTCTTCGTGCTTTGCGCGCCATCGAACGATCAGACGTTGTACTGGTTATTCTAAATGCTGAAGAAGGCATTCAGGAGCAGGACAAAAAGATTGCCGGCTATGCACACGAAGCAGGAAAAGCAGTTATCATTGTTGTTAACAAATGGGATGCCATCGAGAAAGATGAAAAAACCATGAATGTCTTTTCCCGCAAGATCAAGGAACATTTCCTGTTCCTTGATTATGCACCGATCATGTTCGTTTCCGCTATAAGCGGCAAACGCGTCCACAGCATTCTTGAAACCATTAAGAAGGTCAATGAAAACCATTCGCGCAGAATCCAATCGAGTATTCTGAATGAAGTTATTGCAGATGCCGTGGCAATGAACCCTGCACCATCGGATAAAGGGCAACGACTGCGTCTGTATTATGTGACGCAAGTGGCAATTCAACCGCCAACTTTTGTGGTCTTTGTCAATGAACCTGATTTGATGCATTTCAGTTATATAAGATTCCTCCAAAACAGAATCCGAGAAAGTTTTGACTTTGAAGGCACGCCTCTTCATCTTATTACCCGTGCCCGCACTTAAGGAGACAAAGGTGGTTATTTAATTATGGAAAAAATTACTGTCTACGGAGCTGGCAGCTGGGGCACAGCCTTAAGCTATGTACTGGCGCAAAATGGCCATGATATTTTATTGTGGTCGCACCGGACGGAACAGGCCGATGAAATCAACCGGCATTCAAATGAACGTTATTTGAAAGGCATCAAGCTTCCTGACAGCCTGAAGGCAACGAGCAGCCTTGAAGAAGCGGTACACCACGCAGACGTGCATATTCTGGCCGTTCCGACAAAAGCGATGCGGGAAGTCAGTTCAGATATTTCAAAACTGATTCAGAAGCCATGTCTTTTCGTCCATGTGTCCAAAGGGTTAGAGCCGGACTCGTTAAAACGGGTCAGCGAACTGATCCGTGAGGAAGTTCCAGCACAATGGATAGAAGATCTGGTGGTGTTATCGGGTCCGAGCCATGCGGAGGAAGTTGTATTGGAGCACCCGACAACTGTTACTGCTGCCTGTGAAAATACGAAGGCAGCGGAACGTGTTCAGGATTTATTCATGAACCAATACTTCCGTGTTTATACGAATACCGATGTAATCGGCGTTGAAATTGGCGGAGCCCTGAAAAACATTATTGCATTGGCTGTGGGAATCACGGACGGTCTTGGTCTCGGCGATAACGCAAAAGCGGCCATCATGACACGGGGGCTTGCTGAAATAGCGCGTCTTGGTGTGAAGATGGGGGCTACGCCTTTGACGTTTTCAGGACTGACCGGTGTAGGCGACCTGATCGTAACGTGCACAAGCAAACATTCCCGGAATTGGCGTGCCGGCAATATGCTCGGCAAAGGCAAGTCGCTCGATGAAGTGCTCGAAGAAATGGGCATGGTAGTCGAAGGGATCCGAACTACAAAAGCGGCTCATCAAATGGCGAAAGCCTATGAAGTGCCGATGCCGATAACGGAGGCGCTTTACAGCGTTCTGTTTGAAAATGTTCCGACAGAAGAAGCGGTCGGGCATCTGATGGGACGGATGAAGAAAAACGAGATGGAAGATCTGATAGATCTGCTATAATTTCAATTAAAAAAGTGGTGCATCTGCGCCACTTTTTTATGTTGCCAAAAATGAAGGATCCACCTTCCGCAATTGTCCTCGCTCCGTCAAATTCTCCACGGGCACTAAGGCTCGTCTTATGCTATACTATGGACTGAAACTGAACGAGAGGCGGCTGTTTTATGGATGCATTGGAAAGAATGTGGGTATCATTTGCCGGTATTGCTTTTTTGATAATTTCAATGGGAATGATTTATTTAAGCAGATACAAATTGAAGAATGGCATTGTGAAATTTATTTTTGCCCTGGTTGCATATATATTGTTGATACTTGGATTCTTTATCATGGTTTTCACAGTATTCAGTGGACCAACCGGCGGCGCATGAGGTGAAGATGATGAAAAAAACTTCTCTTTTCTTACTGCTTGTATCTATTGCACTCTTTCTTAGTGCGTGTATGTTTCCGGAGAGTGAGCGGGCGGAAAATCAGATTCCATATGAAGATCAATTGATCAATGTGCAAAATGCAGTGAATCAGTACCGCAACACAAACGGAGGTTTATTGCCGATCAAAACACGGGATATGGATGTGGATCAATTCATCAAATACCCAATTGATTTCGCGAAAATCGTGCCAAGTAATATGTCAGAGATCCCTAAAAACGCTTTTGAAACAGGTGGGATATTTCAATATGTCCTAATGGACGTGGATGAAAACCCCACCGTTAAACTAGTGGATTTGCGCATTGCTGAAGCGATTCGCACCGTCAATATCCGGAAAAGCGCGAATGGCGGGCGAGCTCCTATTTCCGAGATCATTGCAGATAACGTCTATAAGTTTAATTATGAGGTAATGGGTTTTGATGAAGAGCCGACAGTTATAAGCCCCTACAGCGGAAGAAATCTCCCGCTTGTGATAACAGGCAGCGGAGAGGTTTATGTCGATTATTCAATGGACCTGTTCTCCGCTTTACAAGAATATGAAGGGGACATCGAAGAAGGGCAGGACATCCGGTTTCTGCTCTACGAAGACAACCCGGTTGTGCCTGCATATTCACTCCCATATACGATTGATGAAAACCGGGAACCGATCTTCCTAAATGAGTAAAAAGCGTTGTTTTATCAAGGTTTTTGATAGAAAACCATTCTTTTTAGAATATTTTGTCAGTATTTGACCGGAAACTGCTCAAACCGCGCTGTTAGTGGTTGCTATGCGTTTTTCAATATGATACTCTTTTTACAGGATTGATGGTAAACATCCCCTTTGAGAGGAGGTGAATAGCATGAACAAGACAGAATTAGTGAACTCCGTTGCTGAAGCAGCTGAACTTTCACGTAAAGATGCTGCGAAAGCAGTTGACGCTGCTTTTGAAGCGATTCAAGGCGCATTAACTAATGGTGATAAAGTACAGTTGATCGGTTTTGGTAACTTCGAGGTACGCGAACGCGCAGCCCGTAAAGGACGTAACCCACAAACTGGTGCTGAAATCGAAATCGCTGCAAGCAAAGTCCCTGCATTTAAACCAGGTAAAGCGCTTAAAGACGCAGTGAAATAAGCTACAATGCTGTACATAGAATGGCTCCGGCGGAATGCAGATTCCACCGGGGTCATTCTTTTTGATTGCTGCACCCTGTGGAACGGGCGTCAATTTTGCGAAACCCCCTCTCATGTGCTAAGATTCTTATGCTAAGATGGTTGAGTCAGTAAAATACACTTGGATAAATCACTGGATGTAAGCGCAATTTTTAGATTGCTCTTATCGATGGTAGAATTTTTTTAATTTTATTATAAATGAAATAGAAATACATACAACACAAGGTATGCGAATATGCTTTTACAGGAGGAACCAATGTGACCGATACGGAATTGCAAAATGTTGATCTGGAGAAAATTGAGAAGGCTGTTTCAATGATTTTGGAAGCGGTGGGAGAAGACGTTTCGCGCGAAGGCCTGCTTGATACACCGAAACGGGTCGCGAAAATGTACGCAGAAGTCTTTTCCGGGCTGAAAGAAGACCCGAAAGAATTCTTTAAAACCGTTTTCCATGAAGGGCACGAGGAATTGGTTCTGGTAAAAGATATCCCGTTTTACTCCATGTGCGAGCATCACCTGGTGCCTTTTTTCGGCAAAGCGCATATCGCTTATATTCCACGGGATGGCGTAGTGACCGGATTGAGCAAATTGGCCCGTGCAGTTGAGACAGTGGCAAAACGTCCCCAGCTGCAGGAACGGATTACATCGACACTGGCGGATTCGATGATGGATACTCTCAATCCACATGGCGTCTTTGTAATGGTCGAAGCGGAACATATGTGCATGACGATGCGGGGCATCAAGAAACCCGGCGCTACAACCGTTACGGCGGTGTCACGCGGTGTGCTTGAAACAGACGCCATCAAACGTTCTGAAGTTATAACGTATATCAATAAAAATTAATAATTAGGGAAAGCAGGGGGAAATATGGCACAAACTGAATACATTGTAATCCGGGCACAAGAAGATGGCGTAAATGTCATCGGATTGACGCGGGGAAATGATACAAAATTCCATCATACTGAAAAATTGGATAAAGGCGAAGTGATGATTGCCCAGTTCACAGAACATACATCGGCGATGAAAATACGCGGCAAAGCGGAGATCCACTCTGCCCATGGTTTAGTCGAAAGTGAAGCCAAGAAATAGGACCAAATGGATGAAGCAGGGGTATAGCCTGTGGTATACTTATGTAGAACTTATGTAGAATTTCTAAATTACGAATGGAGCACGCAGTATGAATGACATACAAATACATTCGAAAATCACTCTATTGGAAATCGACGTCCTGCAGACTTTGCACCAGCGGACACTCGAAAAATATACAGCCGGCCCCGCAATTGACCGGGCTCGATTGTTCTTTTTACTATTGCCTTTTTTTGATGGGAAACAATGGTCTGAGGAAATGGAAGATTCAGCAAAAACTGTGGCGATCGTTTACGCAGCGCTCCATGCCCACGATCAGGTTAACGAAGTTTCACCAGTCAGCAAGAGCCAGCAATTGACGGTTTTGGCAGGGGACTTTTACAGTGGTATTTATTACCAATTACTCAGCAACACAAATAATATCAAGCTGATCCAATTATTGGCAAGCGGCATTATTAGTGTCAGTGAGAAAAAAGCTTCTCTTTATGAAAACACCGCCATGTCGGCAGCGGGTGTGGAATCGGCCGCAAACGTCATTGAAACGCGATTATTGAGTATTTACTATGACCATTACGGTTTTTCACCTTACAAGGCAATCGCAGTGCCGGCAATGGAATACGTCTACTTTTCAAATCAGCTCGATTATTTGCGCGACGGCCAGGAGACGAATCTTTTGCGTAAACTGAACCTGGCTTTGCCTTTGCCGTTATATTCAGAGCGATGGATTCTCGATAAACTGGATGCGCTCCATGCTGAATTGACTAAGGTTTTGGATAGCCATCCAATGGATTTTCGTATAAAAAACTTTATGCTTCATCAAATAACTCCGCATCAACAGTTAGCGGAGCAGCTTACCCGAGAAGGATGACAAAGATGCCAAAAACCAAAGAACAGCGAGTGCATGAAGTATTTGAAAAGATTTCACAAAACTACGACCAGATGAATTCGGTCATCAGTTTCCAGCAGCACAATAAATGGCGCAAAGACACAATGCATAAAATGCAAATAGCGCCAGGTGCTTCAGCCATCGATGTCTGTTGCGGAACGGCAGACTGGACGATTGCGTTGGCAGAAGCCACAGGCAAGGATGGCAGGGTTGTCGGACTGGATTTCAGCCAGAACATGCTGAATGTGGGCATTGAGAAAACCGAACATTTGCCCCAAGTCGAATTGGTGCAGGGCAATGCGATGTCTCTTCCTTATCCGGATAACTCATTTGACTTTGCGACAATCGGTTTTGGGTTACGCAATGTGCCGGATTACAAGCAGGTTCTTTCCGAAATGCACAGAGTTCTCAAGCCGGGCGGCATGATTGCATGCCTGGAGACGTCTCAGCCGGAAAGCTTTCTTTTTAAACCGTTTTTCCGTTTTTATTTCCGGTTCATCATGCCGGTATTCGGTAAGCTTTTTGCAAAGAGCTATAAAGAATATTCGTGGCTCCAGGAATCTGCAAAAGATTTTCCGGGCATGAAACAGCTGGCCAAGCTGTTTTCTGATGTAGGCTTTGAAAAGGTGAAATACAAGCCCTATACGGGCGGTGCGGCAGCACTTCATATGGGCATCAAAAAAGTAAAGTAGCGGGAGAAGGTTTTTAAGTGGAAAAGGTGAAGTTGAAATTGCTCTATTCCGACCTTAGACCGGAATTGGAAATGATTGAAAAAGAATTGGAAGTCGCTGTAGGCTCCAATTCACTCCTCCTTAATGAAGCTTCTCTACACTTATTGCAGGCCGGAGGGAAAAGAATCCGGCCTGTTTTTGTTTTGCTTGCAGGCAAATTCGGCGACTATAATGCCGATGTGATGAAGCAAGTGGCAGTGCCGCTTGAATTGATCCATATGGCTTCACTCGTTCATGATGATGTCATCGACGATTCAGAGATGAGACGCGGGCAGGCGACTGTTAAAGCGCAGTGGAATAATAGTGTAGCGATGTATACGGGGGATTTCATCCTGGCGCGTGCGCTGGAATATATTACTGTTATTGAAGATCCAAAAATCCATGGCATCCTATCGAAGACGATGATCGAAGTTTGCCGCGGGGAAATAATCCAAATCGAAGATAAATTCAAACTGGATCAAACCATACGTGATTATCTTCGCCGCATTAAACGGAAAACCGCTTTGCTGATTTCTTCCAGCTGTGAGCTCGGGGCAACTGTTTCGGGTACTGACGCAGAAACGGCAGCACGCTTGCGGCGTTTCGGGTATTTTATCGGCATGTCGTTTCAGATTACGGATGATATCCTGGATTTCACTTCTTCCGATGAAGAACTTGGAAAGCCCGCAGGCAGTGATTTTATCCAGGGCAATATTACTTTGCCGGTCCTTTTGGCGCGCAGAGATCCGGACATTTACAGCCGTTTGAAAAACGCGCTCGGCAAGGACATGTCGGATGATGAGCGCATGGAGATTGTGAAAATGATCCGAAACAGCCCCGCCTTGCAGGAGGCGAAAGTCATCAGCGACCAATACCTCAGTAAAGCCTTAAAAGAACTGAGCCATTTGCCGAAAGGCCATGCCAATAAAACGATGCGCAAAATCGCAATGTTTATCGGCAAGAGAAAGTTTTAAACAGGAGTTGACAATCTGCTCCATAATGATAGTATTTTTTAAGGTGGGCAACTTATGCCCGAGCTTTTAATAGAGGAGTGTTCATTAATGGAAAAAACATTTTTAATGGTAAAGCCTGACGGCGTACAACGCAATGTGATCGGAGAAATCGTTGCGCGTTTCGAGAAAAAAGGTTATAACCTTGCAGGTGCTAAATTGATGCAAATTTCAACTGAATTGGCAGAAGAGCATTACGGCGAACACAAAGAACGTCCATTCTTCGGTGAATTGGTTGAATTCATCACTTCTGGTCCTGTATTCGCAATGGTTTGGGAAGGCGAAAACGTTATTTTGACGGCACGTCAAATGATGGGCGCTACAAACCCTAAAGATGCAGCTTCAGGAACAATTCGCGGCGACTTCGCAGTCACTGTCGGCAAAAACATGATCCACGGATCAGATTCTGCTGAGAGCGCAGAGCGTGAAATCGGCTTGTTCTTCAAAGAAGAAGAATTGGTATCATACGAAAAAACAATGAGCAGCTGGGTTAACTAATCCGGTGAGAGAGGCAGCCTTCGGGTTGCCTCTTTTTATTTCCCTTTATTTCCAAATTTTCAATACACATCGGCATAGTTCACTTTCTCTGAATTTTCATATAGAATTGATGAAATATTATATGTTATAGTGATACATAAATACTTTAGTGCGTTGAAGGGGGAAAGCGTTTATGCGTTATTTGACAGCAGGAGAATCACACGGACCGCAATTGACAGCTATTATTGAGGGCTTGCCTGCACAGCTGCCGTTGACGGCCGAAATGATCAATAAGGAATTGAAGAGAAGACAAGGCGGCCACGGCCGCGGTCGTAGAATGCAGATCGAGACCGATACAGTGGAAATTGTGTCAGGGGTAAGGCACGGCAAAACCCTTGGTTCACCGGTTGCGTTAGTCGTTAAAAACGATGACTGGAAGCATTGGACGAATATTATGGGCATCGAACCGATTGAGGAAACAGATGAAGTGAAGCGCAAAATCTCGCGCCCGCGTCCCGGCCATGCCGATTTGAACGGCGGATTGAAATATGGCCACCGCGACCTTCGCAATGTGCTTGAACGTTCTTCCGCCAGAGAAACGACGGTTCGTGTGGCAGTTGGGGCTGTAGCGAAACAGCTCTTGTCGCAGCTGGGCATTGAAATGGTGTCCCATGTCACAGAAATCGGCGGCATCAAGGTTAATCCCGACAGCTATAACGGAAAAACTGTGGCAGAAATAAGAGAAGCTGTGGAGAAGGATGCAGTTTATTGTGCAGATCCTTCTGTCACTCAGCAAATGACTGATTTGATCGATGAAACGAAGAAAAATGGCGATTCAATCGGCGGCACAGTGGAAGTGATTGTGGAAGGAATGCCTGCAGGTATCGGCAGTTATGTCCATTATGACCGGAAGCTTGATGCGAAGATGGCAGCAGCCGTGATGAGCATCAATGCGTTTAAAGGCGTCGAGTTTGGCCTCGGTTTTGAAATGGCGCGTAAACCGGGAAGTGAAGTGCACGATGAAATCCTATGGAATGAAGAACAAGGATACACGAGAAAAACAAATAATCTTGGCGGCTTCGAAGGCGGAATGACGACCGGCATGCCGATCGTTGTCCGCGGTGTCATGAAGCCGATCCCAACCTTATATAAACCGCTTCAAAGTGTGGACATTGAAACAAAAGAGCCTTTCCAGGCAAGCATCGAACGTTCAGACAGCTGTGCTGTTCCTGCCGCTTCAATTGTGGCTGAACATGTGGTGGCCTGGGAAGTTGCAAATGCACTGCTGGAGCAATTTGATGCAGATCAATTGCCGCGCCTGCAGGACAATATCGCGAACTACCTGAGCTATACAAAGGAGTTCTGACAATATGAAGACGTTGACAGTGGAAGCAGCTCATCCTTATCAAGTCCATATTGGCTACGGCGCATTAAACGTACTGAAGGAACAATACAGCGAAATTCTCAATAAGGCCGATCGAATCGGCATCATTGTAGATGAAACTGTTGCAACATTGCATTTGGACCATTTCAAAACGCAGCTGGATGGTTCTGAAAAGGTGAAATACAAAGTGATTCCATCTGGAGAACAAGCTAAATCCATCGAAACTTATATGGATTGCCAAAGTTTTTTATTGGAGCAGGGGTTCTCGAGAAAATCCGTCATTTTGGCTTTTGGTGGTGGAGCGACCGGGGATTTGGCGGGATTTGTCGCTTCAACATTTATGAGGGGCATCCCGTTTATTCAGATTCCCACTACGATATTGGCACATGACAGTGCAGTTGGCGGCAAAACTGCCATCAATCATGAGCTCGGCAAAAATATGATTGGCACTTTTTACCAACCTGCAACTGTCATTTACGATACCCGCTTTCTGGCGACTTTACCGGACAAAGAAGTTCGTTCAGGAATGGCAGAAGTCATCAAACATGCTTTTATTTCGAATGAGGCCTGGCTTGATGAGCTATTGGCAATTAAAGATGTCAGCCGCTTGAGTGACGAAGAATTGGCGGTGCATCTGGAACGCGGCATTGCCGTAAAGGCAGCGATAGTCGAAGAGGATGAATACGAAACAGGCGTGCGGAAATATTTGAATTTCGGCCATACATTAGCTCATGCCATTGAAGCGGCTTCCGGGTATGGAAAAATTACGCACGGAGAAGCGGTTGCCATTGGGATGGCTTATGCTTTATATCTGTCAGAGCACGAAAAATTTCATCAATTTCTGGACTGGTGCAAGTCAAACGGTTATCCACTCGATTTGCTCCAAACGATCCCTTTTGAAAAACTGCAGAGTTATATGACAAAAGATAAAAAAACAGCCGATGGGTTATTGAATTTCGTTCTTCTTCACGAAACCGGCAGGCCGTATATGGAAACGGTCGATAATGAGAAGGCAGAGAATGCATACACCACGCTATGCGCAACGATAGGAGAGATGCATATATGATGATGCGAGGCATAAGGGGAGCTATTACTGTTGCTGCCGATCACCCGGATGAAATCTTGAAAGAAACAAAAAACCTGGTTTTGGAAATGGCCATGAAAAACGATGTGGATCCAGAACAGGTGGCATCGGTTATCATCTCGACAACAACAGACATTTCATCAGCATTTCCTGCTAAAGCAGTCCGCACGATAGAAGAATGGACATTTGTGCCGGTTATGTGCACACATGAAATGGATGTGCCGGGAAGTATGCCTTTATGCATCCGTGTAATGATGCATGCGAATACCGAAAAGAGCCAGCAGGAAATCAATCATATATATATGAATGACGCAGTGAAATTGCGGCCGGACCTTATTAAAGACAGCAAGGTGGGGGAACGGTGAAAACAAACATTCTGGTAATTGGCCTGGGACTGATCGGCGGCTCGCTTGCCAAATCATTGATGAGGCATGAGGACGCCATTATTTACGGTTATGACGCAGATGCTTTGACCGTCCGCAAGGCCTATAAAATGGGAATCATCCATCAGCCGGTGCTGTCTCTTGAAGAAGCTGCGGCAGATGCCAATTTTATCTTTTTTGCCACTCCGGTCGGCGCGGCAAAAAAACTGCTGCAGCAAAGCCGTTTCTGGAAATTACGGGAGGATGTCATTCTCAGTGATACCGGCAGCACGAAAATGGAAATAATGGAAACCGCAAAAACGCTGGAGCACGTGTTCATCGGCGGACACCCAATGGCCGGTTCGCATAAAAGCGGTGTTGAAGCGGCAAAAGAGGTCTTGTTTGAGAATGCCTTTTATATTTTGACGCCAGGCTCGCGTGCCGAAGAAGCGCATATCAACAAATTGAAGGATTTATTGGCCGTGACGAAAGCGAACGTTCATGTCCTGTCTGCGGAAGAACATGATCATATGACTTCCATTGTCAGCCATTTTCCGCACCTGATTGCGGCGTCGCTCGTTCATCAGCTGGACAGGGAGCAGGATTTTCCTTTTACGCGGCAGCTCGCGGCTGGCGGTTTTCGGGACATCACCCGCATCGCTTCATCAGATCCCGTGATGTGGCGAGATATCACCACCCAGAACAACAGCATGATCACGGAGCAGCTGGGGCACTGGATTGGTGAAATGGACAAATTGAAAAACCTGCTTGAAGCCAATGAAGAAGAACCGATCAGGCAGTATTTTGAAAGGGCCAAAACGGTCAGAGACCAATTGCCGATTGCGGGCCATGGTGCCATGTATTCGGTCTTTGATCTTTATATTGATATACCGGATGTTCCGGGGATCATCTCCGAATTGACCGGCTATCTTGCCGAGGAACAGATCAGCATCGTCAATCTGCGGATTCTTGAAACCCGGGAAGATGTTTTCGGCATCCTGGTGATGAGCTTCCAGACAGATGAAGATCGGCAAAAGGCTAAAGCTTGCATAGAGGCAAGAACGGTTTACGAAGTATATATTTCCTGAAAGGATGAGGCAGAGGGCTATGGCATTGAAACTTGATTATAAGAAACCATCTTTAACAGGAAACATCCAGGTTCCGGGTGATAAATCGATTTCCCACCGCTCCATCATGTTCGGGGCAATGGCTTCCGGAAAAACGACAGTCGAAGGCTTTCTTCTCGGCGCAGATTGTTTGAGCACCATCAGCTGTTTTCAGAAGCTCGGGGTTGAAATCGAGTTGAACGGCGAGCAGGTGACCATCAACAGCAAAGGAGCGGAAGGCTGGAATGAGCCTTCTGAAATTCTGGATGCCGGCAATTCCGGTACCACCACCCGATTGATGTTGGGCTTACTCGCTGCGACAAACTTTCATACAGTGATCACCGGAGATGAGTCGATTGCGAAACGGCCGATGAAACGGATTGTAGACCCGCTTCGCCAAATGGGCGCTGATATTCGCGGCCGCCAAAATGGCCAGTTTACTCCACTGGCCATTCAAGGAACAAAACTATCAGCCATCAATTATACGTTGCCGGTGGCCAGTGCACAGGTGAAATCGGCAATTCTGCTGGCGGCATTGTATGCAGATGGCATTACTCGAATTGAAGAACCGGTCGCGACCAGAGACCATACTGAAATTATGCTCGGCCATTTCGGCGTCGATTTAAAACGGCAAGCCAATACCATCCAGTTGGAAGGTGGGCAAAAGCTCACAGCAAGCCACGTGAAAGTGCCGGGCGACATTTCTTCTGCTGCCTTTATGATCGGTGCGGCATTGATTACGGCAAACAGTGAGGTCCGTCTGGAGAATGTGGGGATCAATCCGACGCGGACAGGAATTCTCGATGTGGTCAAGCAAATGGGTGCTGATGTGGAAGTAATTGAAATGGATACAGCAGGAGAGCGTGCGGCTGAACTGATTATCCGTTCAGCCCGTTTGAATGGCGTGGAAATCAGCGGCGCCCTCATTCCGAGGTTGATTGATGAGATCCCGGTCATTGCGTTGATTGCTACGCAATGCCACGGAACGACTGTCATCAAAGATGCAGAAGAGTTGCGCGTCAAAGAAACGGATCGAATTTCTGCAGTGGTCGATGAACTGTCGAAAATGGGCGCCGATATAACGGCTACCGAAGACGGCATGATCATCAACGGACCGACTCCACTTGTTGGCGCGGAAATGAAAACATATGGTGACCACAGGCTGGGCATGATGGCTGCCGTCGCTTCATTGGCAGCGGAAGGGCCCGTGCTGATCGATGATCCGGATTGTATTGCCGTGTCTTACCCCGGCTTCATAGAACAACTCAATAGTCTGATTCGCTGACTCTCCTTATAGGGGAGTTTTTATTATGCTTAAAACCGCGTATCGTGTAGGATGGAACTATGAAACTGAAGGAATAGGTGATTGGATGGCAACTGTAGAAGATATTCAAAAAGCGGTAGAACAGGGAGATATGGGCAAGGTGAATGCCTTGCTCGATACCTATATGCTAAGCGGCGAACCCGATGAGCAATTTGGCTTGTCGGAATGGCTTGGAGAAATCGGTTTTGTCGAAGAAGCGATAAAGATTTTGGAGCATCTCGAATACTTGTTCCCCGAGGAAAATCAATTGAAAATTGACCGGGCGAACCTGCTGATCGAAGCGGACCGGGAAGATGAAGCGTTGAATCTTCTGATGGAAATTCCAAAGCACGATGAATTATATCCACAGGCACTCGTGACATTGGCGGATCTGTTCCAGCTTCAGGGCTTATTGGAGGCTGCAGAAAACCGCTTGGATGAAGCCATCGGGCTGTTGCCGGATGAACCGCTGCTGATGCAGGCGAAAGCCGAATTGCTGCTGGACTCCGGCAGGTATTTGGAGTCCGCGAAAATTTATCAGGATTTGAAAGATGCAGGAGTCAAAATAGAAGGCGTCAGCATTTCCGAGCGGTTGGCGGAAGTGTACAGCGCGGGTGCAGCGTACGAAGAAGCATTGCCTTATTACGAAGAGGCTCTGGAAGAGCAGGTGCGGCCGGATGTGCTGTTCGGTGCCGCGGTTGCTTCGTTCCAGACGCGTGAATACGAACGTGCGGTGGCACGACTCGATGAATTGATCGCGCTTGACCCTGATTATTTCTCAGCCTATTTATTGAAAGCTCAAAGCCTCAATATGGCTGAAAATTACAAAGGGGCATATGAAGCCATTAAAGAAGGAATAAAGAGAGACGAATTTGATAAAGAATTATACCTTTTTGCCGGTAAGCTTGCGATGAAATTAGGTCAAACGGATGAAGGTGTCGAAAACCTCCGGCAGGCAGTCGCCCTCGATCCGGAATATATGGAAGCAATTTATGCACTTATCTCTTATTTCCATTCCCAGGAAATGGATGAGGACGTGCTGGAATTATCGGAAGCCGTGGTCGCAAGCGGTGATGATTGGGCCGGCTTGTATCCAATGATTGCCGAAGCCTATGAGCGCTCCGAGCAATTCGAAAAAGCTTCTGCCTATTTCGAACTGGCATACCCGGCATTCCGTGATGATCCGGAATTTCTCGGAAAATATGCGCGCTTCCTGATTGAAGAAGGTAAAAGAGAGCGCGCTCTTGAAATAATAAAAGAGTTGCAGATTTTGGAACCCGAAAACCAGGAATGGCTGGATCTGCAGCAATCTTTTGAGTGAAAGGAGGATATACTATGACCGCTTCCGTGTCGGTTGGAGATAAAAAGCAATTTGTCCGCTGGTTTCTTCAATCATATAAGATGAAACGTCGTGAATGCATCTGGATTTTGAACTATATGCTCAGCAATGAAGAACTGTTGGAGAAGATCCATTTTGTGGAAGAAGCACATTATTGCCCGCGAGCGATGGTCATGTCCTCAACTGAATCAAAAGAACTGCCCTTCCGTTTCTACAAAGGCAATCTGATGACAGCAGATGCGGAAAAATCGTTCCATGACCTGCGGCTGAATCCGGAACAGGACCTCTATTTGCAATTGAACTTTCCGAACCGGCCACCCACGCCGCTCTATCTGTCCGTTCTGGAAGAAAATCCTTACATTCCATTGGATGAAACCATCAATGCGGAAGACAGGAAACTCGCTGAAGATTTTTTGGCAGACAGTGTGTCGTCTTTCCAGGAAAAAACGATTCTCAAACAGATTGATGAAGCACTCGATGCGAATGATAAAGAAAGGTTTTTTGAACTTTCATCGCTGCTGCATAATATAAAGGTGATAAAAAAATTGGAAGGTGAGTAGATCTCATGCATTTTATCGGCAAAGACATAGAGCAATATATTAATCAGCTCGAATACGTGGATACTGGGGTTGTGCCGCTTCTGGAACTCAATCTGAGTGCATCCGGCCTGAAAAAAAGCGCCGGCGCATCTGAATATCTCCAATCCTTGACGGCGTTGCTTGAAAAGCAATTCAAAGGCCGTATCATGCTGTTTCCGCCTGTATCCTATTCCAATAATGCAGACAGAACGAGGCTCTCAACAGAAATTTCGACGGAAATGGCCAAAACCGATTTCAAACACGTTTTCTATATAACGACGGATGCGGAATGGCGATCAGTAGAAGAGCTTAAAAATGTCATTTGGCTGCCCGCGATACCCACAGAAGATATGGATCGCAGTTTCAAACAATCGGTCATGGAAGATCAGTTGCGCCAAGTGCTTCCGCTATTTCTGAAAGAATGGTCATAAGCTTCATGAAATGTTCACAAACTGGCATTTAGCTTCAACGCAATATTGACCTGATGTTTCGATTGATATATCATTAGGTTGTCCTAGTAATTATATTTGAATGAGTATGTCCATTGGACTGACCTTGAATGTTAGAGGGGGGAAAAGGATGAGTAACAATCGTGTATCACGACGTCAATTTTTGGGCTACACTTTAACAGGTGTCGGCGGATTCATGGCAGCAGGTATGCTAATGCCGATGGTGCGTTTTGCGGTTGACCCGGTTCTTCAGCAGAAGGGCGCAGGCGACTTCGTATTAACAGACCAGCGAGTAGAAGATATCACCGCAGAACCATTGCGTGTCGACTTTGTATATGAGCAAACGGATGCATGGTATGTATCTGAAGTAACTAATTCAGCTTGGGTTTACAAAGAAGGCGATAAATTAATCGCGCTATCGCCTGTCTGCAAACATTTGGGATGTGTAGTCAACTGGGCCGGCGATCCGGAACAGCCAACACAATTTTACTGCCCGTGCCACGCAGGCCGTTATGAGAAAAACGGACAAAATATCGCAGGTACACCACCGCTTGGGCCACTCGATGAATACGCAGTCGAGGAACAAGATGGCTATGTAGCTATCGGAGCAATAAGAGAAAACACTTTAGTTTAATAGTTAGGGGGTACGATACCAGTGCTAAACAAGTTATATGATTGGGTTGATGAGCGTCTGGACATTACGCCAATCTGGCGTGATATCGCAGATCATGAAGTACCGGAACACGTAAACCCCGCACACCACTTTTCAGCATTCGTATATTGTTTTGGGGGATTAACGTTCTTCATTACGGTAATTCAGATCTTATCCGGTATGTTCTTAACAATGTACTACGTACCAGATATCGAGAATGCCTGGCAGTCGGTTTATTATCTCCAGAATGAAGTAGCATTCGGAGAGATTGTGCGCGGTATGCATCACTGGGGAGCTTCTCTTGTAGTTGTAATGATTTTCCTTCATACGCTTCGCGTATTCTTCACTGGTTCTTACAAGAAACCGCGTGAATTAAACTGGGTTGTCGGTGTTTTGCTTTTTGGAGTTATCCTTGGATTGAGTTTCACAGGCTATTTACTTCCATGGGATATGAAAGCATTATTTGCGACAAAGGTTGGTATTGAAATCGCTGCATCTGTTCCAGTAATCGGCGGTATGATTAAAACCTTGCTTGCCGGGGATTCAACGATTCTTGGTGCACAAACCTTGACCCGGTTCTTCGCTATTCATGTATTCTTCTTGCCCGCCGCTTTGCTTGGGTTGCTCGGCGCGCATTTTATCATGATCCGGAGACAGGGCATTTCAGGCCCATTGTAAGCAATGCGGCTTAATGGATTTTTAAAGGAGGGGACACTATGCATCGCGGAAAAGGGATGAAATTTGTAGGGGATTCGCGCGTTCCAGGTCTGGAGCATCGTAAGCCGAATATCCCGAAGGATTATTCCGAATACCCTGGTAAGACAGAAGCCTTCTGGCCTAACTTCCTTTTGAAAGAATGGATGATAGGTGCTGTCTTCTTGATCGGTTATCTGCTTTTGACTGTCGCTCATCCGTCGCCTCTAGAAGGCCAGGCGGATCCGACTGACACAGCTTATATTCCATTGCCAGACTGGTATTTCTTATTCTTATATCAATTACTTAAATACGAATTTGCTTCAGGTCCATTTAACGTTGTGGGTGCCATCATCATTCCGGGACTCGCTTTCGGCGCATTGATGTTGGCTCCATTCCTGGATCCAGGTCCGGAAAGACGTCCGTCAAAACGACCACTTCCAACCGGATTCATGCTTCTGGGAATTGCTTCTATCATTTTCTTCACTTGGGAATCAGTAGCTAACCATGACTGGGAAGCTGCTGAAATTCAAGGCCAGATTACAGAAGAAGTTGAAATTGATACATCTGATCCAGGATATGAAATTTATTCCGCATCCTCATGTATCAGTTGTCATGGCAATAACCTCGAAGGGGCTGTGGGACCTTCTTTAGTGGGAACCGGCTTGTCTCCTGAAGAGATTGCTGACATCGCTGTAAATGGTATTGAAGTAGACGGCAATCAACTTATGCCGCCTTCTTGGGACGAAGGTTCGGATGAAGATCTTCAGGTCTTGTCCGAATTCATTGCAGGATTGGAAGCAGAATAACATACTAAAAAAGAGCCGGGAAACCGGCTCTTTTTTGCTATCTTGGAAGGGAGAAACAAAATGCTTTCCTACATAAATCAACTTTCTGCCTGGCTGATGTTCAAGCCATTTCTTGTGCTGCTGTTTTTGGTGAATCTTGCGGGAACCATTTACGGATACATATGGTACGGCTGGCAATTGGCCATTACAGAACCGAAATTTCTCTTGTTCGTTCCGGACAGTCCGACAGCCAGCCTTTTTTTTACAATCGTGCTCGGATTGTGGCTGATCGGTAAACGCAATAGCCTGATCGAGGCACTGGCTTTCATCACATTAATCAAATATGGTTTGTGGGCAGTCGTGATGAATCTTCTCACTCTGTGGCAGACAGGTGACATCGGCTGGGTGGGCTGGATGCTTGTGGCTTCCCATTTCGCCATGGCATTGCAGGCCATTCTTTATATGGAACATTATCGGTTCGGCTGGTTCGCAGTTGCACTCGCTGCAGTATGGACTTTGCATAACGACGTCATCGATTATGTCTTCGGTCAGATGCCTATTTACAGCAGTCTAGCGCAGTACAGCAACCAAATCGGCTATTTTACTTTCTGGCTTTCAATTGCATGCATCGCTTTTGCCTTGTATGTTGCCTGGTTGAACAAGGGCGCTTCGTTTCAGTTGACCAAGACTGACCAATACAGGTAAAATAGAAATATAAGATAACAAAGAAAGGGTGTCATTGCTATATGGGATTAGGTTCTTACCTTATCTATTTCGCCGTCCTATTGTTACTGCCTTTATGGGCACAATTCAAATTAAAAAGAACGTACGGCAAATATTCAAAATTACGCTCAACTTCCGGTCATACGGGAGCGCAAGTGGCCAGAATGATTCTTGATCAAAACGGCCTGTACGATATTAAAGTTATCGAAAGCCGGGGGAAATTGAGCGATCATTATAACCCGTTGAAAAAAACTGTTGCGCTTTCAAGCCATAATTACCACGAAGCTTCAGTGGCAGGTACAGCTGTAGCGGCTCACGAAGTGGGCCATGCGATTCAGGATGCGGAAGATTATTCGTTCCTTCGCTTCCGTCACCGACTCGTGCCAGTGGTGAATATATCTTCCAATATGTCTTGGGTTTTCATCATGATCGGTTTATTTGCACAAATGAGCGGGGCTTTGCTGATTGGTATTGTCCTTCTTGCAATCGGTGTTCTGTTCCAGCTTATCACCCTGCCGGTCGAGTTTAATGCCTCGAACCGTGCGATGGATCAATTGCTGTCAGCCAATATCATTCGCAACGAGGAAGAGCCTCACGCGAAAAAAGTATTGAATGCGGCCGCGATGACTTATGTAGCTGCAACTGCAGTTGCTGTAATCGAGCTTGCACGCCTCTTGCTGATCTATACAGGCATGAATCGTTCATAAAATATCAAAACCGTCCCGATTTTTATCGGGACGGTTTTTTGCTCCTAATTTATAAGATATATGAAAGAAATAGCTCAGATAACGCTTTATTGCTTCGACGGCATTCGCTTATTCCTGAGTCGGACCTTTGATGAAGGAAGTCTCCAAGATATGGAGCAAAACAGCGAAGACGCCATGGGGACCAAGCGAAGTGCTGAGATCCACTTGGGCGAAGTGAAACGAGACCGAGTTAGCTCAGCGCGAGCCCCCAGGCAAGCGAAGCTGTTTTGCGGAGTATCGATTAGTGCCACTTTAGATGAAAAGGAAAAGTAGAAGCGTCAATGCAATGGCATTTTCTTGTCATCCAATGTAAAACCTTCCCCCATGACATCATGCACTTCGATCAATGAAACAAATGCATGAGGATCCACTGAGTCGATAATATTTTTCAGCCGGACGATTTCATTTCGTGCGACCACACAATAGAGCACTTCGCGTTCTTCTCTTGAATAATGGCCATAGCCGCGAAGAATGGTTATGCCGCGATCCATTTCATCAGCAATGCGGCTGGCTATTTCCTCCTGAGAATTCGAAATGATTAATGCACCGCGCCCAGAGTATGCACCTTCCTGCATGAAATCGATGACACGAGCGCCGACAAAAACAGCGACAAGCGTATACATCATCGAACGGTTATTGAGGAAAGCGAGCCAAGACAACAGTATGACCGCTGCATCAAACAGGAACATGGTCTTGCCCATACTCCAGCCGACGTATTTCTGGACAAGGCGAGCGATGATATCGACGCCGCCGGTGGTTCCTCCGTAACGAAAAATGATGCCAAGTCCGGCTCCGATAAAAATACCCGCAAACAATGATGCGAGAAAAAGATCATTCTGCAGGTCAATTTGAATTTCATAAATCAAAAAGATCTTCAGAAAAACAGATACGGCAACGGTTCCAATAATTGTGTACAGAAACAGGTTTTTTCCGAGCAGTTTCCAGCCTACAAAGAACAGTGGCAGGTTCAATAACAGATTCATCAGTGCAGGATCCCAATTGAATAGAAAATAAAAGATCAACGTAATTCCTGCAAATCCGCCTTCACCCAGCTCATTTTGGATATTGAAATGGACAAAACCGAAACTATAGATGGCCGACCCCAACAAAATGAAAAAAATGTTTTTAAATTGAAGATTTTTCAATTAGTATCAACTCCGTTCTGTATGCTCAACTCTTGTATTATGGGTTATCTTCAGGATTTTGACAACACCACCCCTTTTCTTTACGATTAAAACAGGAGTGTGAAAATATGGCACAAGAAAAAACGGTCAAACAATTGCAGCAGGAAGTGGATGACTATATATCCCAATTCAAAGAAGGCTATTTTACGCCGCTTGAAATGATTGCCAGGCTGACAGAAGAACTGGGGGAATTGGCACGGGAAGTTAGCCATGTCTATGGTCCGAAAAAGAAAAAGTTGACTGAAGCAGACGCCAGTATTGCCGAGGAACTGGGAGATTTGCTGTTCGTGCTGATCACCATGGCGAATTCGCTCGACATAGACTTAACAGAGGCGCATGATGGTGTGATGCAAAAATTCAATACACGTGATAAAAATCGTTGGACCAGAAAGGATGACAATAAATGACAATTCGAGTAGCAATAGCTGGTGCGCGTGGAAAAATGGGCCAGGAAGCGGTACATACAATTATGAAAAACCCTGAAATGGAATTAGTGGCAGTGCTGGATTATAAAGAAGTGGGGAAAACACTTGCAGATACCAGCCTGTTTCCGTCATCCTTTTCAACCCCGGTTTTCACAGACATGGCAGTTCTCTTTAAAAAAACGAAGCCGGATGTGCTGGTGGACCTGACTTCACCTGAATCGGTATACCAGCACACCAAGCAGGCGCTGGAACTTGGCATCCGCCCGGTAGTCGGCACAACGGGTTTTTCCGATGAAGAGCTGAAAGAATTGGCAGACTATGCCCGTACAAACAAAATTGGCTGCATCATCGCCCCCAATTTTGCCATCGGTGCGATTCTGATGATGAAATTTGCCGAACAGGCGGCCAAGTATCTGCCGGATATCGAAATTATTGAAATGCACCACGATCAAAAACTCGATGCACCGTCAGGAACCGCCATGAAAACAGCCCATATGATTTCTGCTCACCGGGATGTGCACGGCCAGGGCCATCCGAAAGAAAAAGAGACGTTGCCCGGAGCAAGAGGTGCCGATTACGATGGCATGCGTATCCACAGCGTAAGATTGCCTGGACTTGTGGCGCATCAGCAGGTGTTGATGGGTGGAGAAGGGCAGCTTCTGACCATCAGGCACGACTCGTTTAACCGAGGTTCATTCATGTCAGGTGTGGAATTTTCCGTCGAAAAAGTGATGGAGCTCGAAGCGCTTGTCTACGGATTGGAAAATATTATTGACTAAAGGGGAAGATGGCATGAAAATCGCTTTAATAGCGCATGACCGAAAAAAAGACGACCTGATTCAATTTGTCATCGCCTATCAGCCGATCTTAACGGAAAATTCACTATACGCAACCGGTACGACGGGGCAGCGGATTATCGATGAAACGGGTCTTCAAGTACATAAATTCCGCTCAGGCCCGCTCGGAGGCGATCAGCAGATCGGTGCCATGATTGCACAGGATGAGATGGATATGATCATTTTTTTCCGTGATCCCCTGACCGCTCAGCCACATGAACCGGATGTTACGGCATTGATTCGTCTGTGTGATGTTTATAATATCCCGCTCGCGACAAATATGGGCACAGCCGAAGTGCTGCTAAAGGGATTAAAAGAAGGTTTTGTTGATTGGCGCCTCATCAGGGAGCGCAGAGGATAGGAGTGTCAGAAATGCGGAAAATGAAAATAGGCATCACCTGCTATCCGACTGTAGGCGGTTCTGGTGTTGTGGCTACGGAGCTTGGAAAACTGCTTGCTGAAAAAGGGCACGAAGTTCATTTTATTACATCCAGTACGCCTTTTCGTCTCAACCGGATGTATTCGAACATATTCAGCCATCAAGTGGACGTCAATTCCTACTCGGTATTCCAATATGCCCCCTATGATATCGCACTTGCGACCAAAATAGCAGAAGTGATCAAAAATGAAAAGTTGGACCTGTTGCACGTGCATTATGCCATTCCCCATGCCGTTTGCGCGATTTTGGGGAGACATATGGCAGGTTCGGATATCGGCATTGTGACGACCTTGCATGGCACGGATATTACGGTTTTAGGCACCGATTCTTCATTAAAGGAAGCCATCCGTTATGGCATTGAAAAATCGGATATTGTGACAGCGGTGTCGGATTCATTGCGCGATCAAACTTATGAAATGATCGAGCCGAAACAACAAATCGAAACCGTCTATAATTTTGTGGATGAACGCGATTATCATGTGAAAGACACCGGGTCCCTGAAAGAGGAACTCGGAATCAATCCAGATGAAAAAGTGGTTATCCACGTATCCAACTTCCGCAAAGTCAAAAGGGTGGGGGATGTCGTCGATACCTTTTCACGCATCCGGAACTCGGTCAACAGCAAATTGCTGCTGGTGGGAGATGGACCGGAAATAAGCGGCATCCAGCAACAGGTAAGAGATCTGGAAATGGAAGAAGATGTTTTATTTCTTGGGAAAAGGGATAATTTATCCGAACTGTATAATATTAGTGATTTGAAATTATTGCTGTCGGAAAAAGAGGCATTCGGCCTCGTCATGCTCGAAGCCATGGCTTGTGGTGTGCCGGGTATCGGAACGAATGTTGGCGGCATTCCTGAAGTTATTGAACCGGGGCAAAACGGTTATCTGGTTGAACTGGGGGATACGGAACAGGCGTCAAAATACGGTGTTGAAATTTTGACGGATAAAACGCTGGCCGCCCATTTGAGAGCGGGGGCCATCGATACCGTCACATCGAAATTCCATTCCAGCAGAATTCTCAAAGAATACGAAGACCTTTATGAACGCCTGCTGCAAAAAGGGGAAAATCATGAAAACGGCGGTTGAAGTCATCAGAAAGCTGAAAGCTGCCGGCTATGAAGCGTATTTTGTTGGAGGAGCCGTCCGCGATTTTTTGCTCGGCAAAACGCCAGTGGATTTTGATGTGGCAACTTCTGCAGAACCTGAAGAGGTGAAAGCCATTTTTGATCGCACAGTGGATACCGGCATACAGCATGGAACAGTGCTTGTGTTAACCGGCGGAAGCGGGATAGAAGTCACTACTTTCAGGACGGAAAGCGGCTATTCCGACAATAGGCGGCCTGATAAAGTCGATTTCGTGAAATCGCTGGATGAAGATTTGAAACGGCGCGACTTTACGATCAATGCAATGGCGATGACGGAAGACCTTGAAATTGTCGATTTGTTCGGCGGGCGCAAGGACATTGGCGAAGGAACAATTCGCGCGGTCGGGAAGCCGGATGAACGGTTTCAGGAAGATGCCCTTCGCATGCTCCGGGCTGTAAGATTTTCCGGTCAATTGGATTTCTCCATTGATGAAGAAACTTTGGCATCGATCCGGAACAATGCCGCATTGATCCGATCCATTGCCGTTGAACGCATCAAAGTGGAATTGGATAAAATCATGGCCAATACAAACGCTGCCAGAAGCATTGATTATTTGATCGATTCCGGACTGGCTGATCAGCTACCGGCGGGGCAACTTTTCAAAACGGATTGGAGCGGCTTCCTTCCGACAGCCGACCCGTTGAGCGGCTGGCTCTACGCTTTTTGGCACAATGCAAAAGATACATCTGCACTGACAGCCTATAAATTTTCAAATGAAGAAAAGAACACCGTCAAACGGGCTTTGTCCGCCGCTTCTCAGGAACATTGGGATTCGTGGACTTGTTACAGTTATTCGTCAAAGCAATTGGAGCTGGCTGCAGCCCTGACCGGTAGAAATTCCGGCTGGATCCGAATGAAAGAGAATTTGCCTGTCCGTTCAAAATCAGAGCTTGCGGTCAATGGCCACGACCTGATGGAATGGATGGAGAAGAAACCGGGACCGTGGCTGAAAGAGCTACTGGAGGAAATCGAAAGAAAAATTGTTTTCAGCGAATTGGAAAATGACAAAGAGAAGATAAAGGGATGGTTCTTGGATGAATATAATCGTTACAAATAAATTAGCCGGACGATTAATGGAAGCTGCTGGTGAACCGGTTTCGGGGCAACAGCTGGCTGACGAATTCGGCATTTCCAGAACAGCAGTCTGGAAGCACATCAAAGACCTCCAGGAAAAAGGCTATGAAATATCATCGGTTAAGAAAAAGGGCTATGCGCTGACCGGTGTACCGGATTCCCTTGAAGCCGCGGCAATTCAGCCATTGCTGAAAACAGAACGCTACGGGAAAACATTGGAATATCTCAGCAGCTGTGAATCAACCCAGATCATAGCGCATCAGTTAGCTCAGCAGGAAGTTCCTGACGGGACAGTGGTGCTGTCTGAAGAACAGACTGCCGGACGTGGAAGAATGGCCCGGAAATGGGATTCAGCACATGGCAAAGGCATCTGGATGAGCATCATCCTGCGGCCGGATGTGCCGATTCAGCGTGCCCCCCAGTTTACGTTGATTGCCGCAGTGGCTGTCGTCCGCGCCATCCAGGAAGTGACCGGCCTCAATCCCGATATCAAATGGCCGAACGATATTTTATTGAATGGAAAAAAATGCACGGGCATTCTGACAGAGCTGCAATCGGATGCTGACGGCATTCAGGCGCTGATCATCGGGATCGGCTTGAATGCCAATCAGCAAACGGAAGATTTCAGCGATGAAGTAAAAGACATCGCCACGTCATTAAAATTGGAAAAAGGCGAGGATATCAATCGCCAGGAACTCGTCCGATCCATTTTATACCATCTCGAGCAATATACCGCCATTTACATCAAAGAAGGTTTTGCGGCCATCAAGCTGCTGTGGGAAAGTTATTCCACAACCATCGGCAAGCCAGTCCGTGCGCGTCTGGCCAAAGAGACGCTCGAAGGCATCGCGGAGAGCATTACAGATGAAGGCGTCCTGCAGATCCGCACACCCGACGGCAAGCTCCACGGCATTTATTCGGCAGACATCGAGATGAAGAATTGATAATTGTTTTTGTTCTGCAACTTCTGCTATAGTATTTTTAACGGGCAGTATCTCTGATGGAACTGCACCGCTATTACCGAATTTTAAATTTAATAACGATGAGTCTGCCTTGATCTATTGCATGACAGGGACGGAAGAAAAAGAGTCTACCATTTTCTGTCCTTCTGCCCATTTTTGGTGGAAGGACTTTTTATATGCGGCTTTCTTCCGGGAAGGAGAGAGAAGTATTGCGTACGATTGAAACAATTAAAGAATTACAGCAATGGGTAAAAGAAAGAAGAGCGGCAGGTGACAGCATCGGCCTGGTGCCAACGATGGGCTTTTTGCATGAAGGCCACATGAAACTCGTGGAAAAGGCTAAAGCGGAAAATGATGCCGTGCTGATGAGCATCTTTGTCAATCCTGCCCAATTTGGCCCGAACGAAGATTTCGAACGCTATCCACGAGATATGGAGCGGGACAAAGCGATGGCGAAAGAAGCCGGAACTGATGTTATTTTCGCTCCTTCTGTTGAAGAAATCTATCCACGGAAATCATCCATCTCCATTTCAGTCGGCAGAATGGCGGACCAATTATGCGGAAAATCGCGTCCCGGCCATTTTGATGGGGTATTGAAAGTCGTCACGAAACTTTTCCATTTGTCTGGAGCGGACCGTGCCTATTTCGGGCAAAAAGATGCGCAGCAATTGGCCATTATCCAATCGTGGGTGGAAGATTTTAATTTTCCGCTGGAAATCAGGCGCGTCGATACGGTCAGGGAAAGGGATGGCCTGGCGAAAAGTTCACGCAATGTCTACCTGAGTGAACAGGAGCGTGCCGAAGCGCCGCATCTGAAAAAAGCATTGGACTTCGGCAAAGAGATGGCGGCTGAGGGAATCGATCCGATTCCGGCGATGAGGGATTACCTGACTGAAAATTGTTCCGGGAAAATCGACTATATTCAATTGCTGTCGTATCCGGATCTCACGGAAAACGCGATAGGCGAAGTGATTTTGGCTCTTGCCGTCCAGTTTGAAAAAGCACGGCTGATCGACAATCTATTATTCACCATAAAGGGGAACTGACAATGCTTCGAATGATGCTCAACTCAAAAATCCACCGCGCGACTGTAACCGAAGCCGATCTGAATTATGTCGGCAGCATCACCATCGACCAGGATCTGCTCGACGCAGTCGGCATGCTGCCGAACGAAAAAGTCCATATCGTCAACAATAATAACGGTGCGCGTTTTGAAACGTATATTATTTCCGGCAAACGTGGCAGCGGGGTCATCTGCGTCAATGGAGCGGCAGCCCGGCTCGTCCAAAAAGGGGATATCGTCATCATCCTGTCCTACGCTTACATCATGGATGACAATGCACGTGACCATAAACCGACCGTTGCGATCATGGATGAAGCCAATGGGATCCGTGAAATCATCAGCTACGAGCCCGAAGCCACTATCATGTAGAAATCCTGCCTTCTGTATAGAAGGCTTTTTCTTTTGATGATAATTATAAATAGATTAATAATCCAGCCCACCGATATTCCGCAAAACAGCTTCGAAGACATTAGCCTACGCTTGCGAGGCTAAGTCTTTGCGACGAAGCAGCGCAGCGATGCAACGCACTTTCATGTCTCGAAGCTAGCGAAGCGATGCAGAGACAGGAGCACGGTTTTTTACCACTCTCCAAGGCGCGTCTTCGCTGCTTTGCTCCATATCTCTAGAGAGCTCTTCAGAAGGGTTCCGATATAAAATAACAAATTTCTTAATTCATCTCATAACTTTCAAATTTCGGCTTGAATGGATCAGAACAAAAAAGCGCAACGTGGCTGGATATGTTACAATTTTTCCATAGGGAATCACCTGAGGAAGAGGGAGTGTCATGAACAAAGATAAATACGTTGTCGTCGATATTGAGACGACAGGCCATGCCCCTGCAAAAGGTGATCGGATTATCCAATTGGCAATCGTGACGATTGAAAATGGCAAAATTATTGATACATATATGGAATTTGTTAACCCGGGACGTAAAATCCCCATGTTTATCCAGGATCTGACAGGGATTTCCGATGACGATGTGGCACATGCAGAACCGTTCGAGTTTTATGCAGAGGTAATTTCTGAAAAATTGCAGGATGCGATTTTCGTTGCTCATAATACAAATTTCGATCTTCCATTTTTACAGAAAGAACTGCAGCGCAGCGGCCAGCCGCAATGGCAGGGGCTGACGATGGATACTGTGGAATTGTCCCGCCTGCTTTACCCGACCGCCATCAGCTATAAATTGCAGGATATTACTGCAGATCTTGGGATACCGCTTGGCAATGCCCATCGTGCAGACGATGATGCATACGCCACTGCGGAGCTTTTTCTGCGTTCAAAAGCGGATCTGCAAAATCTGCCATACGAAACACTGGCTTTATTGCATAAGCGATCGTTTTTGCTGAAATCAGACCTTTCGCGCTTATTATATGAAGCAACGGCCCAAAAAAGAGGTTCACATATGAGCGGTCTTGATCAGTTTAGAGGCGTGCCGTTGAAAACAAGAAAACCTGTGGACGCTGGCAAACGCTCGGAATTCACGCCGAAAACGGATTGGCATGACAGACTCGAAGCCGTTTTTCCGAATTTTGAACGCCGCGACAGTCAGTTCGAAATGATGACGGCAATCCAGAATGCGCTGGGCAATGCGGATGAAATGGTCATCGAAGCCTCCACTGGTATGGGGAAAACGATCGGCTATCTGCTGCCAGCTGCCAATCATGCTTTGGCAACCGGCAAGCAAGTGCTCGTCAGCACCTATACGACGCATCTGCAGGACCAATTGACATGGAATGAAACAAAATTTGTGGAAGAGTTCATCGGCGAGAAGGTCCGAATATCCTTGATCAAGGGATTAAGCCATTATCTCGACCTGACCCGCTTTTCCGAACTCTTATACGGCGAAGACGAGTCCTATGATGAAACATTTACGATCATGCAAATTCTCATTTGGCTGACCCGGACGACGACGGGTGATTTGAATGAATTGAATGTCTCGAGCGGCGGACAATTATTATTGGACAAAATCCGGCGTTCACACACCAGAAGACCGAGCCGTGAAGAGAAGATCTACGATTTTTATGAGTACGCGCTGGAGCAGGCAAAAAATGCCAATATCATTGTCACCAACCACGCGTTTCTGCTGAATCAGCCACAGTCATCCAATTCGTTATTGGAAAACGTCGATGCGATCATCTGGGATGAAGCGCATCAGGCGGTGCAAGCGGCCGTTTCCCAATATGAAAAAACGTTTGTTTACACCCAGTGGAAATATATATTCGGGCAGATTGGCACGAACGAAGAACGGCAATTGTACTCCAAGCTGAGAGCGGCAGCTGAAAAGTCAGGTTTCGCTACCCTGACAGAATTAGTTAAACTGAATGCGCTGTTCAAAAGCATTACGAAATACTTTGACCGGATTTGCCTGATGCTGTCCACGGAATTTACGGAGAAATTCAAGAACCGCCGGCATAAGAAAAATGCCATCCTGCTAAGTGAAATACAGTTCCACAACAATGATTTTTCAAAATTGCTGCGATTATTGAATGAGTGGATTGATTTGTCACAAACCGTTTTGCAGCGGGCTGAAAACATAGCTGAAAAATCCATCGAAGACCGGTTGGTAATAGCGGACTGGCGATATTGGACAGAGGAATTGATGGTGAAAGCCGTCGAATTCAGTGGGATTTTTGTTTTTCCGATTACTGATGAAGTGAGTTGGATCGAAGGCGACCTGCGCAGCCTGCCAAACAGCCTGGCTTTGTATAAACGCCCATTTGATGTGACTTCCATCATCGAACAGGTGACCGCGCCAATTCGTGGAAAAAAAGCGATCATCTGGCTGTCGGGCACAATGACGGTGCCGTCAAATGAACGCTTTATTGTCAGCCAATTAGGTGTGCCGCCGTCCGTTGCCATTACGAAATACGAACCGCCGAAAGATTTCTATCAAGGGGCAAGAGTTTTCGTCATTGAAGACATGCCGGATATTCAGCAGGTGTCGCAAACTGATTATATCGAAGCCGTTGCGGATGCCGTCATCCGAACCGTTCTGGTAACTGAAGGACGCTGTTTTGTGCTGTTCACTTCACAGGACATGCTGCGGAAAACGGTCGATTTGATACAGGATACGCAGCTGCTCGATGATTATATGCTGTTTGCGCAAGGAATTTCTTCGGGCAGCCGCATGCGCCTGCTCAAATCATTTCAGCGTTTTCAACGGTCCGTGCTGTTTGGCACCAACAGTTTTTGGGAAGGTGTAGATGTGCCGGGAGACGCGCTGCGAGCAGTGGTAGTCGTCAGGCTGCCGTTTACATCACCCGATGAACCGGTGTTCAAAGCGAAGTCGGAACTGATTTCAAAAGAAGGCATCAATCCGTTTTTGCATTACGCATTGCCTGAAGCGGTGCTGAGGCTTCGGCAGGGCTTCGGCAGGCTTATTCGTTCGAAAAACGACCAGGGGCTTTTCATCGTGCTGGACCGCCGGATTGAAACGAAATCCTATGGCCAGGAATTCCTGGATGCCCTGCCGGAAGTCGGGGTGTCAAAAGTGTCTTTGGAAAAGATGGTAACGGATATTGAACATTGGTATAATAAGCAGTGAAAAATGAAAGGAAGGTCGTTCGGATGGAATCAAAAATTGAAGTACTATCCACAGTCAACGTCGCGTATCAGCCGGATTTATATAAAGTTGTTGATGCTTTAAACCGCACATTGAAACATGATAATTTGATGTTCGGCCTTGCGCTCGATAAAGAAGATCCGGAGAAAGCGGTCTTCACGATTTATAAAACATAAGTTCAGGTGATGAAATGAAACAATGGATCATATTTATAGGAGGATTTTTATCATTCCTGGCAATTGTGCTGACGATCTTAATCCTGATTCTCGGCAATAAACCTTTTTCGGATGTGGAAAAGAACGCAATTGCACAGGTGACAGGTGAAAATTTGCTTACTGAAGTCAATAGGTCATATGTTTATTCCAATGATCAGAAATCCGTCACGGTCATCGGAACGGATGGCGAAGGCAAATTAAAGGCCGTGTTCGTACCGATAAACGGACAGGAAATGTCTGAAACCGAACTGACAGGCAAAATAACTGCCCAGGAAGCCCGTGGCATTGCTTTGGATGATATGGAGGTCAAAGAAGTTCTCCATACAAAGCTGGGCATGGAGAATGAAACGGCAGTTTGGGAAGTTGTTTTTCTTACAAAAAATGACAAAATAAATTATGTGTATATTTCTGCAGCAGATGGAACCATCTGGAAAAGGATCTTAAATTTGTGAAGGGACTGAAGACTTTTGATTAAATTAGCACATCGTGTCCAAACATTGACGCCTTCAACCACTCTGGCGATAACAGCGAAAGCCAATGAATTGAAAGCGCAGGGAGTCGACCTCATCGGCCTTGGCGCGGGGGAGCCGGATTATAATACCCCCGACAACATTCTGCAGGCGGCTTATAAGTCAATGATGGAGGGCAAGACGAAATATACGCCAGCGGGCGGCCTTCCGGCTTTGAAGGAAGCGATTATTGAAAAATTGCAGCGCGACCAGAATTTAACGTATGCACCAAAAGAGGTCATGGTCGGCGTCGGGGCAAAACATGTGCTGTATACCTTATTTCAGGTGCTGCTCGATAAAGGCGATGAAGTCATCATTCCGATTCCTTATTGGGTGAGTTATCCGGAGCAGGTGAAATTGGCCGAAGGAGTGCCGGTATACATAGAGGCGACAGCGAGCCAAAATTATAAAATCTCAGCTCAGCAATTGCGGGAAGCGATCACTGACCGCACGAGAGCGGTCATGATCAATACACCGAGCAATCCGACCGGCATGATTTATTCAAAAGAGGAATTACAGGAACTTGCAGAAGTTTGCCGTGAAAGGGATATTCTGATTGTTTCCGATGAAATTTACGAAAAATTAATTTACGGAGCAGCGAAACACGTTTCTATTGCAACACTGTCAGAAGATGCAAAAAAACGAACCATTATCATCAATGGCGTTTCGAAATCCCATTCAATGACGGGCTGGCGCATTGGTTATGCGGCAGGAGATGCCGAATTGATCGGAGCGATGACAAACCTCGCAAGCCATTCCACTTCGAATCCGACAACCACTTCCCAATATGCGGCAATCGAAGCGTATAATGGACCACAGGACGCTGTCGAAGAAATGCGGAAAGCGTTTGAAGGCAGGCTGGAAACAATTTTCCCGAAACTTGAAGCCATTCCCGGTTTCCAGGTCATTCGACCGCAAGGGGCATTTTACCTATTGCCGGATGTGTCGGAAGCGGCTGAAAAAACAGGATTCTCCTCAGTGGATGAATTTGTGGAAGCGTTGCTGACGGAAGCCAATGTGGCAGTGATTCCGGGTTCAGGCTTTGGAGCACCTTCAACGATTCGCCTTTCTTATGCGACATCGCTGGAAGCTTTGAACGAAGCGGTGGAGCGGATCGGTAAATTCGTTTCAGCGAGATGGCAGGAATAATTTGAAAACAATATCTTGGAGGCTAGTATGAAAAAAATTACAATTGCCGAAATGGCTAAATATACAGGACAAACGGTTAAACTGGGCGCTTGGATCGCCAATAAACGCTCCAGCGGGAAAATCGCATTTCTGCAATTGCGCGATGGTTCAGGATTTGTACAGGGAGTTGTCGTCAAAGCAGAAGTTGGCGATGAGATTTTCGCTGCAGCCAAAGCTTTGACACAGGAAACTTCGCTCTATGTAACGGGAGAAGTAAAAGAAGATGAGCGTTCTGCATTCGGATACGAATTGCAGGTCACGGGCATAGAAGTGATCCACGAAGCAAAAGATTTCCCGATTACACCAAAAGAACACGGAACGGAATTCCTGATGGACAATCGCCACCTATGGCTGCGTTCGCGCAAACAGCACGCCATCATGAAAATCCGCAACGAAATCATCCGTTCCACTTATGAATTCTTCAATGAAAACGGCTTTGTTAAAGTGGATCCGCCAATCTTGACCGGTTCTGCACCGGAAGGCACTTCGGAACTTTTCGCAACAAAATATTTTGAAGAAGATGCTTTCCTGTCTCAATCCGGCCAACTTTATATGGAAGCAGCCGCAATGGCTCTAGGAAAAGTGTTCTCTTTCGGACCGACTTTCCGCGCTGAAAAATCAAAAACGCGCCGCCATCTGATTGAGTTCTGGATGATCGAACCGGAAATGGCTTTTGTTGAACACGATGAAAGCCTGGAAGTGCAGGAACAATTCGTATCGCACATTGTTCAATCCGTTTTGAAAAACTGCCAATTGGAATTGGATCGCTTGGAGCGGGATACATCCAAGCTTGAAAAAATTAAAGCACCGTTCCCGCGCATCACATACGATGAAGCCATCAAATGGTTGAACGACAACGGCTTTAACGACATCGAATGGGGCGAAGATTTCGGTGCTCCGCATGAAACGGCCATCGCAGAACATTACGATATGCCGGTATTCATCATCAACTATCCGATCGGCATTAAGCCATTCTATATGCAGCCGCATCCGGAACGCGATGACGTTGTCTTGTGTGCCGACTTGATCGCACCTGAAGGTTATGGTGAAATCATCGGTGGCTCTGAGCGAATCTATGATTATGAGCTGATGAAACAGCGCATCAACCAGCACAATCTCGATCAGTCAGCTTACGAATGGTACCTGGACCTGAGCAAATACGGCGCAGTGCCTCATTCTGGTTTCGGCCTAGGCCTGGAACGCACAGTAGCATGGATTTCAGGTGCAGAACATGTCCGCGAATCCATCCCGTTCCCACGTCTATTGAACCGTTTGTATCCGTAAACTATTTCATAAATACTGAAGTAAAGAATGAAATTTTTTTGAACACTTAGGCGCTTTGGACAAGGGCAAAGATTATGCTCCTGCGCATGCTCGTCGCAAAGGTGCGCCATCGCTGGGTGATTATCTAAGGTGAAGTGAGTCTCTAAGATATGGAGCAAAACAGCGAAGACGCCCAGGGGGCCAAGCGAAGTGCTGAGATCCACTCGGGCGAAGTGAAACGAGACCGAGTTAGCTCAGCGCGAGCCCCCAGGCAAGCGAAGCTGTTTTGCGGAATATCGGTTATAAAATATCAAATTTGAAATATCGAATAGAAAGGTGGTTGGGATATGAAACAGCCAGATCGACTTCAGTTATGGATCGAGCAGGGGAATGTTGCCATTTCCCAGCTTTTTTTTCAATTTTACAAGGAATTGAAGATTTCGGACGAAGAGGCTATGCTCTTGATGCATGTTCATGCTTTTCAACAGGCTGGGAACCATTTCCCGACTCCCGATGAAATCGGAGCACGCATGATGTGCTCACAAAAAAGCGTAACGACGATGCTGCAAAAATTAATGCAACAGGGATTTATTGCCATCAAACAGGAAACTGTAGAGGAAATTGCATCAGAAAGTATTTCACTGCAGCCCTTATGGGATCGGTTGATCAATTGTGTTCAGCAGAATGAAGAAGAAGAGGAAGAAAAAGTCCATTCCCAGAAGGAAATGGAAGGCCATGTCTTCCAATTATTCGAACAGGAATTTGGCCGCTTTCTTTCCCCGATGGAAATCGAAACGATTTCCATGTGGATGGACCAGGATGGACATACGCCGGAAGTCATCAAAATGGCATTGAAAGAAGCCGTCATTTCCCAAAAGATGAGCCTGCGTTATGTCGACCGCATTCTTTTTGAATGGAAGAAAAAGAATATCAAAACTTCTTCAGAAGTCACGAAACACGCAGCAACTTTCAGAGAAAAAAATATCCAGATTCAGCCGGTGGCGGACAATACCGCGAAAAAAGTGAAATTTTATAATTGGCTGGAAGACCGGAATTAGTGGGTGATTTGAATGATGTCAAAAAAAGAATGGAAATTGTGCCTTGAGGAAATGGATCACATGTTTCCGGATGCGCATTGCGAGCTTGTTCACCGCAATCCGTTTGATTTATTGATCGCCACTTTGCTGTCGGCGCAATGCACAGACAAACTCGTCAACAAAGTGACGGCAGATCTTTTCAAGAAATACCAAACTCCGGAAGATTATATTGCCGTGTCGCTCGAAGAGTTGCAGACCGATATCCGATCAATCGGTTTGTTCCGCAATAAAGCCAAGAACATCCAGGCGCTCAGTCATATATTGATTTCGAATTTCAACAGTGAAGTACCTGCAGATCGTGATTTACTCACCACATTGCCCGGCGTTGGCCGAAAGACAGCGAATGTGGTGGTTTCAGTGGCTTATGGAATACCTGCGTTAGCAGTTGATACCCATGTCGAGCGGGTTGCGAAGCGTTTGGGATTGAACCGCTGGAAAGACAGCCCCTTGCAAGTGGAAGAAACGATTATGAAAAAGACTCCGGCAGAAGATTGGTCGAAAACGCATCATCAGATCATTTTCTTTGGACGCTATCATTGCAAGTCGCAAAATCCCGGCTGCCACGTCTGTCCCTTATTCGACAGATGCAGGGAAGGGAAGAAACGCGAGAAAAAAGGGCTGATAAAGCGTGAACACGTTACAGAAGTTAATTGAAAAGGATAAGATCCAACCATATTACGAAGAATGGAATATGCTGGAAAAGGAAATCCGTGAGATTTTCAGCAGCAGACAACAAAGTGCAGAAGCATCGATGAATAAAGGCTTCTATTTATATAAGGCTTTGCTGGCTCAGTGCAGCACTGAAGACGATAGTGTCGTGCCGCTGAATCATGCCGAGCGGCTGGAATTTATCGAAGCGAATCGATCAAACTACGCCGCTTTTCGGCAGTTGGCTGAACTTTTCAAGGAAATGGATAAAAAACTGGCCTCAAAACGGGCAATGTTGCATAAACTTGAATAGCATAAAAAACCCCCTTAAGCGATTTCGCTTAAGGGGATTTTTGATAGCGGGATGTCAGTGAAGAAAATTATTGATTGTCATCTTCTTCATCTTCTTCATTGTTGTCATCGTTTCCACCTTCGTCAGCTGGTGACACAGAAGCTCCGTTGGCTTCGCCATCGGACTCTTCCTCATCACTGCCGTCTTCTGGCGGAGTTTCGCCATCTTCATCTTCTTCCGGTGGAGCTTCTTCTCCATTACCGTTGTTGTTACCATTGCCATTGTTGTTACCATTGCCCTCACCGTTATTGTCATCTTCGGCTGGGGCTTCATCTTCCTCTTCTTCTGGAGGAGCTTCCTCTTCAGGTGGCTCTTCCTCTTCTTCCTCTTCTTCTTCCTCCGGCTCTTCAGGAGGGCGGACTTCGACGATTGTGGAAGCGGGATCGCTTCGTTGGTCGTCTTTAACGGCTATGACACTGAATGTATAGGCGCGGCCTTCTTCGAGATCATCGAATGAATAGGATTTATCTTCGGTGGTAGTTAAGACTGAACGATCGCCGTCCACTTCGACAGCCACTTCGAATTCCACATCTTCTATATCCCCGTAATTCCATTCAAGCTCAACAGTTGAGCCGTCTACCGATGCGCTCAAACCAGTTGGCGCATCCAAATCTTCCTGCACAAATTCCTCTGATACTTCTGAAGGAACTGTGCCGCGTACGAATAATTCTGTGCTTTTCTGATCAGAAGGCGTGTAGTCACTTGCCAATTGAAGGGGTTCTGTGCCAACTTCAATGGTAGCTTCTACAACGGATTCAGGTTGCTGGAATCTGCCGGCATCCGGTGAAGAAATTTTTGACATCACATCTTTGAAAAGATGCTGCGACAATAAACGTTCGTCAGAAGCGGTATCCATTGCGCCTTCCTTGGAAGAGTACCCGCTCCATACGGAAATCGAGTATTCAGGTGAGTAGCCTGCAAACCAGATATCTGGGGCAGAACTGCTGTCATGACCATATCTTTCAAATTCTTCAGCTGTGTAATTCGTTGTGCCGGTTTTGCCGGCGATATCGACACCGCTGACAGCAGCTGCTTTACCGGATGCACCGGCAATATTAGCGTCCAATGAGTCACGCAGCATGTCTGTAACCATGAATGCGGTGCTGTCTTTCATTGCTGGCACTGATTCAGGTGCTACAATTTGTTCTGTTGAACCATCACGGAAAACAATTTTCGTTACAGTATGCGGTTTCGTGAAAATGCCATCATTGCCGAACGCCGCGAAAGCTCCGGCCAATTCAACCGTGTTGATGTCTTTTCCCGGTGAGCCGAGTGCAGCGGACTCGTAGATATCGCCAAAATCCAATCCAAGTTTCTGGGTGAATTCTTTTGCATTTTCCGTTCCGACTTCATTCAGCGTTTTGACTGCTGGAATGTTTCGTGAGCGGTATAAAGCTTCACGCATTGTCATTTCACCGAGGAAGTTGCCGTCAAAATTATTGACTTCCTTGTCATCTTCCTCATAAGAGTAAGGCTCATCGACAAGTGTTTTGCCGGTTGACCAATCCAGATATTCAATTGCCGGACCGTAATCCAGCAGTGGCTTTATGGTTGATCCAATTTGACGGTCGCGTGACGTGGCGTAATTGTGGCGCACATCGCCGCTGTATTCACGCGCTGCTCCGATAGCCCGGATTGCTCCGGTTTTTGTATCAACGACGGTAAGCCCTGACTGCACTTCGTCATTGAAGAAAAGATCGGAAGCCATCGTTTCGTTTACAGCTTTTTGGACATTGGGCTCGAGAGTCGTATGAATCGTCAAACCTTCATCAAGAGAAAAGTCTTCATCCAAAGCTGCTATTTCTTTTTCCACCAATTCCATAAATGCAGTGTACTCGCCGCTTGGTGGGGTAGGGCGCTGTTCTTCAGGCAATAAAGAATCTGCAATCGGCACTGCCTGCGCTGCTTCTTTTTCTTCAGTCGTAATCTTGCCATGCTGTTCCATCAAGCTTAGTACAACATTGCGTCTATCCTGAGCCCGATCAGGGTTATTAAACGGGTTATAGCCATTCGGGCTTTGCGGCATTCCTGCCAGCAATGCGGCTTCGTGCAGTTCAAGCTCTGACACTGGCTTGCCGTAGAAATTTTCAGAAGCAGTCCCAAAACCATATATGTTGCCGGACATTAAGATTTTATTGAAGTACATTTCAAAAATTTCTTCTTTTGAATACTCCTGCTCCAGTTGGTAGGCAAGATAGGCTTCCTGCGCTTTTCGTTCCAAAGTTTTATCGTTTTTCAGGAAGGAGTTTTTGATAACCTGCTGGGTAATCGTACTCGCTCCCTGGGAACCGAATCCACCGGTGACGTTGGCAATGACTGCGCCGCCCAGACGGATTACATCAATTCCGGGGTGATCGTAGAAACGGTTATCTTCTGTTGCGAGAATCGCATTTTCCATCAATTTCGGAATATCTTCATAATTGACGTATTCACGATCTTCAGTGGTCATATAGGGGATTTCTGTTTCCCCGTCAGCAGCCAGGAATGTCGGGCTGATCGGATCGCGCAAAAGTTCCTCATCCAATTCCGGGGCACTGCTGGCATAATAGGTGAAGAGCCCGATGCCGAATACTAAACCGATGACGCCAATAATAAGAATGGTCATGATAACTCGTTTAATCCAGCCGCCTGCGGATGTTTTCTTGTTCTTGCCTTTTTTCTTTTGCTGTTCCATTGCTTTTCTGCGCTGTTCGCGCGACATTTGTTTTTCGCTCACAAGATGTTCCTCACTTTCGTTGGTGCGTTCTACTGAAACTTATTCAATTGGGGCAAATAGTCGATGCGTGGAAATGCACCGGGTTTTAGTTCGATACCGGTTTCCTCAATTTCAGACAAGGTCACTGATTTCCTGCCGCCTTCCATCATCCGTTCCCAAAAAATTTCAAATGCTTCAAATGGAATGATAAAATAGCGGTCCAGCGAAGAGAAACGGATGATGAGGAATGCGAGTCCATTGTGTTTTCGGACTTGAGTCATGTGGTGAATCTGGTGCTCGTGAATATTCTTCAGCGGAAACGATGTTTTATTTTCTGTCTCCTTCGCCTCGAAATCAACGTATTTTCCGTTCCAAACGCCATTATAATCTGTCGTCGACGGGGAACGGAAATAGGCTTCCTTGATCACTGCGGCACTTCTGGAAGGGTATTCAACTCGCACAATCTGAACGGGAACCGGTTTCTTGTGGATAACGGCATGGCCGAGCTGAAGGTAATAATCATTTGTTTCATTCAGCTCGTCCTCTAATGTTTTACCCCGATTGCTGAAAGAAAAATCTTTTTTCTTCTTTTTCTTTTTTTCATCCGTTGGCAGAATTGTATTTGGAATGAATTTTTTTCCGTTTGGATAATTGATGGTCATCGTGATACACCTCGCTTACTTTATCATATCACATAGAATTAGACGATAAATGAGCTCCGAAGTTCCAATTATAATAAGTATAACTGTAGAAGGGACATAGACATAACGCTTCTGCGCTTTGGACAGAGCAAAGATTATGCTCCTGCGCTTGGAGAGTAGCTTAGATATGGAGCAAAACAGCGCAGACGCCATGGGGAGCAGGCGGATGCCGACGAAGTGCTGAGATCCACTCGGGTGAAGTGAAACGAGACCGAGTTAGCTCAGCGCAAGCCAAGTGTTGGCCGAAGATAGTTCGGCCGACGCTTTGCGACGAAGCAGCGCAGCGATGCAGGAGCACGGTTTTTGGCAAGCAAGCTGTTTTGCGGAATATCGACTACTGATATTTATATAATTCAACATTTATTGCTAGATTCATGATAGAGGAATACTTACAATATTCCAATCGAAAAGAATACCTGTTCGTTCAGAGTCGTGTCATATTTGTGGATATGATAAACTTAGGGCATTGGAGGGATGATGAAAAATGACTATTCGCGAACTTTCTTCCTTATTATATGACGAATGTGGAAAATGCCAGGAACGCTTTTTTGATATGCGTGAACGGGATGCTGTCCCTGATTTTTACGATGACGTTAAACCTTATGCCGATTACTGGCACGGAAAAATAAATCAATGGCAACAGGACTCACTTCTTTATATACAACAGGAACGCCCCAAATATGTTCATAAGCCGCAGATTGATACCGCCGCGGAAGGGATGACTCAATTTTTTGTGCAAAGTTTTTATAAAGAAACGAGCAAAAAACGTTTTATCCAAACGATACAAGGGGCTCAGTATACGCTGCAGACATTTATGCTGGCCATAGACGAAAAGAGCGAAAAACAATGATCAGAAAGAAAACATTGCCGCAATTGATGGAAGAATGGAAAACTGAACCCGATATGATGGAACGGATTGTCCATTGGCATACCAAAGAAGAAAAGCCGGCGAGCTACGCTGCTTTTCCGGAAGAAATGCACGACAGCCTGAAAAAGGCGCTCAGAAAAAAAGGCATCGAACAATTGTATACCCATCAGCGCCAGGCTTTCGACCTGGCACAGCAGGGCAATTCTTTTACAGCTGTTACGCCCACAGCATCCGGGAAGTCGTATTGCTACCATCTGCCGGTGCTGCATAAAATATTGAACGACCCCGGCGCGCGTGCATTGTACTTGTTTCCGACAAAAGCGCTCGCCCAGGATCAGAAAAGCGATCTCCATGACTTGATTGAAAAAACTGAAGAAGAAATTCTTTCCTATACGTATGACGGCGACACTTCTCCTGCGATCAGAACGAAAGTTCGAAAAGCGGGCCAGATTGTCATGACTAATCCGGATATGCTGCATTCTGCGATTCTGCCGCATCATACAAAGTGGGTGTCGTTATTTGAGAACTTGCATTATATTGTCATTGACGAGCTCCATACGTATAAAGGGGTGTTCGGCACCCATGTGGCTCACGTGATCCGCCGGCTGAAACGGATCTGCGAATTCTACGGCAGCAATCCGGTTTTCATCTGCACTTCAGCGACAATCGCCAATCCGAAAGAATTGGCCGAAGCGCTGACCAATGAAGAACATGTGCTGATCGACCAGAACGGTGCACCTTCCGGCAAAAAGCACATCGTCTTTTACAATCCGCCGATCATCCATCCGACGTTCGGCGTCAGAAGAAGCGCTGTGCTCGAAGTGCGTGATCTGGCGACAATGCTGATCCGGCAAGGAATCCAGACGATCGTTTTTGCCAAAAGCCGGGTTCGTGTCGAGATGCTCGTGACCTATCTCCAGGCGATCACAAAGATGAAGCTGCAGAACGAAAGCATCAAAGGCTACCGGGGCGGTTATTTGCCGACCGAACGCCGCGCCATCGAAAAGGGTCTTCGGGACGGTTCGATTCAATGTGTCGTTTCCACAAACGCATTGGAGCTCGGTGTCGACATCGGCCAGCTGCAGGCTTGCATCATGACGGGTTACCCAGGGAATATTGCAAGCGCCTGGCAACAGGCGGGACGTGCCGGGAGGCGACAGGATGAATCTCTTGTCATTTACGTCGCACAGTCCACCGCACTTGATCAATACATCATCAATAACCCTTCTTATCTACTGGACCAATCACCGGAAGAAGCCAGAATCCATCCGGAGAATATCATCATCTTAATGGATCATCTGAAATGTGCTTCTTTTGAATTGCCTTTTACAACAGATGAAATGTACGGGGAATTCGAAGTGCAGGAACTTCTTGAATACCTGCAGGAGCAAGGTGTCCTCGTTCGCACATCGGACCGCTGGCATTGGATGAGTGACCGCTTTCCGGCGCACGATATTTCATTGCGCTCGGCGTCACAGGAAAATGTTGTCATCATTGACCAGTCGGTTCCTTCTGATACGCGAGTCATCGGGGAAATGGACCGTTTCAGTGCGTTGACGTTATTGCATGAAGAAGCGATCTACCTTCATCAGGGAACGCAATTCCAGGTTGAAATTCTGGATTGGGAAGAAAAGAAGGCCTATGTCCGTGAAGTGGATGTGGATTATTTCACTGATGCCAATCTGGCAGTGGAATTAAAAGTAATGAGCGAAGATAAAGTAAAAGATATGAATGGCTCGGAAGTTTTTTACGGGGACATCGCTGTATTAGCTATGCCGACTATTTTTAAGAAAATCCGTTTTGATTCGCATGACAATATTGGATCCGGTCCGATTTCCTTGCCAGCAGAAGAACTCCACACATCGTCGACGTGGCTGAGCTTCAGCAAGCCGGACGATTTTTCTGATGCTGAGTTATCGGATATGATGACCGGAGCGGCGTATGCGATTGAATCATTTATACCGATTTTTGTGTCCTGCGACCGGCGCGATGTCCACGTCGTACCGCAGGTGAAATCGCCGCATAATGATTTGCCGTCGTTCTTTATCCATGATTCCTATCCGGGCGGTATCGGCATCAGCGAGCGCATTTACGATATGTGGCTGCCGCTTCTCGATAAAGCGAGAAGCCACGTCGCGGAATGTCCGTGTCTCGACGGCTGCCCATCTTGCATCGGAGCGCAGGATGCGATGGTCAACATGAAAGAAAATGTCATCAGATTACTCGACGAGCTTCGCGAAAAGAGGTGATAGCCGATGTCGTTTGAAAATAAATTGCTTCAGATGAAAGGCATGCTGAAAAAAGATGCAGGTGCCAAATCGAGGCCGAAAGTCAGTAAACAAGGAAAACAGCGGCCTTTGCATGAAAAAAGGTGGCAGGAAATCGGGCTCGAGCTGGTGGAGAACGAATTTGGCTTTGTCTTTAAAAAAACAATTGTCTATTCGCTTGAGACACGCCATGGCAACATTGCCTTGAGCGAATTGGATGGCGTGCTGGAAGCGTGGGAAGGGGTCGACTTCGCTCATCCTTTTAAGTTGAAAAAAGAAGAGCGCATCCTTTTTTTCGATACGGAAACGACCGGATTAAGTGGCACAGGCGCCTATATATTTTTGGCCGGTCTTTTGGAAAGAACGGCTGCTGGCTTTGAAATGACCCAATACGTCATGCCGGACCCTTCCAATGAAGCCGCTTTTCTTTACGAGACGGATCTCTGGAGATCCCAGGATCCAATCATTTTTTCTTATAATGGAAAAAGCTTTGATTGGCCGCAATTGATGTCAAGATGGACGATGCACCGCAACATTCTGCCGAAACTGAAAAGCCTGCGGCAAATCGACCTGTTTCACGGCACGAAAAGAATCTGGAAAAATGAACTGGCGAGGATGAAGCTGAGTACGATCGAAGCTGAAAAACTCGGGTTTACAAGAGAACGGGATGTGCCGGGATTTCTGATACCGGCCATTTATCTGGACGCAGTGAAAAGCGGTTATCCGGATGCGCTGGAAGGCGTGCTCCATCATAATGAGCTGGATATTCTGTCACTCGTTTCGCTGTATGTGCTGTCTTCGAATTTGCTGATGGAAGACCTTGATTCTGAAACTTACGGGGCTTATACAAATATCGGCAAATGGTATGCAGATTTGAAACAGTTTGACCAAAGTGCAGCTTATTTTGAACACGTAACGGCTGAAAGAGGCGCATCATCGGCATTGGCGCGTTATTTCCTAGCGATTCAGCGCAAACGCAGCGGGCAATATGATGAGGCGTTGAAACTCTTTAAGGAAGCTGCACCAAATCTGCGCGGACCGGTTGAATTGGAAGCGTGGCTGCATGCGGCCAAATTATATGAGCATCAGCTCAAAGATTTAGACCAGGCCCTCATCATGGCCGGATTTGCAAAAGAAGCCAGTCAGCATCTGCAGATCAGACCAACAATGATTCGGGACATCGACAAAAGAGTGGCAAGGCTGGAGTTAAAGATACAAAAAAATCGTCCATAATTATGATAATAATTAAAACACAATAATGAGGCTTATGATATACTAAACCTAAGCAGGCTTTAATGGAAGGACGATTAAAATGGACAATAAATTCACAGCTAAAGATATCTTAGAAAAAGACTTTAAAATTGGTATGCGGGGCTACAATCAAGATGAAGTTGATCATTTTCTGGACGACATTATTCAGGATTACGAAATGTTCAGCAAGAAAATTGACCAATTGACAAATGAGAACAAACGTTTGCGCGCCGAAATTGAAGATGCACCGAGAAAACAGGCAACGCCTGCTCCGGGAACTACAAACTTCGATATCCTGCGCAGACTGTCGCATTTGGAGAACCATGTTTTCGGCAATAAACTGAACAACGAGTAATTACCTTTGTTTTCTGATGAAAAATACAGTATACTGATGTAGCCATTGGAATTCTGGCAATCGCTCCGGCTTCAGGCCGGAGAGGAAAGTCCATGCTCGCACGGACCTGAGATGGCCGTAGTGATCGCGCTTAGCGAAACAATAAGCTAAGGCAGCTGCTTTTGCAGTTGACGGCGGGTAGAACACCTAAGTCTTCGGATATGGTCGAAATACCCTGAAAGTGCCACAGTGACGGAGCTGTATAAGAAATTATCCAGGTGGAACGAGGTAAACCCCGTGAGTGAGAAACCCAAACTATGGTAGGGGCACTTTTCCGAAGGAATTGAACTGAGGAAGAGGCAGGCTTAGCCTGCAGATAGATGATTGCCTTCCGAGTGTACGAGGCGAGAGCCGTTTGAGTACGTGGAAAACAAAACATGGCTTATAGAATTTTCAATGGTCTTAAATTGTTATTGTAAAAAGGCTCTCCCCAGGGAGAGCTTTTCTCATGATTATAGATGAAAGAAGATAGCTGATTGACTCAGCAAATTTATGGAATACGAAATTTCAGGCAACAGGAGAGGATGTAATTATGGCTACATATAAATTGCTCGCCACTGCAGCGATGGGCCTTGAGTCGATTGTCGCCAGTGAAGTGAAAGAAATGGGTTACGATACGCAAACTGAAAACGGCAAAGTTTTCTTTGAAGGCGACGAGCGGGATATCGCCAAAACGAATCTTTGGCTGCGGACAGCTGACCGCGTAAAAGTCATTGCAGGTGAATTTGACGCTTTCACATTTGATGAGTTATTCGAACAAACGAAAGCGATCGAATGGGAAAAATTCCTGCCGGTAGATGCAGAATTTCCGGTGCAGGGAAAATCAGTGAAATCAACTTTGCATTCGGTGCCGAATTGCCAGTCCATCGTTAAAAAAGCAATCGTAGAACGGCTGAAAAAAGCATACCACCGGAACTCTTTCCTGGATGAATCCGGTCCGCGTTTCAAAATCGAAGTATCGATCCTGAAAGACAAAGTGCAATTATCGATTGACACCAGTGGCGCAGGTCTTCATAAACGCGGCTACCGGATGGACCAGGGTGAGGCTCCTTTAAAAGAGACATTAGCCGCAGCGCTCGTGAAATTATCCCGTTGGACCCCTGATCGCCCATTCGTCGATCCGTTCTGCGGTTCCGGGACAATCGTCATTGAAGCCGCGATGATCGGGCAAAACATTGCTCCTGGTTATAACCGTGAATTTGACAGTGAAAAATGGCCATGGATCGGTGAAGCGATTTGGAAAGAAGTGCGTGAAGAAGCGGAAGAACTGGAGAATTATGATCAGCCCCTCAATATTCTGGGAACCGATATCGATCATCACATGGTGAAAATTGCGGAAGAGAATGCGCGCGAAGCCGGCTTTGGGGACATCATCCAATTCCAGCAGCGTCAGGTGAAAGATTTCACCACGACTGAAGAAAACGGCGTCATCATCGGCAACCCGCCATATGGCGAACGAATCGGTGAAATCGAAGTAATTGAAGAGATGATCCAGGATATGGGTCGCGTCTTCTCGAAATTCCCGACCTGGTCGGTTTACATTTTGTCTTCAATGGGCAGATTTGAATCGCTTTACGGCCAGCCGGCAACAAAAAAACGAAAATTATTCAACGGTTTCATCCGGACGGATCTGTTCCAATTCTGGGGAGAACGGTCGAAAAAATAAAAATGATGGAACGGAAGAGCACAGGCTCTTCCGTTTCTCTGTAAGGAGAATATATGAGACAGCCTATACCATTTCCTTTATCCAAGGATAAAACCTTCTTTGAATCGCTAAATGACTGGATTGGGGACGTTTTTTACGATGAACTGCCGGAAAAAGGGTACGACCTCCGCGACGAACAGATTTTCATGGCGTTTCAAATCGAAAAAGCCTTAAAAGATAAATCGGTGATGTTCGCAGAAGCAGGTGTCGGAACCGGAAAAACGCTGGCTTATCTATTGCCCGCCATTGCCTATGCACGGTACACCGGGAAACCCGCGCTTATTTCCTGTGCAGATGAAACCCTGATCGAACAGCTTGTTAAAGAAGGCGGGGATATCGACCGCCTGAATGATCTATTCGACTTGAATCTGGATGTTCGGCTGGCAAAATCACGCGATCAGTATTTATGCCTGCAGCGGCTTGAAGGCGCCAAGAAACGAAGCGGGGCGGAATTTTTGGATGACATAGAAGACCGTTTGCCGGAATTCGTCAACAAAACTTTTTCGATGCAAAACACCTATCCTTACGGTGAACGCTCGAGCTATCCCGAAATTACCGACGAACAATGGCAGCAGGTCAATTATCATCCGATTCAAAACTGTGCAGCGTGCGACCTGCGCAATAAATGCGGCCAGACCATCCACCGCAACCATTACCGGGAAGCGACGGATCTCGTCATTTGTTCACATGATTTCCTGATGGAGCATCTATGGACGAAAGAAACACGCATCCGTGAAGGCCAGACGCCGCTGCTCCCTGAGTTTTCTCAGATCGTCCTGGACGAAGGGCATTTACTGGAGTTTGCAGCGCAGCGCGCGTTGACTTATGAAGTGCAGGAAAGTTCCTTATATGCTGTGACGGAAAGCATTCTCGCGGATGGTGTGCGTGAAAAGACGTTGAATATGATTGAACAGACCATCGACCTGCACAATGAATTCTTCCGTTTGCTGCGGACCAATCTGGTAGAAAGCACAGAAGACCGGAAAGCGATCAAACGAGATCCGAACCTGATCGGTCTCGGTAAGCAATTGATCAAACACATCAATGCAATGCTGGAAGAATTTGTGTTCGATGGTGAATTATTCACCATTCCCGAATATGAATTGCGATTGGCAGAAGAGTTTTTTGAGAAATATATCTTTTCAATGGGATTATTTACCGAAGAAGGCGATGCGGTCCAATGGCTGGAAGTGAAAGATGAAGTGGAAACACTCGTCATCATGCCACGGCTTGTGACCGATATTCTGGATGAAAAACTGTTTGACGGCAAAGTGCCGATCATCTTCTCATCGGCGACGCTGTCGATCCAGAAAGATTTCAGTTATTTGGCCGACAGCTTAGGAATCGACAAATACCAGTCATTTTCCGTACCGTCGCCATTTGATTATGAAGATGTCATGAAAGTCATCAAACACCCACTCGATCAGCAGCATAAATTCCAGCGCGCATTCGATCTGCTGGCAAGTAACGAACAAACGTTGATTCTATTCAAATCGAAATTGGATATGGAGAATTTCAAGCATTCATTGCCGCTGGACCATAGCTATAAGATCGAATTTGAAGGAGACCGCGAATTGTCGACGGTGGTCAAAGATTTCCAGCAAGGAAAATTCCAGGTGCTGTGTTCCTATCATTTATGGGAAGGCTTGGATCTGCCGAAACAGGCTCTGACAAAAGTCATCATCGTCGATCTGCCATTCCCGCCACAGGACCCGGTTTTCGAGGCGAAACGCAAGTTCAGCCTGAACCCGTTGGAAGAAATCGATTTGCCGTTCATGCAATTGCGGATCCAACAGGGAATCGGTCGTTTGATCCGGACTTCCGAAGACCACGGCGAAGTCCATCTATTGCTCAACGAGGAAGAATTGTCCCTTGAGCACCTGTGGCAAGCGGTTCTTCCGGTACAAGCAGAAAATGTCTGAATACAGAATTATTTTCGTGATATAATAGACCCAACGCTCAAAGGGGGATTTATATGTCAATTGAAAAGCAATTTACAGATCACATGAAAAAATTAAAGGCTTATAACGAGGCAACTTCATTGCTGTACTGGGATTTGCGCACGGGTGCACCCAAAAAAGGTGTGGATTTGAGATCAGAAACGATCGGCACGATATCTTCGGATATTTTTATTATGTCAACTTCGGATGAGTTTGGCAGCCTGCTGTCAGCTTTGGAAGAGAAAAAAGGGGAATTGGATCCGGTAATTCTGCGCTCTGTGGAAGAAGCCCGGAAACAATACGACCTCAGCAAGAAAATTCCAGCGGAAGAATACAAGGAATTTGTCATTCTGCAATCCAAAGCGGAATCTGTCTGGGAAACGGCCAAAGATACTTCGGATTTCTCGTTATTCGAGCCCTATCTGGAAAAAATGGTGGCCACGACCAAAAAGATGATCGGCTATTGGGGTGAGAAAAATGGCAGTGCCTACAATACGCTCTTGGATCAATACGAACCGGGCATGACGACGGAAATACTGGATGAAGTATTTGGCCAATTGCGCAACCGCATCATCCCGTTGGTACAGAAGATCAACGCTTCGACAAGCAAACCGGATACGGATTTTCTCTACAAGCCGTTTCCGAAAGAAGCGCAGCGTGATTTCAGCAATAAAATCCTGGAACAGCTGGGCTATGATTTCGAAGCGGGACGTCTGGATGAAACGGTGCATCCGTTTATGATCGGCATTAACCGCGAGGATGTCCGCATCACAACGAAATATGACGTGAAGGATTTCCGCACAGCGGTTTTCGGAACGATCCACGAATGCGGCCACGCGCTGTATGAACAGAATATCGGTGAAGACTTGAGTGGCACATTCGTCGAAGGCGGAGCTTCAATGGGCATCCATGAATCGCAATCGCTGTTTCTCGAGAATTTTGTCGGCCGCAGCGAAAAGTTCTGGGAAGGCAATTACGAACTGTTGAAAACCTATTCCCCTGAACAATTCGGCTCGGTGCCGCAGCAGGATTTTATTCGCGCGATTAACGAATCGAAGCCGTCCCTGATCCGGATCGAAGCGGATGAGCTGACATATGCGTTGCACATCATGATCCGTTATGAGCTGGAAAAAGGCTTGTTTAATGGCGATTTCGAGGTGAAGGATTTGCCGCAGCTGTGGAATGATAAATACGAGGAATATCTCGGAATCCGTCCTTCCAATGATGGGGAAGGCGTGCTCCAGGATGTTCACTGGGCCGGTGCAAGTTTCGGCTACTTCCCGTCCTATGCACTCGGCTATATGTATGCTGCGCAATTCAAGAATGCCATGCTGAAAGACTTGCCGAATTATGACGACCTGCTGGCAACGGGCAATATTGCACCGATCCGCGAGTGGCTGACCGACAAGGTTCACCGCCACGGCTCGATGAAAAAGCCGCTTGAGATTTTGAAAGATGCGACAGGTGAAGGCTTGAACGCGGACCATTTGGCGAAATATTTGGAAGAGAAATATTCGAAAGTTTATCAATTAGTTTAATTTCAATAAATCGGGTCGTCCTGGCAGAAGCCGGGACGGCTCTTTTATATGCCGAAAATTCACAATTATTTGGAAGGGTCGGGACAATTAGGTGAAACATCGCTTATAATAAGAGCCGGAGGGGATATATATGTTGAAATCATTTAGTCTTGAAGGCAAAACAGCAATCGTAACAGGAGCAGGGAAAGGCATCGGCCAGGCGATTGCGATAGCAATGGCTGAAGCGGGAGCCAATGTCATGCTGGTAGCCCGTACGGAATCAGATCTTCAGAAAGTCCAGGAAATCATCGGCAGCGAGCACACAGAATATGCAGTGGCGGATATTACCGACCGCAATCAGATTCAGGCAGTTGTTGAACTGACAATGGAACGTTTTGGCTCGATTGATATTCTTGTCAATAATGCAGGCATGAACATCCGATCGAAACTGCTTGATGCAACGGACGACGAATGGCACAAAATCATGGATACAAATGCGCAGAGCGTCTTCATGTTCTCTCAGGAAGCTGCCAAAAAGATGCACAAGGGCGGCTCAATCATCAACATCAGTTCCGTCGGCGGGGAACGGGCGCTAAAAACGGGAGTGATTTATGCAGCTTCTAAAGCGGCAATCATCCAGATGACGCGTGTCATGGCGTTGGAATGGGGCGAGAAGAATATTCGTGTCAATGCAATCGGACCGTGGTATTTCCGTACACCGTTGACGGAAAAATTATTGAGCGACCAGGATTACCTGGATTCGATTCTTGCCGTCACTCCGATGAAACGCGTCGGCGAATTGCCGGAAGTTGCAACACCGGTTGTGTTCTTGGCATCCGAAGCTTCCAGCTACATAACCGGCCAAACCCTGTTCGTCGACGGCGGAATGTCGATTCATGGGTTTTCTTAAGAAAAGATACACCTGATAACCGATATTCCGCAAAACAGCTTCGAAGACATTAGCCGACGCTTGCGAGGCTAAGTCTTTGCGACGAAGCAGCGAAGCGATGCAGGAGCACGGTTTTTATACCTAGCTAAGTAAGTGTACTAACCAAGTGGATCTCAGTACTTCGTCGAAACGAAGTTGGATAGCCAACTCCGTTTCTGCTCCCCCTGGGCGTCTGCGCTGTTTTGCTCCATATCTCAGAATTTCTTCTATAAAAGGATTGTCTTTTCTATGTTTTTTTCAAGAAGTAGATACTTCAAGTCTAAACAAAATTAAAATGAAGCGGCAGGCGGCGACTCCAGCGGGAAACAGAGCGAGTCCTGACACCCCGCAGGGAAGGTTTGACCGAACACCATTCGGTCGAACCTTTGCGACGAAGCGTGGAACGCTGCAACGGTTTTTCATGTCTCGAAGCTAGCGTAGCGATGCAGAGACAGGAGCATCGGTTTTTCGTAGCGACTGAGGAGGCTCAGGCAGCTCCCCGAGGAAAGCGTCCGCCTAGAGCGAATTGATTATATATGTCGACATCTTTTAAACATCCTCTCCTTATTGGGAGGATGTTTTTCGTTTACCGCGATAAATGGTATGATAAAAGGAGTATAAGATGAAGGAGATTCCTGAATATGACAGCTTTGGAACATCACAAAGAATTAATTGAAACAGCACGCCTGCACCGTATATTTGAAGAAAATGAAGACAATGACCGTGCAGCGAAAGCGAAATTGTTTGGGAAGAAAATCCTGAAAGATCAATTTATCATCGGCTTCGCCGGCCATTTTTCATCGGGAAAATCATCGATGATCAATGCTTTGACGGGAGAAACCCTATTGCCGTCAAGCCCGATCCCAACGAGTGCCAATATTGTCAATGTGCATAAAGCCGAATCGGATTTTGCCATTGTCAATAAAACGGAAGGGAAACCCGTCTATTTTCCCGAGAACTACGATTTTGATGCTGTCAAAGAATATTGCAAAAGCGGTGACGTGACACAAATCGATATCGGCCACCGGGATTCGGTCCTGCCGGAAGGCGTCAGCGTCATGGACACGCCGGGTGTGGATTCGACTGATGACGCACACCGCATCTCCACCGAGTCGGCACTTCATATTGCGGATATGGTGTTTTATGTAATGGATTATAATCATGTGCAATCGGAATTGAACTTTAATTTTACCAAGGAGTTGCAGAAATACACCGACCTCTACTTAATCGTCAACCAGATAGATAAACACCAGGACAGCGAATTGAATTTTGCAGATTTTAAGGATTCTGTGAGGAATTCATTCGCGGCCTGGGGCGTCGAACCGAAAGGGATCTTCTTTACTTCATTGCGTAATTTCAAAATGGATGGCAATGATTTTGAAAGAGTGAAAAGTCTGGTCGCTTCATCCATGCAAGGGTGGCAGGGAAATGTGGGCAAAGCGGCAGAATCTGCACTGGGCCAATTAAAAGAAGAGCATTTGAATTACCTGGAAGATGAAAAAATGGAAAGGCTTGAAGCTTTCTCGAATGTACTCAGCCCGGAAGAATGGGAAATGCGGGAAGAGGTCAAAGCGGAAACCAATAAAGTGGAACGCCGATTGTCGGTCCAGGATTTTGACAGCTGGAGGAGCGATTTTGAAAAGAACCGCAAAGAATTGCTGGAAAATGCCAACATCATGCCTTATGAATTGCGCAATGCGTTGACCCTTTACCTGGAAGCGATGCAGCCTGATTTTAAGGTGGGCATGCTGTTCAGCGGCAAGAAAACGGAAGCAGAACGTGACGCGCGCCGACGTGATGTTGAAGAAAAGCTCGATTCAGTGATTCCCTCGCAGATTACGGTCCACCTGAAGCGGTTGATGAAATCAGCTCTGAGAGATGCAGCTTTATTGACTGACCGAGATTCTTTAGCAATTGATGATCTCTCGATGACACCGCCGTTTTCAGTAGTGGAAGATCAAATGCCAAAAGGTGTGCTGATCACAGGCGACACTGTGTTGAATTTCGCGAACAGTTTGAGTGTGGCCATTCAGCGCTGGTTTATAAAAGAAACAGAGGGCTGGAAGAATGCACAAAAGGAGAAATTTGAATCTATTCCGGAAGATGCAGGGACGGAAATCGGCATGAAAGCTGAAACCTTGAACCAGAAATTGCTGGCAATCAGCACATTGGAAGAAATGGACGAGAAGATTGATAAGGTCGAGCGGGCGTATACGGCTATGCTGCCGAATCAGAAGGTTTCTGCCGAAGCGCTGCTCGAAGAATGGCAACAGGAATTCCGTGCTTCGACTGAAGATATGATCCAATTCGATCCCTCAATGCTTGCTGAAAAGGAAGAAAGCATTGCCCAAGAGGCGTTGGAATCTCCGCAGTCAGCCGACACAGAACTTCATGATGAAGTGGCTGTTTTGCGGCGTGCTAAAGGGACAGCTTCTGCCATAGCGCCAATCAGAGGTTTTGAGGAAACGGCACAATACCTGAAACGCAAAGCTTCGAGACTTGAAGGACAGGAATTCACGATTGCTTTGTTCGGCGCTTTCAGTGCCGGAAAATCATCGTTTTCGAATGCGTTGATGGGCGAGACCGTGTTGCCTGTTTCCCCGAATCCCACGACGGCGACGATAAACCGCATACGGCCGGTGTCAGCACAACATCCGCATGAAACAGCGGATGTGCGGTTAAAAACAGTCACTCAGATGACAGAAGACGTCCGCAACTCATTTGCTGTCTTCGACATGAGAGTTCAAAATTTGGAAGATGCCTATAAGAAGGCGGAGAAATTGCCCGAAGCAGGCGGAACGGAACAGCAGGTGCATAAATCATTTATCGATGCCTTCCGTGCCGGCTATCCTGATTTTAAAGATCGGCTCGGTGAAACGATCCGTACGGACCGGGAACAATTCGGTTTATATGTGGCCAAGGAACAACGCAGCTGTTTTGTTGATGAAATCGATTTTTATTATGATTGCGATCTGACGCGCAGCGGCGTTACATTGGTCGATACGCCAGGAGCGGATTCGATCAATGCCCGCCATACGAATGTCGCATTCGAATATATCCGCAATGCCGATGCGATCCTGTTCATCACGTATTACAATCATGCGTTCGCCAGGGCTGACCGGGAATTTCTGATTCAATTGGGACGTGTCAAAGATGCGTTTGAAATGGACAAAATGTTCTTCATAGTCAACGCCATCGATTTGGCTCAGAATAAAGAAGAACAGCAAGCCGTCGAAACTTATGTGGAGGAAGAATTGCAGAAATTCGGCATCAGATTTCCAAGACTGTTCGGCGTTTCGAGCCTGCAGGCATTGAAAGACCGCCCGCAATCGGGCATGCCGGAATTTGAAGAGGCATTTCAGCATTTCCTGAAAGATGAATTGAAAGGAATGGCGGTCCAGTCGCTTGCTGAGGAAGAACAAAAAGCGGTCGGACGCTTCCGTTCATTGATTGAACATACGGATGCCAATATGTCACGAAAAGATGAGCGGCTGGAAGAGCTGAGAATTCTCGAACAGCAGCTCCGCAAACAATTTGCAGAATCTCCAGCACCCGTCATGATCAAAGAGGCTTCTCAGGAATTGAATGAGTTATTGTATTACGTCAACCAGCGTGTTTTCTATCGTTTCAATGATTTTTTCAAAGAAGCTTTCAACCCATCACTGTTTGCCGGTACCTCTGCGCAGCAGGCTTTGAAGGTCGCGCTCCATGAAATTGTCGAAATGACTGCCTTCGATTTTGAGCAGGAAATCCGGGTAACGAATTTCCGGCTCGCACAGCAAATAGAAAAATCACTCAACAGCCGTTTCAGGGACGATACGGATAAACTGCGCGCGCAAAATCCCGACTTCTCCTTTACTCCTTATGAAGTGGAAGAATCTGCGTTGCTTGAACCGGATGGAGCTTTCAAAGGCACAGATTATTCATCCGTAAAATCATATTACCGCAACAATAAAAGCTTTTTCGAAAAGAATGAAAAAGAAAAATTGCGTGACGCCCTGCAGGCTTTAATGGAGCCGGATGCGGGTGTCTATCTGGAACAGGAAAAGCAGAAATTAGCGCAATGGGCGGAATTCTGGATCGAGCAGGAAGCCGAAGGATTGAGGCAGCATATTATCCGGCAAGGGGCCGATCAAATTGATTCGGAACGCACACTTTTGCAGCAGGAAGAAAAACTTGCACAGTGGAAAGAAATCTACTCAAATCTGATCAGCGAAAGGGTGTAGGACATGAAAGTGTTTATCGAAACTTTGGACACAGAAAATTACCGGTGGATCGATGCCCGGTATGAACTCGGGAATCCTGATGCAGGCAAACACCTTTACGGCCAGGAACATATAAAAGGGGCCATCTACTGGGATCTCGAGAAGGATCTGAGTGATATGTCTTCTTCAGAAGGCCGCCATCCCATGCCTTCCCACAGCCAATTGGAAGAGCTTATCCGTGCAAGCGGACTTGCGGCCGAGGACAACATCGTCGTTTACGATCAAGGGGGCGCGCCCTATGCCGCCAGAGCCTGGTGGCTATTGAAGTATTGCGGTTTTGAAAACGTCTTTATCAGCAGGAGCGGCTTTAATGAATTGAAAGAGGAAGGCGCTGAAGTGACGAAGGAAATTCCACAAATCACGCCTTCTGAATTTGTTCCGAATTTCGACAGCAGCATTTACGCCGACCGTCAATATGTGAAAAACATCATTAAGGGTGAAGAACTCGGAATGCTTCTTGATGCAAGATCGCCGGAACGCTATGCCGGTATTGAAGAGCCGATCGACCCGGTGGCAGGCAGAATTCCCGGTGCCCATAATTTTGACTGGAGCCAGCTGGTAAGAGGCGGTAAGTTTGATACCGATACGGATTTGTCTGCAGTGGTTCAAACGCATGAACCCGTTGTTGTTTATTGCGGCAGCGGCGTAACAGCAGCACCGCTCTATGCGATGCTGGCTGAAAAAGGCCACGACTCGGTCCGGCTCTATACAGGGGGCTATTCCGATTGGATAAGGGATGCCGAAAACGAAGTGGAAATCGACCGCGGCAAACAGCCGGAAGCTTTGGATGATGCTACACGGGCAATTCTTGCCAAGCTCATCGAAGAAGGTTATAGCGGTGAGATGCTGATGAAGAAATACGAATACGAAAAATCCTTGTTGGAAGAAAAGAATTAACGGTCGCAATGACGCTTCTTTTTAGGGGTGTTTTGAAACGGTGGTAAGTTTCAATGTCCCTGGTAAACTACCGAATTACCAAAGAGATAAATATTTAGCAAAAATATACAGCTATTATGCTATAATGTGACAAAACATGTTTAGATTTATTTTCGGGATCCTTATCTTTAAATTATGATGAAGAATTTTTCCGAAATCTATTTTGAGAGAAGGAGATCCGATGAAAAGTAAAATGAATCAATTGTTCGAAGACGAAAGAAATGTACATGTATTATATGCTTACGACGGAATGGAAAATTACTTAAAACAGGTAATGGGTTTTATAGATGATGGCATTGTGAGCGGGGATCACATCCTGCTTATTGAAAACGAACGGGATACCACCATTATCCAAAAAGAATTGAGCTTAAAATATAGCGCTGAACAATTGGAGTTTATCCATTTTGTGAACTCGCTGAATTTCTATTTATCGAGCGGGAGTTATCATCCGCCTGCAATCAACGAGTATTTCACAAAAATTGTTCAGCCGTACCTGGAAAAAGAGCAGCCGTTCCGTTCATGGGCCCATGTGGAGTGGGAAAGTGTGAAAGAGCCGTTGCATCTTATAGAGGATTTTGAGAGAATCGTAGACGAAGCTGTGGATCAATATTCGTTCCCTTTAATATGCGCATATGAAAAGCAGAAAATGCCGGAACACCTCACAACCATTTTGATGGAAACGCATCCTTACGTATTGCTGGAAGATGATTTCATCGCTTCAAGTGAATACCGGAAAGTGAATGTGCTGAAGTAAATAAAGGCAAAATAAACCCCCGCCGAGAAAGAGCGCTGCTCCTCCTCGGCGGGGGTTTTCATGTTTTCTCTACATTATTGCTATTCGTGCTTCACCAAAAGCAATTGGATAATCTGATGGTTTTCCATTTCTTTTACAGTAATCGTGTGGCCGGGGAGATCCACTGAGCCGCCTTCGACGATTTCGGTGTTCATCATTTGTACCCAGCCGCCGATGGTGTCGACGTCTTCACTGTCATAGAAATTCAGTGCAAAGCGTTCTTCGAGGTCGGACAATAATACCCGACCGCTTAGAAGGTAATTATGCGGGTCCAGCGTTTTAATCTCATCGGCTTCGTCTTCATCAAATTCATCGCGGATTTCACCAACGATTTCCTCTAAAATATCTTCCATTGTGATAACACCGGCTGTGCCGCCGTACTCATCAACAACAATCGCCATATGGATATGCTCTTTCTGCATTTTCACCAACACATCCTGTATTGGCGCCATATCGTGAAGGAAGGGGATATTATGGATCACGACGCTCTTTTTCAAGTCCATTTGCTGCGTATAATTGGTCAGCATTTCTTTGACATTGATAAAGCCGATGATATCATCTTTATCCCCTTGCTCGGTGACCGGGTAGCGGGTGTATTGATGCTCTTTGACAATTTCCATGAGGTCGGCATGATCCATTTCCAGCGAGATGGTTTCCATTTGCGTTCTGGGAATCATGATGTCCTTGGTCATTCTTTCATCGAATGAAAAAATGTTTTGGAGATAGGAAAGTTCTGTTTGATTGATTTCACCGCTATTATAGCTTTGCGTCATGATGATTTTCAGGTCCTCTTCAGAATGGGCATTGTCGTAACCGACGTTATCGATGCCGGCAATCCGCAATATCCCTTTCGAAGTGCCGGTCATCAGACGGATGGCGGGTTTCATTAGCATGCCGAAAAAATAGAGCGGCTTTGCAATTTTCAGGGCAATGTCCTCAGCATTTTGAATGGCCATGGACTTCGGAGTCATCTCACCAATTACCACGTGGATAAAGGCGATGACCGCAAATGCCACACCGAACGATAAGATCGTGATGATCGGTTCCGTAAGGTTGGCCAATTCAAATAGCGGGCGAAGCATCTGTTCCACTGCCGGTTCGCCCAGCCACCCGAGTCCGAGGGCGGATATCGTAATGCCCAACTGGCAGACTGACAGATAGTAATCCAGGTGATCAAGTATCTTTTTCGAAGTCGCTGCGTTCTTATTGCCTTCTGAAATCAATTGATCGATGCGTGAAATCCGAACTTTGATAATCGAAAATTCGGCTGCCACAAAAAAAGCTGTAAGCGCTATTAACAGCACCATAATAGATAAATTTAAGATAAGTAAACTGTCCAATTAACCCTCCTGTTTAAGGAGGTTCACCTCTGCTTTCCAAATATGGAACAATTATAACATATACCGCTTTATCATATGGCAACGAAGGGTCCAGGAGGGATTTTTGAAATTTAACGGCGGAATTATTGAATATATTGAGATTTCAACTTATTATGAATGAGAGAAGAGGAGTGATCATTTGAAATCTTTATGGCACGGTGGAAAAATTTATACAATGGCGGCAGAAGGAGAAACAGTGGAAGCTGTTCTGGTTTCTGACGGAAAAATAGAAGCTATAGGTTCCTATGATGAATTAAAAGAGGCGGCAGATCAGGAAATCGATTTGAAAGGGAGAATACTTTATCCCGGATTTGTTGACAGCCATATGCACATGATCGGGCACGGGGAAAAATTATTGCGGGTCGACCTTTCTAAAATCGATTCTTCCGAAGACATGAAACAGCAATTGATAAAGTCCACAGCGGGTCTTGCGGAAGATCAATGGTTTATCGGAGAAGGATGGAACGAAAATAACTTTCTGGATCGCAAGATATTCCACAAACATGAACTGGATGAAATTTCGGTTTCGCCGATGTTGCTGAAGCGGGTGTGCAGACATGCCATCCTGGCAAACTCGAGCGCTTTGGCTCTGGCCGGCATAACGAAAGACACACCAGACCCGGAAGGCGGCCTCATCGTGCGTGATGCAGACGGTGAACCCACAGGCTATCTGTTGGACGCGGCTCAGGAGCTGGTAGCGAACGAAGTGCCCGAGGTAAGCGTCGAATATCTGACGCAGGCTTTGCAAACCTCTGTCGATGATCTGCTGGCGCTGGGTCTGACTGGCGCACATACAGAAGACATGGGCTATTATGGCCATTATTCAAAGCCATTGCAGGCATTTAAAAATGTTTTGGGGAATCAAACGAAGTTCCGGGCACATTTGCTGCGGGCTCATAGTGCCTTCGAGGAAATGATGGATAACGCCAGCTACCTGGAGCCATTCGTGGATCCGGGTCCGATGAAAATTTTTGCGGATGGTTCCATCGGCGGCCGTACCGCATTGCTCAGCAAGCCTTATAACGATGATCCTTCCACGATTGGAGTGGCGATTCACGCCGATGAAGAATTGAAGCGCCTGGTTTCTGTCGCCCGAAAGCATGGTGAAGCGATTGCCATCCACGTCATTGGCGATCTCGGAATGGAAAAAGCGCTGGATGCAATCGAAACTCATCCTGCTCCAACAGGCAAACGCGATCGGTTGATCCACAGTATGGTGCTGCGGGAGGATCTGGTAGTGCGGATGGAAAAACTGGATGTCGTTCTTGATATTCAACCCAGCTTTGTGACATCGGATTTCCCCTGGGTTGTCGAACGGCTCGGAGAAGAGCGGCTCGAATGGTCTTATACATGGAAGAAATTATTGCAGCGTGGGCTGATGTGTGCAGGAGGTTCTGACGCACCGATAGAAGAAGTGGACCCGAAACAAGGCATCTATGCGGCAGTAACACGGCGCGAGCCAAATGAGCGGCATGAAGGCTATATGCCGGAAGAAAAGTTAAGCCGATATGAAGCGATTCAGCTTTACACAAGCGGCAGTGCAGCGGCGATTTGCAAAGAAGATTCAAGAGGGTTGATTGCCCGGCATTTTGATGCAGACTTCACTATTTTTGACAGGGACCTGTTTGAGGGAGATGAAGAGCAACTGCTCGAAGCCCAAGTTGAGCTGACTGTCGTAGCCGGTGAAATCATGTTTGAAAGGGGCCGTTGAGGATGGATGCATATATCGTAACCGGGGCATCCAAGGGAATCGGCCTAGCCCTCAGCAAAGTGCTGGCAGAAGAAGGGCACACCGTTTTTGGTGTTGCCCGTTCGGTGCCGGAAGATTGGCCAGGAACGAAATTATTTCCTTTTGATTTATTGGACAACCTGCGCATTCCGGATTTGGTGAAGGATATTATTGCACATCTTCCTGCCGGCTGTGATTCTGTCACGCTGGTCAACAATGCCGGAACGGTAACGCCGATCGGTTTTGCAGGCAATAACGATGCGGCTGACATCAGCCAAAGCATTGCCTTGAACCTGACTGCGCCGATGGTTTTCAGCGGCGCCTTTATTAGCGAAACGGCAAAACTGCCCGCCAAAAAGAGGATCCTCAATGTGTCATCGGGAGCTGGAAGGAAGGCTTATGAAGGATGGAGCGCTTATTGCGCCGGCAAGGCGGGCCTGGATCATTTCAGTTCCTGTGTGGAAAAGGAATACGAAGATGTAAAAGTATTGTCTGTTGCGCCAGGAATCATTGATACCGATATGCAAGGGGAAATCAGAGAGAGCTCTAAAACGGATTTTCCGCTGATTGAGAATTTCAAGAAGTATAAGAAACAGGGAATGCTCAGTACACCGGAAGAGACAGCACATAAACTCGTGGGCCTTTTGCAAAGAGAAGATGTGGATTCGCTCGAAACGATCCTGGATATCCGGGATTTTGACTAAAGGGGGCAGCAACCCGAATTTATCGATGAAAGGAGACCGATAATGAACTCAATACCCTCGAACATTCTCGCATTGCTGGCGGATGCCGATCACGCTGGAGTGAACATGAAAAGCCCGAAAGCTGTTGTCACTCATCTGTTGGCGCATGGGGAAAAAGAATCGATTCTCTATTTCTACAAACCGAACAGCCTGGAGTTCGATTTTGATAAATACAATAAAGCAGTTGAAATTATGAAAGAGCAGAAAAATTAGCAAAAACGTCTCCAACAGCCAATTCCAGGCTGTTGGAGACGTTTTTTGGTGTTGCTATTTGCCGCCAAGAAGGTCGAACAACCCGCCGGCAGCGCTTCCTTCACCTTTCGAACGGCCGGCTGGATTTTGCGGAGCAGCGGCGAATACTTTACTGGCAAGACGGCTGAACGGCAATGATTGCACCCATACGCTGCCGGGACCGCGCAGTGTTGCTAAAAATAGTCCTTCGCCGCCAAAAAGAGCGGTCTTGACACCCGACACCGTCTCGATATTGTATTCCACATCGGACGTCATGGCGACGAGGCAACCGGTATCAACTCGCAGCACTTCACCTTTTTGCAGATTTTTTCGGGACAAGGTGCCGCCGGCATGGATAAATGCCATGCCATCGCCTTCGAGTTTCTGCATGATAAAACCTTCGCCGCCAAAGAATCCGGTGCCGAGTTTCCGCTGAAATTCAACGCCAATGGACACGCCTTTGGCTGCTGCCAAAAAAGCATCTTTCTGGCAGATGATTTTGCCGCCCAGCCTGCTCAAATCCAGTGGCACAATTTTCCCAGGATAAGGGGAAGCAAATGAGACGGTGCGTTTTCCGCTCCCTTGATTGGTGAAAGCCGTCATGAACAAACTTTCACCGGTAATAATTCTTTTGCCGGCACCAAGCAATTTGCCCATCACTCCGCTATTATTGCTGCTTTCGGAACCATCTCCGAAAATCGTGTCCATGATAATGCCGTCTTCCATCATCATCAACGAACCGGCTTCAGCTATGACTGTTTCATTTGGATCCAATTCCACTTCAACGAATTGCATATCATCCCCGTACAATTTAAAATCGATTTCATGATTATTCATCTTCTGCCTCCTCTATTTATTTTGGGTCTCTTTCTACTATAGCCATAAAATTGGTGGAAATGAACGATTACTTTTACTTTGATTACCATATGATTTATTTAAAGTGCTATATATTTTGAATTAATAAAACTAGAGTAACTGATATTCCGCAAAACAGCTTCGAAGACATTAGCCGACGCTTGCGAGGCTAAGTCTTTGCGACGAAGCAGCGCAGCGATGCAGGAGCACGGTTTTTATACCTAGCTAAGTTAGTGTACCAACAGAGTGGATCTTGACTTCGTCGGCATTCGCCTGCTCCCCATGGCGTCTTCGCTGTTTTGCTCCATATCTCTAGGGAGTTCTCTCAGCACCGGTGCGCTCCAAAAGCAGGCGAATGCCGACAGAGCAAAAGATGAGTGGTTTTCTCGGCTTATTGCGACGAGCTTGCGCAGGAGCCATAATCTGTGCCTTGTCCAAAGCACCGAAGCGGCATATTTATCGAATTCTTTAAATCAACCTATATCATAATAATTGTGCTCCTCTTTGCAATGCGCGCAAAGACTATATCGAATGTTCCGAAAACATGGTAAGATTTAAGAAAATCTGTTTATGGAAGAAGGGAAGAAATGGGAACCATTTTATCTTTGGCAATCATAGCAATTGCCATCTTTGCCGCTTACGCTTTAAAGAAATTTTATGACCGCCCTTATATCGTAAATTTTGCACTGGCAGCGATGCTGTTGTTGATTGTCGTCAGAACCTTAATGTTGCAGCCAATCACCGGTCTTGGCTATGCGGCAATAGTAATTTGTACCATAGCAGGAATATTTCAGGCATTTCTGGGGTTCAAAAGCATCAAAGCAACGCAACAAATGGAAGCATAAATTCAAGAATCCCATGAAGGGGTTCTTTTTTTTATGGAAAAATGCGGATTCATAAACTTTTTGTCCTGTTTTATTGCGCTTTTATACAATTTTTTTGAATTTTTAGAAAGTAGGTCTTTCATATCAATCTGAATATTGTATAATGGATATAATAGCATGCTGAATATACATATCCTGATTGAGGAGGGGTTTTATGGAGCCGAGGCGAAGCAGGAAGGAATTCCGGAAAACAAAGCACTTTAAAGAGACCGGCCTATCCAATGGCGTAGCAAATTTGGATTCCAAACCGCTTGACCGTGAAGGCAGTAAATTTCTCGATTTTCTGATGCACATTTTTCTCTTTGTATTGGGCGGTATTATTTTATGTGGAATGCTTATAGCTGTTCTGACAGTCAACTGAAGTCGGAAGGTTAACGCTGATGAATAAAAATGAAAAATGAATGAGTTGCTGGTTTTTAATCCGGAAAGTAGGTGCTCTATGAGGAATTCAACGATGATTGCCTTATTTGTATCATTATTTTTGTTAATCGGATTTCCCATGATTTTCATCATCATTTCAATGTTCACCGATCAATGGATTTATCTGTTTTCCGGATCAGTGCCGTCGATGCTGGCGGGGACAGCCGGTATATTTTTCATTCTGCAGCATGTTAGAAATAATAGCACCGAAGAGGGTGCGGCTCTGGAGAGCACAAACGAAGATGAATCGTACCAGTAGGCTTGGGGACAAAATAAAAGCGGACGACAGAGATAACCCTGTCGTCCGCTTTTATTTTGGGGCATGCCATTATTCTTCGATGGACAACCTGTGTAGCTTATCATCATCGTATGTTCCTGCTACTTTTTCTGGTTATCCTGCTGTCTTCCACTGAATAGCGTATACAGGTTATAGATGGCAAAAACGACTGCGACCGTCACGATTACAATAGAAATAATCGGATAAACAGAAGGACCATTGTCCATGATGTCGCCAATTCTGGTAAAAATGATCCAAGGTCCGATAACGAGGATAAAAATATCAAGTGCAGTGCCTAATTTAGTTCTCATGATTTTCCTCCAATAGCTTATAGTCCCTTTATCTTATCAGAAAACGCAGCCATCTTGGTAAATGAATGAAAAAATATGGTGATTTCTATAATTTGTAAAAACATTTCATTTATTCGAGCGAAGGGCATTGCCTGCTAAATCATGAGCGGCCCGGTTCTGGGAATCGGGAATCCACTTGATAAAGCAATGGGAAAACGACTTCGACAGCGCTAAGGCTTCGTCAAGCAGCGGCTTGTAGTTCGGGTTTTTGATGAATTGCCGTTCAAACGCATCGACGACCACTTTGGAATCCGATTTTAAGGAAACCATCTCCGTGGTCAACTCTGCAGCCAACTCCAACCCTTTCACCAGTGCCGTAAATTCCGCCACATGATTGTCCATTTCACCGACAAATTCACTCTTTTTGATCAAATGGCCTTCACCGCGGATAAAAATGCCGACTGCACTGACATTCGGTGACCCGGCAGTAGCAGCGTCGATGAAAACTTCAAGCATTGGCTACACCTTCTTTTCGTCAATCGGCGTGATCCATTTTGCAAGATACCCAAAAGGTGTATCCAGAAGTGACACGATAAACTTGAGAATATACGTTGAAATGAAAATTTGCAACCAGACATCGAATGGAAAGACACCGTAAAATGCGATGCTGGTGAATATCAACGTATCGAGCAATTGGCTCAGCAAAGTGGAACCGTTATTGCGGATCCAGAACTGGCTGTCTTTTGGAAACAATTTCCGAAGAGCGGAGAAGATTATGACATCGATATGCTGGCTTGCCAGATAGGCAATCATGCTGGCAACGGCAATTTGCGGCACGAGCCCAAAAATCGTTTCCAGAGAACCGTGGGCAAAATCGCTGTCATCCGGAATAAACTTCAATCCGAATTGCATGGCGATGACCATGAAGAGCAGCGAGAAGAAACCAAGCCAAACCGCTTTCTTCGCTTCCTTTTTGCCATATTTTTCATTCAAAATATCTGTTGCCAGAAAAGTGGAGGCATAAAGGCTGTTTCCGAGTGTTGCCGTCAGACCGATTATTTCAATCGTTTTGGTTACCTGAATATTTGCCAGGATGGTGGACATAGCAACCCAGGCAAACAAACCAGCTTTCCCAAATAGCTTATACATAACGATAAGCATTATAAAATTGACCAGGACAAAGCCCAATCCTAAAAATTCATTAAACAAACTATTTCCTCCTTAGTTTTGATAAAGCGGGAGTTTACGAACCGCTTGGATAGTAAAAATTATCCCTAGATAGTATAACTATTGTTGGTATAAAAAACAAACACGTAGTAAAATGATGAAACGGCAATTTACAAGAGGTGAGCAAGTGGACAAATTATCAATTATCAATGAAATAGATGAAATGCTGGCATCCTATTGCGAAGGCTGTTTTGTCAGAACACAATTACGGAAAGAGCAGGGCAAAACCGCTGCTCACAGATTCTGCATCAGCAATTGCACGATTGGCACACAGCTTCAGTTTTTGGGCAGCGAATTAAATAAAATCGGCACCAATAAATAAAAAGCAGAATCGGCTCGGCCGATCCTGCTTTTTGCATTTCTTCATTATAATAGAGATTTTTATTCTGAGTCCAGCTGAATTACGTTTGCGGCTTGTGGACCACGATTTCCATCAATAATCTCGAATGAGACGGGTTTTCCTTCCAGCAAAGTGCGAAAGCCTTCACCTTGTATACCGGTAAAGTGGACGAAGACGTCGTCTCCATCATTATACTCAATAAAACCATAACCCTTTTCCGTGTTAAACCATTTCACTATTCCCTGGTGCATGCACGTTCCCCCTCGGTATTGAGTACTTTCGTGGTACCATTAATATAGTATTAATGGATGGCTTATACTATACAGGAAGCCCGCCAAATCGTCAATTTCACCTTTGAAAGAAGAGGGATATTACTAGATAAAGTGAAGTGATAAGTTAGCGAAGCCGATATTCCGCAAAACAGCTTCGCTTGCCTGGGGGCTCGCGCTGAGCTAACTCGGTCTCGTTTCACTTCGCCCGAGTGGATCTCAGCACTTCGCTTGGTCCCCATGGCGTCTTCGCTGTTTTGCTCCATATCTCTAGGAAGTTCTCTGAGCGCCATCACGCCACAGGGTTGAGCGGTGGCATTGTCATAGCCGCCGAAGCGTCCTATTTTTGCAAATTCTAAAGTTTAACTTATATAGATCGAAAGCTGGAGGAGCGGACAAATGACAGAGCAGATAATCGACAAATGCAGAACACAAGTCAAAGCAATTTATGATACGTTCGATGCCAGCCACGATTGGCAGCATATTGAACGGGTTCTTGGCAATGCAGAGCGGATTATGGAGCGGGAACCGGCAGATGCTATAATTGTGGAACTGGCAGTTCTGCTGCATGATGTGTCGGATCCCAAATACAAAAAGCAAGGGGAAGATCCAGAAAAAGAAATTCTGGAATCTCTCGGGCTTTCAGAAACAGCGAAGTCGCAAATCACGGAAATCATCCGCCAGGTCTCTTTCAAGGGCGGCAACGGGGAAGCACCGTCCAGCATGGAAGCGAAAATCGTCCAGGATGCCGACCGGCTGGACGCGATCGGCGCCGTGGGAATAGCACGGGCTTTTGCCTACGGCGGAGCAAAAGGGCGCAAACTGTATGACTGGGCTGAAAAACCGCGAAACCACATGAGCGAAGAGGAATATCGAAACAAACCGACCAGCAGCGCAACTCACTTTTATGAGAAGCTATTGCTGTTGAAAAACAAGATGACTACGGAAACAGGGAAGCAAATAGCTGATGAACGCCATCAATTTATGCTATCCTTTTTAGAGCAACTCAAAAAAGAAACGGATGGTAATGCATGAGCCACTTAAATATGACGAAACTGACCAAAACGGTTGGAGCAAAAACTTTATTCAAAAATGTTGAATTTTCATTGTACCCGGGAGACCGCGCCGGCTTGATTGGCGTCAACGGAACCGGAAAGTCGACGCTTATGTCGATAATTGCAGGCGAGATGGAAGCGGATTCGGCTTCGATGGATCACCCGAAAAAGTATGAAATCACCTATTTAAAACAAGATCCGGAATTTGATGAATCGCTGACTGTACTGGAAACGGTTTTCTCGGGGGAATCCCCGATTCTTCAATTAAACCGCTCGTACGAACAAGCGTTGAAAAACATGATGACGGATTCCAGTTCCACGGAACTTCAGGATGAATTGATGAAAATCCAGGAAGGCATGGAACGTGAAAATGCCTGGGACATCAATGCGCTGGCCAAAACGGCGCTGATGAAACTCGGCATTGATATGTTCGACAAATCGATCGGTGAATTGTCTGGCGGCCAGCGTAAGCGTGTGGCACTTGCCAAAGCGCTGATCGAACCGGCTGATTTGATCCTGCTGGATGAACCGACCAACCATCTCGATGCCATTTCCACTGAATGGCTGCAGGAAACGTTGCTGCGGATGAATTCGGCTATGCTGTTTGTAACGCATGACCGCTATTTCCTGGATGCCGTTTCAACGCATATTTTTGAAATCGCTGACCAGACCATGTATACACATAAAGGGAATTATGGAGATTATTTGGAAAATCGTGCCGTGCGTGAAGAAATGGCGGCCGCTTCTCAGCATAAACTTGAAAACCGTTTCCGCTCGGAACTGAAGTGGATCCGCCGCGGCGCCAAAGCCCGGTCGACCAAACAGAAAGCGCGGATTCAGCGTTTTGACGAAATAAAAGAAAATGTCCAGAAAGAAAATGACCATACATCGCTTGAATTGTCGATGCAAAGCCAGCGACTCGGCAAGAAAATCATTGAAGGCGAAAACGTCGGCATGGCGTTTGGCGACAAACAGATTTTCAGCGGTTTTGACTTCCTCTTGCAGGGCGGGGACCGCATAGGAATCGTTGGCCCGAACGGAGCGGGGAAATCCACGCTGATGAAATTGATCGCCGGGGAATACGAACCGACGGAAGGCAAGCTCGAATACGGCAGCACGGTCAAGATTGCCCATTTCACTCAGCATTTGCCGGAAATGAATGAATCCCAGCGGATGATTGAATATATCCAGGAAATTTCCAATGATTACGAAGCTGAAAAAGGGGTTCGTCTGTCCGCAACGCAAATGCTCGAGCGCTTCCTGTTCCCGTCAAACGGCCACGGCACGCAAATCGGCAAATTGTCCGGCGGAGAGCGCAAGCGTCTGTATCTACTGAAATTATTGATGGAACAACCGAATATCCTGCTGTTGGATGAGCCGACGAACGACCTCGACATTCAGACTTTGGGTGTGCTGGAAGATTTCCTTGAACAATTTCCGGGTGTCGTGCTGACAATTTCGCATGACCGTTTCTTCCTTGACCGGATTGCCCATAAACTGTGGACGACCGGCACAGGCAAAATTGAAGAATACCAGGGTCTCTATTCAGAATTCATTAAAGAAAAACCAAGTCCAGTGACAGAGGACAATAAAATCCCGGTGGAAGCATTGACGCCGGAAAAACCAAAGAACGAACCGAAAAAGAAAATGACTTATAAAGAACAGCAGGAATTCGATACGATTCTGGAAGACATTTCTTCATTGGAATCGAAAATTGAGGAACGTGAAAATGATATCGCAGCAGCTGGAGCAGATTACGACAAACTGCGCAAACTGACGGCGGAAGTCGATGAACTGAAGGAACAATACGACACAAAGCTGGACCGCTGGACGTACCTGCAGGAAATTGCTGAAGGATAAACTTTCAAAGAGTGAATTTTAGAATTAGCATAAATAGAACGCTTCGACGCTTTGGACAAGGGTAAAGATTATGCTCCTGCACGAGCTCGTCGCAAGAGAATTCTCTAGAGATATGGAGCAAAACAGCGAAGACGCCATGGGGAGCAGGCGAATGCCGACGAAGTGCAAGATCCACTCTGTTGGTACACTAACTTAGCTAGGTATAAAAACCGTGCTCCTGCATCGCTGCGCTGCTTCGTCGCAAAGACTTAGCCTCGCAAGCGTCGGCTAATATCTTCGAAGCTGTTTTGCGGAATATCGGCTACTGGAGATTTTCATTTAATAGGAGGGATTTTAGTGAAGATCAAAGCGATTGAACCGACACCAAGCCCGAATACGATGAAAGTGATAATAGATCAGGAATTGCCATTTGGGAAGAGCCATAATTACAGCCAGGACAAAAAAGAAGACGCACCTAAAGAAATCCGCAATATCCTGTCGATCGAAGGCGTAAAAGGCGTTTACCACGTAGCCGATTTTCTGGCAGTGGAGCGCATAGCCAAATTTGGCTGGGAAAATATTTTGGCGGACGTCAGACGGGCGCTCGGCGAAGACAGTGAAAACAAGGATCCGGAAATTGAGCTGGATGAACATTACGGGGAAGTTTATGTCCACGTGCAGGAATTCAAAGGGATTCCATTGCAGGTAAAAGTTTTTGACAATAGCTCCGAGGAACGTTTTGGCATGCCGGAGCGTTTTGTCACCGCAATGAGCATTGTCATGGACCCGACTGAAGAAAACTACCTGCTGCAGCGCAAATGGGCTGATTACGGTGTAAGGTACGGAGAAAAAGATGAAATCGGCAATAGCGTCGTCGAAGAAATCGAAGCCGCTTATCCGCAGGAACGCCTTGATGCTTTGACGCAAACAAAAGATGCTGAAAAACAGGAAGCCGTGTCCCGCGGCCGCAAAGTGACGGCTGAGGAATTTGACGTGCCTGAATGGGAAACGCGCTTCCAATTGCTCGATCAGATGATTGAAGCCGATCTGGATGATCTGCCATTATTGGATAAAGCGCTGGATGATGAAAAAATGTCCATCCGCCGCCAGGCTGCGATTTACCTTGGTGACATCGGGGACAAAGCGGTGGTGCCGTTTATCGAACGGGCAATGAAGGACAAGAGTTGGGCGGTTCGCCGTACTGCCGGTGACACAATCAGCGATTTGGGCTTTGAAGAATTCGAGCCGATAATGATGGAAACATTAAAAGATAAAAACAAACTGGTTCGCTGGCGGGCTGCGATGTTCTTATACGAAACAGGAACAGAAGCGGCGCTGCCTGCGCTTCATGAAGCTGAAAACGATCCGGAGTTTGAAGTGAAACTTCAAGTGAAAATGGCGATTGCCAGAATCGAACAAGGTGAAGAAGCGGAAGGTTCTGTCTGGAAACAGATGACCGAAGCACGCCAGGCGATGAAAGATCAAAAATAATTCGAATAGATCTATGACAGCCAGCGGCAATGGGAGCCGCTGGTTTTTTTACGGCCATAAATGCTCCCTGAATGTTTCCATGAGCTTCGAAAGAGGTATTAGCAACTAAAACAGCTATTATTTTGTTAAATCTGTTGAGGAGGAATTAAAATGGAGGGGAACATATTTTCAATCGAAATACTCAGCCAAGGGAAATATGAATCGTGGGAGTTTAAGGACGAAGCGGCGCGTGATGAATTGTTCAAAAAAATAATGGACCTTTTCCGGGAGCACGCGATCACGGAAAAGGGTGATGAAGTCGATGACGCCAGCATTTTGCAATTATCAGCGACCAGCCTGAAAGTCAAAGAAGACGGCAATGTCGATCAGCAGGTGCCGTACGAATGGTATGACGCAAAACAATTCGGAGCGCTTCTCGATTTCATTAATAATGAATACCCGAAATACGAATAGCCTGTTTTGCATGAAATCACCTTTAGTTTCCGTTAGAATGGAATCAGGGAACTCCCTGTTATAATGGGAGTGTGATTAAAAAATAAAGGTGGTAGACGATATGAATGCATACGATGAGTATATGAAAGGCATTGTCGTACCAATGCGCAAAGAACTGACGGAACAAGGTTTCAAGGAATTACTGACAGCGGAAGACGTAAATGGCCATATCAGTGAGGCTGGCGGCACCACGTTGGCGGTCATCAATTCAGTGTGCGGCTGTGCCGCAGGGTTAGCACGTCCTGGAGTTATTGAAGCTTTGAACAAAACGGCAGCAAAACCGGATCATTTAGTGACGGTGTTTGCCGGACAGGATAAAGAAGCGACTGCACAGATGCGCAGTTATTTTGAAGACGTGCTGCCATCTTCGCCGTCAATCGCTGTTTTGAAAGACGGACAGCTTGCGTATTTCATTCCGCGCGAGCAGATTGAAGACCATTCAGTCGAAGAGATCCGTGACAACCTTGTCCAGGCACTGGAACAGGTTGCAGAATAATGAAAACGATTGTCACATCAGCATACCGGCCGACTGCAAAAATACTTGCAGAGGCCGAAAGGATTGCTGAGGAATTGGATATCCCATTTATTGTCCGCAATAAACGTTCGATCGAGAAGATGCATGCCGATGAACAAGCGGATATTCTGGTGGCAATAAACGAACGGCTTGAGCTTTATCCGATGGGTAAAGCGGAGCCGTTCTTTTTTCACCCGAATTCAGCGGCTTTCCGGACGAAACGTCCATTGTCATCCGATCCGCTTATCGAAGTTTCCGGCTTGAGTGAAGGGGACAGCTTTTTGGACTGCACCATGGGGATGGCATCCGATGCCATCACGGCTTCACAGCATGTCGGTGCGGAAGGGAAAGTCGTCGGCTGTGAAAGCAACCCGAATATCGCCTATGTCATCGGCACAGGCCTTCAGCGCTATAATTCCATGCCCCATTTGACGGAGGCCATGAAACGAATTCAGGTGCAGGCGGGAGATTCCATCGCGTATTTAAAAGCGCTGGAGGAGAATTCTTTCGACGTCATTTACATGGACCCGATGTTCACAGAGGAAATTACAGAAGCTTCAAACTTTTCCCCGATTCGCAGCAGCGCCCATATGGGGCAGCTGACGGAAGAATGGGTGGAGGCAGCGAAACGGGCTGCGAAAAAAGCGGTCGTGTTAAAAGCCCATTTCCGCTCACAGGATTTTGAGAAATTCGGTTTTACCCGGCGCGTCCGCCCGAATACGAAATTCCATTACGGAGTCATCAGGTTAAATAAGTCTTCCGGTGATCTCATTGAATAACTAATTATTGCCCCAACAAGGAGCTCGTGGCTCTTTGTTGGGGATTTTTTCGTTGTTTAGTAAATATCTAGGCATTTATACGTGTGTATTAATAGAAAATCAAACATAATAGGAAAATATTAATATCTAAGTAATCTGAATTATCTATTTATTAGATAAAGTTAATGCTATAATCATTTTTAAGACCGCATGCACTACTATTAGACTAGTTCAATAGTATTGATATGTTGTTTTTAAAAAACTATAAGGAGTGATTTGCCTGGGGAAATGGTTTTGCAGCGATTTATGCCAATTGCAACGACAAGTTTTATTCAGTAGAAGGAGGAGATAGAATGGGGAAAAAAGCGGTTAGATTGTTTGCTGTGTTAATGATTTTAATGCTTTCGGGCGTGTTGACGACAATTTCGGCGATTGCATATGAATTGGTTGTTGTCCCGGAATTTCAGGTGACTACAGACAAAGTTATTGAATTGAAAAAAGGAGAAACAACAAAAATCAATATTCTTCTGTCCTATAGTAATGCTCATCACAACAACACTAAAGGAACCATTAGTGTTGATAGTCTATTTGAAATCCAAGGTGATCATGTATCTTCCTCAGTACCGAAATCTGTTTCATTTGAAGGAGCCAGTTTCGAATCTATTGTTGAAGGTACCATTAACATAGGAAATGCGAATCCTGGAACCTATGAGTTGCAGGTAAACACAGTTATAACAAATACCGGTAATGGCAACCATAAACTCGAAAACTACCAATCAGATAAGATATCTGTGCGAGTCCTCCCAAGCGATACCACTGCACCAGTCGTGAACATTACAAATCCGGCCGACGGTGGTTTTTATAATTCTGCGGAGTTGCCGGACGAGCCAGCTTTCACTGTTACAGATGAAAGCGGCTACGATAGCAGTATCAGCGGATGGAGCAAGAGCGAAGGAACTCATTTGCTGACGGTTTCCGCGACAGATGCCCATGAAAATTTGGGCAGCGCATCCGTAACATATACAGTGGATGACACACCACCAACAATCACCACCCAAATTGAAGACGGCGGAGTTTATAATTCTGCATCGTTGGAAGATTTGGTGGACAGTTATTATACAGTTTCCGACAGCAATCTTGAATCATTCTTTGGTGACCCACTTTCGCTGGAAGACGGTGAACAGAGCGTGAAAATTGTTGCTGCTGACAAAGCAGGCAACCAAAGCGACAAAGTCATTTCTTATATGATCGATAACGAATCACCAGCCATCACATTCCAGTTCCAGGATGGCGGATTCTACACTTCTGATAATTTCCAGAAGTTCAACCCGTATTTTGAAGTGACAGACAGCAATTTGGACAGCAATTCAATAACTGCTTCTGACGCTGGATTGGCTGAAGGTACACAAACGGTCACTGTATCAGCAGCCGATCAGGCGGGAAATTCCAACAGCGCTTCAGCAAGCTACACTATTGACGATACCAAGCCAGAAGTAACTTTCAATTTGATTGATGGTTTTTATTACAACGAATCTGCCCTGGCAGCGGTCGGTGAATTCTATACCGTCAGCGACCTCAACTTGTTCAGTTCGGACGCCACTGGCTTCGGTTCGGCGGATGGCAATTATACAGCCGTCGTAACGGCTCAGGACAAAGCAGGAAATGTCACGGGAAAAACGGTGAGCTATGTTGTGGATACGACATCACCAACGATTCAGTTCGATGCGGAAAAATTGGCGAATGGCGGTTTCTACCAATCAGCATATCTTGAAAATCTGGCAGACTTCTATTCAATAGAAGATACTAATTTGGATGAAGCAAGCACCACAGTATCTTCATTCGAGACAGCTGAAGGAACTCACACATTCTCCGTTTCAGCTATGGACAAAGCCGGCAACAGAAGCGTTGAAACTGTATCTTATACAGTGGATAATTCAGCACCAGAATTGGTGTTCAATGTGGAAGAGGGAGCATTTTACAAGTCTTCAGATCTTCCTGAAACTTATTTTTCGGCTTCTGATAACAACAAACTGACTAGCGTTGTTGCAGATTCCTTTAACAAAACGGAAGGAACACATGTATTAGAGGTTACTCTTATGGATGCAGCTGGTAACAGCACAACAGGCACAGTTTCCTATACCGTGGATGATACCGCTCCTGTTGTATCCATCAGTGAACCAGCAGACGGCGGATTCTATAATTCTGCAGACTTACCGGATCAGTTGAAGTTCACAGTGGACGAAACCCATTCTTTCACAACGAACATCCTCGGCTGGAATAAAGAAACCGAAGGAACACACACGGCAACCGTTGCCGCAACGGATGTTGTCGGCAATATCGGGGAGGCTTTTGTAACGTATACAGTGGACAACACATCTCCGGAAATCACGTCAGTTTTGGTCAACGGCGGCTATTACAATGCGGAAACGCTCCAGTCTCTCGGGGTTTATTACGAAGTTTCAGATTTGAACCTTAAAGATGAAAGCGTCATTGCCAGCGAATTGGTTCTGACAGAAGGACCGCAGACTGCCGTAATTAAAGCAGTCGACAAAGCCGGGAATTCATCAGAAAAAACAATCGAATATACAGTGGACAATACGAAACCGACGATTGCTTTCCAATTCAATGACGGAGGTTTTTATACAACAGAAGATTTCACAGCATTTGACCCTTATTACACAGTCGAAGATGAAAACCTGGATGAAGGTTCCATTGAAGATTCGGGCGTGAGCTTTGCAGAAGGCCAAAACAGTCTGACTGTAAGCGCATCGGATTTGGCTAAAAACGCCAATTCAGCAACAGCAGACTACACAATCGACAATACCGATCCGGAAGTTTCGGTAACTTTGGAAGAAGGTAAATATTATAACCTGGGATCACTCGAAGCACTGGGTCAATATTGGTCAGCTACGGATGCGAATTTAGAAGGAGTCGATGCGGACAAACTGGCTACAACTGATGGCGCCCATACGGCGACAGTGACAGCAATCGATAAAGCAGGCAATACGACAGAGGTTTCCGTGAACTATATCGTCGACAACACGCCGCCTGCCATCCTATTCGATGAATCTGTTCTGAAGGACGGCGGATTCTACACAGCTTCGTATCTTGATGCGCTGGTTGAAAAACCCTATTCAGTGGTTGACGCCAATCCGGCTTCCGACAGCGCAAGCGAATTTGTCTATGAAGAAGGAACGCATGATTACACAGTGACGGCGACAGACCAGGCAGGCAATGTAACCGCCAAAACCATTTCCTATCATGTCGACAACACCGCCCCGGTGATCCAGATCGACTTGGCTGAAAATGGCGTTTACACATCGCAATACCTGAATGATTTTGGGCAGTATTATGCTGTTTCTGACAACAGCAACGAAACTGTACAGGCCACAGCGGATCAGCTGGAAACAGGAACTGATGGAACTTTCACTGCCACTGTTACGGCAACAGATCTCGCGGGCAATAGCTCTTCCGCTGCTGTAACTTATACGGTGGATGATACAAATCCGGAAATTACTTTCCAGCTGGTTGAAGGGAAACATTATACTTCTGCATCATTGGAAGCGGCAGTTACAGGCCATGAAAACTACTACACGGCTTCTGACACACATCTCATTTCTGTTCAAGGTGACCCGTTGGAAACGGCGGAAGGCAAGCACGAATTGTCTGTGGAGGCCGTAGATGCAGCAGGCAATAAAACAACAGCGTTCATTTCATATGTTGTTGATAATACTGCACCGACTTTCAGCGGATTACAGGGCTTGTTCGATGGACAGCGCTTCCTGACTGGACAGGATGTAGATGTGATACCGGTCATTGCCGATAATTTCGACGAAAATATCAGCGTTGAAACGGTCAAACTGGATACATCTAAAACCGGCAAACAAACGGTTACTGTCACGGCAACAGACCAGGCCGGAAATTCCGCCAGCTACACAATGTCGTACCATGTGTATGATTTCAGCGGTGTCCTGCAACCGTTTAAAGCAGATGGAAAAAACGTGTTCCAGAAAAACAGAACCGTGCCAGTGAAATTCCAGATCTTTGACGGCAGCAATTATGTGCAGGATGCATCGGCTACGATTCACCTGGTCAAAGTTTCGGATACAGCTGAAGATGGCGAAATTCAAGTAACTTCAACATCTGGCGCGTCCGTTGGCAACTTGTTCCGCTATGATTCAAAAGATGAGCAATACATCTTCAATCTTGGCACAAAGGAATTGGAAAAAGTTCAATACAAAGCGGTTATTACAATCACTTTGGATGGCAACAAGATATACAAGGAGTCGGCAACTTTTTCCATTAAATAAGAGCCGTTTCCGGTAGCGCAAAATAAATAGAGCCGCCCCTAATTTAACCTAGGGACGGCTCTATTTTGTTGGAAATTTTAGTCAGTAAAGCTTAAAGATGTTAAGTACACTAGCATTAGCAGGAGACCTAGGCCAATAAGGATTGATGTATCCATAAAATATTTCCTCCTTTTTCAAAAAACAGCGCGTATTTGCTGTTTTTATTGTACAATGAAAATCAAGAAGATGAAACCTTTACCAATATAATTCGTCTAAATAACGACCAGGTGTACACAAATTGTCGAAATTGAAGGTGATTGTGATGAAAAATTGGTGGCGAAAATCGCTTGTGGTCGCAGTAGCAGTCTTGAGTCTCGGTATGATACCTCCCAACCACACGATCTGGGAAAATCTGCTTGAGGAGAAGACGGAACTCAAAACCCATGCCGATAAAAGTCGGAATACTCAAATTACATATGATTGGCTTGATCCATCGGAGTTCTATTATAATACGTCCTCGATTCTGGACACGGTCCACGAGACTGCAGAGCAACAGGCGTATATGAAGTTCGGTTCACGCATCGGTCCGGTGATCGAAGATGAATTCAAGACGGCCATTTTGCCGAATATCCAACAGGCGATCGATTTGCATCTGGCTCAGGTGGATAACGACAGCTTGCGCAGGCTTGCCATTTCCCAGAAGCCTTCGGGCGACCATTCGGAAAAGATTTTCCATATTTTTGATACAGAAACCAATAAGGACAAAATCCGCTTCCACGTAAGAACTGAGAAAAAGCCGATGGAAGGCTATTATTTCAATTTCCATTACCATCTGGAGGAAGATGATTTTCAGCAGCATATCACTTTGGGCGATATCTATTGGTCCAAAAATACTCCGCCGAAATGGCTTTCTTAAAAACCGTTATATTTATAACGGTTTTTTTGTTATTCTTTTTGTTATGATGAATCTTATAATGGAGGCGAATTAGATGAAACAATATTTGGATCTATGTGAGCATATACTTGAGAACGGGACGAAAAAAGATGATCGAACGGGTACCGGGACGCTGAGTGTGTTCGGTTACCAGATGCGTTATGATCTTGCGGAAGGTTTTCCGCTGATGACGACGAAGAAAACAGCATTCCGCCTGATTGTGTCTGAGCTTCTGTGGTTTATCAATGGCGATACGAATGTTAAAACCTTACTTGAAGATAACAATCATATATGGGACGAATGGGCTTTTGGCCAGTGGGTTTCCAGTAAAGAGTATGACGGACCGGATATGACCGATTTCGGACGCCGCGCCCAAAAGGACGAACAATTTGCCGCTCTATATAAACACGAAATGGCGAAATTCCAGGTGCGCCTGCTTGAAGATCCATCGTTTGCTGAAAAGTACGGAGATTTGGGGCCTGTCTACGGCAAACAATGGCGTTCATGGCAGACGACGACCGGTGGCACAATTGATCAACTGAAAAACGTCATTCAATCCATTAAAAAAAATCCGGACTCCAGACGCCATCTTGTAACCGCCTGGAATCCCGAATTTGTCGACGATATGGCTTTGCCGCCGTGCCACATCATGTTTCAATTTTACGTAGCTGACGGCAAATTATCGTGCCAGCTGTATCAGCGCAGCGCGGATGTGTTTCTCGGCGTGCCGTTCAATATCGCTTCCTACGCGTTGTTGACGCATTTAATTGCAAAAGAATGCGGCCTTGAAGTCGGTGATTTTGTGCATACGACAGGAGACACCCATTTGTATGTCAACCATCTGGAGCAAGTGAACGAGCAGCTTAGCCGTACGCCGAAAGAGCTGCCGACATTGAAAATAAATGAAAATGTGGAATCGATTTTCGATTTGACATTGAATGATATCAGCCTCGAAGGCTATGATCCGCATCCACGAATATCAGCACCCGTTGCTGTCTAGGGGGAAATAGAAATGATTTCATTGATGGTTGCCCATGATCCCAATCTTGTAATAGGAAAAGATAATCAATTGCCGTGGCATATTCCTGAGGATCTGGCTTATTTTAAGAAACACACTGTCGGCAAAGGGATTGTGATGGGCCGCAATACGTATGAGTCCATCGGCCGCCCATTGCCGAAAAGAAGAAATATAGTGGTCAGCCGGAAGGAAGATTTGCAGATTGAAGGAACGGACATCGTCCATTCTTTGGAAGATGCCGTGCGGCTGGCTGAAGAAATGCATGAAGAAGTGATGATCATTGGAGGCGAACAGATTTTCAGGAGCATCCTCCCGCAGGCTGATCGCCTGTACATCACATTGATCCACAAAGAATTTGAAGGGGATACTTTCTTTCCTGAATACGGGGCGGATTGGGAGCTCGTGTCAGAATCCCAACGCTTTCAATCGGGTGAAATTCCTTTCAGTTATTTGATCTTTGAGCGAAAAGACGGAGGAACTTCACGTGCTTAGCTCAATCAAAACTTTCTCTTTTCTATTTGGGTATTTGCCGGTCGCTGCAGTGAAGCTTAAAAGTTTTCAAAAGAAAAAGCCCCACCTTTCAGTAGAAGAATATGATAAGTTGATCCATACGGAGCCCAGCAAGTGGGCAACGGAAATCATGCGGCGCACCAAAAGCGAAGTATCGGTAGAAGGTCTCCATTTCTTGCCGGAAGGACCTGCCCTGCTGGTGAGCAATCATGAAGGGAATTTTGATATTCCCGTAATCCTTTCGAGCATTCCGAAACCGTTCGGCTTCATCTCGAAAACAGAAGTGAAAAAGCTTCCCGTCATTCCGGTATATATGGAAGATATGAATTGTGTTTTCATCGACCGCACCGATCGCAGAAGTGCTTTGAAGTCGATCAGTGATACTGCTCAAAAACTGAAAGAAGGGCATTCCATCCTGATTTTTCCTGAAGGGACACGCAGCAAAGGCGAAGGCCTTGGGGAATTTAAAGCAGGTTTTATGCGCATTGCTACTGACGCAGGAGTGCCGATTGTGCCAATTGCGATAAAAGGAACAGCTGACATAATGGAAAAAAATAACAATAAAATCAGGGCTGCGAAAGTGAAACTGCAGATTCTCGAGCCGATCATGCCGGCTAAGTATTCCACATTGCCTTCCAAAGAAGGGATTCTATTAGTCCGGAATACCATCGAACAGGCGTTGGAGAAGTAGTGGAATTTTCATGAACTTAGGACTGTCTGGCTTAGCTGAAACGTTTTGAGCTGAACATATTAGTTGCTATGGATTCATTAAGTTTTTAGAATAGGGAATAAGGTATATAAGAAAAGATAGCTAAAAGGTATATCAGAAGAAGGAAGTGATGGCATGTCAAGGATTCATATTGTGACAGATTCGACATCGGATCTGCGTCCGGAAGTTTTAAAGAGCTATGACGTGCACATGGTGCCGTTATCCATTCAAATCGGTGACAAGACGTATTTGGACCGCGTTGATCTTGAACCCGAGTCGTTTCTGGCTTTGATGGCAAATTCAGAGGAATTGCCAAAAAGCTCACAGCCAGCTCCAGGTATTTTCAAAGAATTATATGATGAACTTGGGAAAGATGGAGATCAGGTCTTATCAATTCATATGACGGGCGGCATGAGCGGCACCGTTGAATCGGCACGTGCTGCTGCCGAATTGACCGATACAGATGTTACAGTGATCGACTCGCGGTATATTTCTTATGCACTTTCTTTCCAGGTCTTGGAAGCCGCTAAAATGGCGAAAGAAGGAAAGACAATGGAAGAAATTGTTGCCAAAGTCGATGAAATCAGAAATAAGACCAAATTATATGTGGTAGTAGACACCTTGGACAATCTTGTTAAAGGCGGCCGTATCGGAAAAGGGCGAGCGCTGGTCGGGTCTTTCCTTAAGATCAAACCGATTGCTTCACTGGATGATGGCGAATATACGCCAGTCGCGAAAGCCCGCAGTCATAAAAAAGTTGTCGACTATCTGTTTGAAGATTTTATTGAACGGACAAAAGGAAAAATCGTCAAAGGCGTCGGATTGGTCCATGCGGATGGTTTAGCAATGGCTGAACCGCTAAAGAAGCGTATAATTGAATCAGGCTTCAAGGATATCAAATTCGATTTCACGACCCCTGTAATTTCAACTCATACGGGCATTGGGGCCATCGGTTTTATGTTCTACACCGAATAAATAGATGTCTGCAGTTCTCATAACAGTAAAGGAGAGAAAAGAGTGAAACGCATCCTCTTAATCGTATGGTTGGCCACAGTTGTATTAGCGGGATGCAGTTCCTCTTTTATTTTTGGCAATGATGAAGCAGTACCCCGGCAGCAGACGGCATTTTCCGGTTATCAGGTTCCGCCGAACTTTGTTCCTCAAGCTTTGATCATCACCGCACTCGGTGATTCTTTATCGCAAGGTGTGGGAGATGAAGGAAATAGAGGCGGTTATGTCGGAAGACTGACATCTGAAATCCGGGATTGGCCAGGCGTCACGGGTGCTGCCATAGAAAATACAGCAAAGCGTGGCCGGCGAAGCGATCAATTATTATCGATGTTTCAAAAAGGTGAATTGACCGGACCGGTGACAGAAGCGGATTATATTCTCATGACAATCGGCGGCAATGATATTATGCGGATTGTAAAAAGGGACCTCTTCAATTTAAATCTTTCTGCATTCTCCGAAGAATTGCTCCTATATGAGAATCGCTACCAGAATATTTATTCCACAATTCGATCGATGAATCCGAATGCACCACTTATTATGGTGGGGGTTTACAACCCGTTTTCGTTGATAACGGATGAAATACAAGAATTTGATGAAATCATGGCGGCTTATAACAGTGCGATGGAAGAAACTCTGGCGGAAGATCCCCAGGCATGCTTCGTGCCGGTAATGGATCTGTTTGAAGGCAATGATAATCTTGTTTATCATACGGATTTCTTTCATCCCAATGGCAAGGGCTATGAATTGATGACAGAACGGATCTTGGAGCGCATGGGAGAATGCGGTTTGATTTTCGAAGACAGGGGTTGAGGTAAATGAAAAAATGGCGGTCAGCATTCATCGTATTATTGGCTGTTAATATTGTGGCTTTTATCGGATTCCTGTTCTTTATCACCATTCCCGATAAGGATTATATCAGTTATGAAGCGGAAAAAAGAGCTTATGTTGATGGGAATACGGTGACCGTGAGAACTTCCAAGGCCGATTTTGAAGGCATTGCGAATACGTATATTCAGGATGCAATGAAAGACCAGCCGATTCCTCTGAGATTATCAGTGGATGACGATGTTTCACTGTCCACTGAATTGCAGGTGTTTTCGATGACATTGCCCATCCTGCTGAAATTTGAACCCCATGTACAGGAAGACGGCAATCTGTTGCTGGAGCAAAAATCAGTCAATGTCGGCCTGCTCGATATTCCACCTGAATCCGCTTTAAAATTATTGCGGGATTCAGTGGAGTTGCCCGAGTTTATGGAAGTGAATCCTGGAGCGGAAGAAATTCTTTTACGGCTGTCAGATATTTCCTTGGATGATGGAATCAGCGTAAGAGCGGAATCGTTTAATCTGGAAGAAGACGACATCAGGTTGCGCGTGACTATCAGCCAATAGAAAGAGGGGGAGTAAATATGAAGACAGAAAAGGCTACATTTGCCGGCGGCTGCTTTTGGTGTATGGTAAAACCTTTCGACAGCCTGCCTGGCATCGAATCGATTGTCAGCGGCTATACCGGCGGAGATTTGGAGAACCCGACATATGAACAAGTATGTACGAATCTGACCGGACACAAAGAGGCGGTTGAAATTGTATTCCAACCGGAAATTTATCCATACGAAAAATTATTGGACGTTTTTTGGACACAAATTGATCCGACAGATGGCGGAGGACAATTTTTTGACCGCGGCTCTTCGTACGCTCCGGCAATCTTTTACCATACAGCGGAGCAGCGTGATGCAGCGGAGAAATCCAAACAGCAATTGGAAGCGTCCGGCAAGTTTGATAAACCGGTCGTCACTCCGATTCTGGAAGCCAAACCTTTCTATCTGGCTGAAATCTATCACCAGGATTATTACAAGAAAAATCCTGCGCATTATGAGCGCTATTCTGTCGGATCCGGCAGAGCCGCTTTTATTCAAAAAAATTGGGGTGGACAATAATGAAGGACGAATTAAAAAACAAATTGACGCCGATGCAATATCATGTAACGCAGGAAAGTGGCACCGAGCCGCCTTTCCAGGGGGAATACGACCAGCATTTCGAAGACGGCATCTATGTGGATATCGTTTCCGGAAAACCGTTATTCAGTTCGAAAGATAAATTCGATGCGCATTGCGGCTGGCCGAGTTTTGCTAAACCGATCGAATCGGAAGAAGTCAAAGAAAGCTTTGACACGAGCCACGGCATGCGCCGGACAGAAGTGCGATCTGCATCCGCCGACTCGCATCTGGGCCATCTGTTTCCGGACGGTCCATCAGAAATGGGCGGCTTGCGCTATTGCATCAATTCCGCCGCACTTCGCTTTGTGCCAAAGGAAGATCTTGAAAAAGAAGGCTATCCGGAGTACAAGGAGCTTTTTGAATAACATCGGATTAACTTTTGCATGAAGCCAGAAAATCAGCTAAGCTGACAATAACCACATTGCCCCGGGCGGGATGTCCGGGGCTTTTAAATTTCACTGAAAGGATGGATGCGATCGTTATGGACCGTTCATTTTATCATTTTGCATTGACCTATCGCGGAAAAACGAACGAGGATGACTTTTCCCGATTTGCGGATGCGATGTTCTTAGACCATGCCTTTCCAAAGGCCACAAAAGATTTTGAAAAGATTTCGAGGTATCTGGAAGAGCGGGCACATCCTGTCATGAAAGCTTCCACTTTCGACGAAATGTGGCTCGAGTACTCGAGCCAATAATGCTCTTCATTGCACTCAATGGCAAAAAACAGTATGATTAATACGACTAAAATAAAGTGAGGTTTTATCATGAGTGTTCATATTAACGCAAAAAAAGGCGAAATCGCCGATACGATTCTTCTTCCAGGAGACCCGCTTCGCGCGAAGTACATCGCGGAAACGTTTTTGGAAGATGTAACTTTGTATAACGAAGTGAGAAATATGTTCGGGTATACCGGCACATATAAAGGCAAACGCATTTCGGTACAGGGAACAGGAATGGGAGTTCCTTCCATTTCGATCTACGCAACTGAATTAATGCAAGAGTATGATGTAAAAAAACTGATTCGCGTTGGTACTTGCGGTTCCATCCACAAAGATGTGAAAGTCCGTGACGTGATTCTGGCACAGAGCGCTTCAACAGATTCAAACATGAATTCAATCATTTTTGGCAATGTAACATTTGCTCCGACAGCAGATTTCAGCTTATTGCTGAATGCTTATAATGCAGGCGTAGAAAAAGGCCTGAACTTGCGCGTCGGTAATGTATTCACTGAAGATGTCTTCTATAACGACCATGCAGAGCATGAAAAATGGGCGCAATACGGCGTGTTGGCTCTCGAAATGGAATCATCGGCTTTGTATACACTGGCTGCCAAATTTGGTGCACAGGCGTTATCAATCCTGACAGTAAGCGATCATTTGCTGACTGGCGAAGTGACAACTGCTGAAGAACGCCAAACCACTTTCAATGACATGATCGTCGTTGCTTTGGATGCGGCAATCCAGGACTAAATTAATTTTACGCAATCAAAAAAAGACTGTCCCAACAGTCTTTTTTTCGAATACTGAAGTCTGGCCAAAGAGTTTTGATTTGCCGGAAATTACGAAAGTGGTGAAATATCATGGATGAAAAACGTCCAGAAGAGGAAAATGAGCAATTGCCTCCAACAGAAGAATCGAAAGGCCATTACGTCCGGCTGAAAACCTTTTCCTTCATTATGATGGTGGTTGTGCTGATACTTGCAACTGCAGGATTAACAGTTTTCGCTTTGACATTCGGTGATGAAAAAGCGGTTGAAGTGAATTCGCCGGAACGACGGGAATTCCAGAAACTCTATACCGCATATGATGAAATTCAAAACAAATATTATGAAGATGTGGACAGAGAAGAATTGATCAACGGTGCCATTAACGGCATGGTTGACTCGCTTGGAGATCCTTATTCGGATTATATGAATGAAGAGGAAGCATCGCAATTCATGGAAGGAATCTCTTCCAGCTTCGAAGGAATCGGTGCTGAAGTACAGGAACGCAACGGTTATATCACCATTGTTTCGCCGATCAAGAATTCACCGGCTGAAAAAGCCGGAATTCAGCCGAATGATCAGATCGTCGCAGTTGATGGTGACAGCATCCAAGGCTTCAGCACGACTGAAGCGGTCATGCTCATCCGTGGCGAAAAAGGGACAGAAGTCACTTTAACGATCATGCGTGGTGAGATGCAGGATCCGATCGACGTTACAATTGTTCGGGACGAAATTCCGATCGAAACAGTCTACTCGGAAATGATTGGTGATAATGTCGCCCATATCCAAATCACCAGTTTCTCTCAGGACACGTACACCGAATTGCAGACAGCCATTGCTGATATGGAAGCAGAAGGCATGGAAGCAATGGTCATCGATGTCCGCCAAAATCCGGGTGGCCTGTTGGAATCCGCACTCGATATCTCCAATCTGTTCATTGAAGATGGAGAAGAGATGTTTGAAGTGCAGGCAAAAGGTCTGGAACCTGAAATTTACTTGGCCACTGAAGGCAATAAAGTCAAAATTCCTGTCACCTTATTGATTGATGGCGGCAGTGCATCGGCTTCTGAAATTCTCGCCGGAGCCATGAGTGAATCCGCTGGCATCAAACTTGTCGGAGAAACCACTTTTGGCAAAGGGACTGTTCAGACAGCCAATGACCTGGCAGACGGTTCAAACTTGAAATTCACGACAGCCAAATGGTTGACGCCGGATGGCAATTGGATCCATGAAAACGGAATCAAACCGGATGTGGAAGTCGCTTATCCAGAATATGCTTCCCTTCCATATATTGATGCCGACCTGGAACTGAAAGACGGAACGATTTCAGAACAAGTGCGGACAGCTGAACAAATGCTGGTAGCACTCGGCTATGAAGTGGGAGAAGTCGACGGTGTATTCGAAGAAGAAATGCTTGCAGCAGTGGAGAGTTTCCAAGAAGATGAGGAACTCGAAGTGACAGGAATCCTGACAGGCGACAGCATTTTCGCTCTGATGGATGCCTTGCGCACAAAAATTGAAGAAGAAGATCCAATGCTTCTGGAAGCCAAAAATCTGATCATGGAAGAAGCGGGAATCGAAGCTTCTGAACCGGAAACAGATGAAGAGGCTGAAGAAACAGAAGAGGATTCTGCAGAATAAACCAAAAAGGTCCGCGGAAGCGGACCTTTTCTTTCGGTAACGATAGATCGAGGAGGGCTAACATGGTAGATGTTTATTTATTCAGCGGGTTTCTGGGCAGCGGCAAAACGACGCTGCTGAAGAATATGCTGATTCAGATTAAAGAGGCGGGTTTGAAGCCGGCGGTTTTCATGAACGAATTGGGGGAACTTGCCATCGATTCCGATGAAGTGGAAGACGGTGTGCCGCTCAAGGAATTGCTGGACGGCTGCATCTGCTGCACCGGTTCTGAAAAATCCGAAGCGCAAATCCAGACTTTGCTGGCAGAAGAAGAGTTTGATGTGCTGTTAATCGAGACGACGGGTGCGGCGCATCCCGTTGAAGCGCTCGACGCAATCTTTTCGCCTTTATTCGCAGAACAACTGAATTTCCGGGGCATTGTCACGGTTGCTGACAGCAAACGCTGGTTGGACAGGGAGCAGCTGTCGCCGCAGATCCGTTCGTTATTTCTTGAACAGATCCGCCACGCCGATCTGATTCTGGCGAATAAGATGGATTTGCTGTCTGACAAGGAACAGGGGGATGTGGTTTTTGGCATTCAGGGATTAAATGCCGAAGCGCGAATCGTCCAGACTTCAGGAGCCAAAATTCCTTATAAATTATTGGAGACTTTGTCGACGGGGCCGAAAGCAGCTGTTGAAACAGCGGAAATCGGGAAACTGAATCTGAACACCAGAGTGCTGCGCTTTGCTGAACCGGTGAAACGGGAAGTTTTCGATGAGTGGTTGAGAAACTTGCCGGAGACGGTTTACCGGATCAAAGGCTACGTGCCGCTGGAAGGCGATAAATATCCGCATGCTTTCCAATATGCTTATGGCATGGCCCAATGGCTGCCGGAATATATGAAAATGCAGCCGCAGATTGTTGTAATCGGTGAAGGCATTGATGGAATTGAGCTGCTATGACCATAGAAGCGTACAGAAAGATTTGGCCGCAGCGCCTATCGGCTGCATCGATCGAGTCGGAAGAGGAGATGGAGCGGTTGATCGCCATCGAATTGAAGGATGAGCTGACCCATCCCCGCGTGCGGAAATCGACAGCGGAAAAGCTCGCTCTTGCCGTGGAACGGATTAACGCAGCGCCGTTGGAAACGGATGAGCAGCAGACATTAATCGAAACCTATAAAAAAATTGCAGCTCAGTTGGACTGAACCGCAATTTCGCCGCTGGTATTTTCCAGCGGTTTTTTTATTTCCATGAAAAAATAACAATCAATATCGTTTCTGGATCGCCAGTAAACGGATGGACAAAGTGACAGCTCCGGCAGTCAATCCGGCGATTAAGCCGATCCAGTAGCCGAACGCACCGTATTCCGTGAACCGGGCGAGCAGGTAACCCACTGGCAAGCCGATCACCCAATAGGAGATCAGCGCCATGATGAACGTGATGTTGACGTCCTTATAGCCGCGCAGCGCCCCCTGCACGGGCGCCTGAATGGCATCGGATAATTGGAACAGCGCAGCGAATACCAGGAATTGAACGGCAAGCTCGATAACTGCGGGATCAGATGAATACAATTGCGCTATCGGTTCGCGCAGGAAGAACAGGATGCCCGCAGATACAAAGCTTATGACAATCGCAGTTGATACTCCGAGCCAGCTGTAGAACTTTGCATCCTTGAAGCGTCCGGCACCCACTTCATACCCGACGAGTATGGTGGCGCCCATCGAGATGCTGAGCGGCAGCATATACAGCAGGGAAGTGAAGTTCAATGCGATCTGGTGGGCGGCAATTGTAATGGTGCCATACACCGCCAGCATAAATGTCACAGCTGAGAAGATGCTCGTTTCGGCGAAAATGGAAATACCGATGGGCACTCCGATACGGCTGATTTCCTTCCAGCGAACGATCGAAATTTTTTCCCAATTCCGGAAGATCCGGTAGCCTGAAAATGGACTTTGTGTCTGGATGATCACCACGCCGATCAACAGCACGAGCCAATAAGTGATGGCCGAAGCAAGGCCTGCGCCTGCGCCTCCGAGTTCCGGAAAACCAAAATTCCCGAAAATGAAAAGATAGTTGAAAAACACATTGATCGGTGCGGACAAGAGCATGATGACCATTGTGACGCGTGTAGCGCCGAGGGCATCAATATAAGAGCGCAGTGCATTGTAGACGAACAGTGGAATGAGGCCCAGGCTCATAAAGAAGATATATCTCTCCGCCACTGCCGCAACCACTGGTTCAAGATTCATCAAGCCAAGCAGCGGATCGATGAACAGGAAGAAAAATGCAAAGACGATCATCGCGAGCAGAATCGCGAGGTAAATCCCTTGCTGCACGGCTTCTTTGACATGTTCTTTTTTCTTGGCACCCATTAATTGTGCTACAATTGGAGTAATGGACATTAAGATTCCCGCGAGTCCGATATATACCGGAACCCAGAACGACGAACCGATGGAAACACCGGCCAAATCTTCTGTACCATAGCGGGCAGTCATGTATATATCGAAAAATGTCACCAGATACATCGCGACTTGTGTGATTAAAATCGGTAGAACAATTTTTACCAGTAAATTTAATTTCTCATATTTCGTATTCGTTTCATACATGGTCCATCCTCCTGAATTGCACTAGCCATTTGGCAAATAAAGACTAGTATAGCATATAAGCCAAGGCTGCTTAACGGTTCTGGAACGTAATTGCAAATGAAATCAACCAGATGAAAGTAGGATTTAGAATGAGCAAACGCACGATTATATTGACCGGCGGGGGCACTGCAGGACATGTTTCCCTCAATCAGGCATTAATTCCTGAAATTACCGGTATGGAATACGATGTCGAATACATCGGTTCAAAAAACGGCATCGAAAACGAACTTATCGTCGATTCCTATCCGGATATTAAATATCATGCAATCTCCAGCGGCAAATTGAGACGCTATTTTTCAATGAAGAATTTCACCGATCCATTCCGGGTAGTGGCAGGCTTGATACAGGCGATGATCATCATGCGCAAAACGAAACCGGCTGCTATTTTTTCCAAAGGCGGCTTTGTGTCCGTCCCCGTTGCGATGGCCGGAAAGCTGATGGGCATTCCCGTCATCATCCATGAATCGGATGTGACGCCCGGTCTGGCCAATAAAATCGCCATGCCGTTCGCGGATCATATTTTCACCGTATTCAAAGAAACGATGCAGCATGTGCCAAAAGTGAAATCCACGTGCACCGGCTCTGTTATCCGCAGCGAATTGATGGATGGTTCAGCAGCCAAAGGGCGCGAAATCTGCCATTTTGACAATGATTTGCCGGTGCTTATGGTGATGGGCGGCAGTCAGGGTTCGGCAGTGATCAATACGGCTATCCGCACAAATCTGCCGCATCTGCTCAAGACGTTCAATGTGATTCATCTTTGCGGCAAAGGCAATATCGATGAATCACTGGAAGGAATGGAACAGTATTGCCAATTCGAATACGTCACACATGAATTGTCCCATCTCTTGCATATGACTGATTTTGTCGTATCCCGGGCCGGTTCTAATTCCATCTTCGAATTTTTGGCCTTGAAAAAACCGATGCTGCTGATTCCGCTTTCGAGGCAAAAGAGCAGGGGCGACCAAATACTGAATGCGGAACTTTTCCGAAAAAATGGCTTTGCCCTTGTGTTGGAAGAGGAAGAAGCAAGCCCCGAACAATTTCTGAAAGCGATGGAACAATTAAAAGCGGACGAAGAAGTTCTGATTGAAAACATGAACGGCGCAGAACCGCCGAAAACGGCTTATGAAATGGCGAAGCTGGTTGTGGCACATACGAAGAAACGCTGATAATGGAGTGATGAAGATGAAAGTGGCTTTAGAAAAAGTACACGGATCGATGAATACTTTTTACATGGTGGAGGGCCCCGAAAGAACCGATTACGCTGAACTCGCGATGCAACTTTGCGACAGCGACGACAGTGTCGATGGGCTGCTCGTCATTCTGCCTTCACACAGGGCTCATGCCAAAATGCGGGTTTTCAACCGTGACGGTTCCGAAGCGTCAATGTGCGGCAACGGCTTGCGCTGTGTCGCCCGCTATGTCTGCGAAAAGGAAGGCATTCGGGAAGCTGTCATCGAAACGATGAAAGCTGATTTGAAAGTTAAAAAAGAAGAGACTTTGGAAGACGGCATTGACATGTATTCGGTCGAGATTTCGCCTGTTTCATTTCGCCTGGAAGATTTGCCGATGGCATACGCCGGCCTCACAGAAATGATTCTGCAGCCGCTTCCGGAAATTTCAGAAGAGATTTTGTTTTCTGCGGTGGCGGTGCCCAATCCGCATCTGATTGGCATTGTTCCGGAAGAAATTCAGAAAGACAGTTCCCACCAACGGCATTGGGCAGAAAAATTCAATGGCGCCAATGACTATTTTAGGGACGGCGTAAACGTCAGTTACGTCACCCCAGTGGAGCAGGGCATTTTTGTCCGCACATTTGAACGGGGCGTCGGTTTCACCAACGCCTGCGGCACGGCGATGACGGCTTCCGCACTCGTCAGCTGTATCGCCGGCATTGTGCCATTCGGTGAAGTGACAGTTTACAATCCAGGCGGCATGGTTAAATGTACGGTCACGAAACATGGCGATTCATATCAATTATTGCTGACCGGCAATGCCACGCGGATTTCAACCCACGAATACCAATGGGAAAAAGAAACAGCAGCAAGTGGCTTCGTCTCATCTGCCCAATTGGATGAACAGCCGCAGTACGAGGAATTCATAAAAGGAATTTCAGCTGTAGTTGAGCAGTTTGCTTAATCAAAAATTTGGTTTTATTTCTTCAAAATAATCCGCAGAGATGTTGAAAAGACACGAAAATTTCCGAATTTCATCGGAATTAAGGGATGAAAGCGCTTTACATTTCATTTTGTGAATAATTTAAATCAAAAGCATTGTTTTTTCCAATGGAAGTAGTAAGATTGATATGGAAAATTGTTCTTCAATTGCTTAAACGCCTTCTGCTTTGTGTCTAGCGGTTTGCGTGATAAAATATGGAAGACATATGTATTTATAGGACTGCCATTAAGGCAAAATAGTTGGAGGTTTTTTTATGTCTAGCAATTATTCAGATTCGAAATCCCCATGGAGTTCCATCACAGGTCCAAACCTTGGGTACGTTATGGAAATGTATGACATTTATCAGGAATCGCCGGAATCGATTGACCCGGAATTCGCTGAGTTATTCAAGCAATACGGACCTCCCGCTGAAACAGGCGATGACAAGCAGCCTGTCGCTGCCGCTACAGCTGAAGTGAAATCCGATCAATTCGGCAAAGTACTTGGCGCCATTCAATTGGCGGAAGCAATTCGCGCGCATGGCCATCTGGCATCGGATATTTATCCGTTGAAAGATCAGCCACGCGATACGGAACGGTTCGAGCTTTCCGCATTCGGCCTGACTGAACAGGATTTGAAAGAAGTGCCGGTTTCATTGGTACTGGAAAATGCTCCCAAAGAAGTGAAAGATGGGCTCGATGCCATCAACCACCTGAAATCACTTTATACGGATAAAGTGGCTTTTGAATTTTCTCATATCGTTCAGCCACAGGAACGCAGCTGGCTGCAATCGAAAATCGAAGCAGGCGAAGTGAAACCTTCACTTGATTCGGATAAGAAAAAACAAGTTTTGGATCTATTGACCCGCGTTGAAGGATTTGAAAAATTCGTCCACCGCACATTTGTTGGACAAAAGCGTTTCTCAATTGAAGGTGTCGACACGTTGGTTGTGTTAATGGATGAACTTGTCCGTTTATCAGAAGCAGCCGGCACAGAAAATATCATGATCGGGATGGCGCATCGCGGTCGTTTAAATGTGCTCACACATATTTTGAACAAACCTTACGAAATGATGTTTGCCGGATTTGCGCATATCGGTGATGAAGCATTCCTGCCGAAAGACGGATCGCTGAAAATCACCAAAGGCTGGTTCGGTGATGTTAAATATCACATGGGTGCTGCTTTTACTTCTCCACACGGTACGAACATCAAATTAGCCTATAATCCTTCGCATCTCGAAATCGTCAGCCCGGTAGTTGCCGGCCAGACGCGTGCTGCCCAGGAACTTACACAGCAGAGCGGCCTTGCGCCAATCGATGTGAATAAGGCTTACGGCATTATGGTACACGGCGATGCAGCATTCCCGGGGCAAGGTGTCGTTACGGAGACATTGAATTTCAGCCGTGTCCACGGTTATCAAACTGGCGGTTCAATCCATATCATCGCCAACAACTTGATCGGCTTTACAACAGAACAAGCGGATTCAAGATCTACTCATTATTCTTCTGACCCGGCAAAAGGTTATGAAGTTCCCGTGATCCACGTGAACGCCGATGAGCCCGAAGAAGTCATCGCGGTTGCCAAGCTTGCATTTGAATACCGCCAGAAATTCGGCAAGGATATTCTGATCGATCTGATCGGCTACCGCCGTTATGGGCACAATGAAATGGACGAGCCGTTGGTGACGAATCCGACAATGTATCACGGTATTCATAAACACGGTACAGTCCGCGAAATTTACGGTGGGCGACTTGCTGAAGAGAAAGTCTTATCTGAAGAAGACGTGAAAAAACTCGACAGCGACGTGCTGGCAGAAATGCAGCAGGCGTATGATCACATAAAAGAAAACAAATCCGATGATGCACATGAAATCGTCATTCCTGAAGCCGTAATGGAAGGTTTCCCGGAAGTTCCAACAGGCGTCGACAAAGATGCTTTGACGAAGATGAATAAAGAATTGCTGTCGTGGCCGAGTGATTTCGCTGCATTCGGCAAACTTGCCCGCATCTTGAAACGCCGTGAAGATCCGTTCACTGGCAAAGGCAAGATTGATTGGGCACATGCAGAAACCTTGGCATTCGGTTCCATCCTTCAAGAAGGAAATCCGATTCGCCTGACAGGACAGGATGCGCAGCGCGGAACTTTCGCCCATCGCCACCTGGTGCTGCATGATGAGAAAAACGGCAATCAGCTTGTACCCCTGCATCATATTTCCGATTCGAAGGCATCATTCGTTGTCTACAACACCCCATTAAGTGAAGCATCAGTCGTCGGCTTTGAATATGGCTATAATGTAGAGAACGATAAAGCACTCGTCATCTGGGAAGCGCAATATGGCGATTTCGCCAATATGGCGCAAATGATGTTCGATCAGTTCATCTCGGCGGCCCGTGCAAAATGGGGCCAAAAATCCGGCATGGTTATGTTGCTGCCGCATGCCTATGAAGGCCAGGGGCCGGAGCACTCAAGTGCCCGCCTGGAGCGTTTCCTTCAAAATGCAGGCGAAAACAACTGGACAGTGGCAAACCTTTCAAGTGCGGCGAACTATTTCCACATTCTTCGCAGACAGGCGAAAATGCTTGGGGAAGAGTCGATCCGCCCGCTGATCCTTGTATCACCGAAATCTTTATTGCGCCATCCTTTGGTTGGAGCAGATGTTGAAGATTTGACAGAAGGTCACTTCCAGACGATCATTGAGCAGCCGGGCATGGGCGAAAACACGAAAAAAGTGGAACGCCTCTTATTCGCCAGCGGCAAGATGGCAATCGACCTTGCAGACCGCGTAAAAGATGGAAAAGACTACCCGGATACGCATATCGTGCGGGTGGAGCAGCTTTATCCGTTCCCGGCAGAAAAAATCCAGGCCGTCATCAAGCGTTATCCGAAGCTGAAAGAACTGGCATGGGTACAGGAAGAACCGAAAAATATGGGATCATGGTCATTTGCAGAACCGCAGCTGCGTGAAATTGCAAATGGTATTGAGATAAATTATTACGGCCGCGTTATCCGTTCAAGTCCGGCGGAAGGCGACGGAGAATCACATAAAGTGGAACAGGCACGCATCATTGATGAAGCATTAGCTAAATCTTGAGCATAATCTAAGGAGGAATTTTTTGTGGCAGAAATCAAAGTACCAGAATTAGCAGAATCGATTACAGAAGGAACGATTGCACAATGGCTGAAACAGCCGGGCGATACAGTGGAGAAAGGTGAATTCATCGTTGAGCTTGAAACAGATAAAGTGAACGTTGAAGTCATCTCCGAAGAAGCTGGCGTTGTTCAGGAGCTTATGGCTGCTGAAGGCGACACAGTAGAAGTCGGCCAGGTTATCGCAATCGTTGGAGAAGGTTCTGGCGAAGGAACTGGGGCAACAGCTGAGCCGAAAGAAGAAGCACCGGCTAAAGACGAGCCAGCTAAATCCGAAGCGCCTGCTAAGCAGGAAGCGAAAGAGGAAGCACCAGCAGAAGAAGAGCAATCATCTTCTGACCGCACAATCGCAAGCCCGGCTGCCCGTAAATTGGCACGCGAAAAAGGCATCGACCTTGCTGCGATTTCACCGGTAGATCCGATGGGACGCGTTCGTGTTCAGGACGTGGAAGCTCATTCGTCAAAACCGGCTGCAAGTGCACCGGCTAAAGCAGAAGCTCCAAAAGCTGCTGCATCGGCACCATCTTCTGACGAAGAAAGCGGCCGCGTCGTCCGTGAAAAAATGTCAAGACGCCGTCAGACAATCGCGAAGCGTTTGCTTGAAGTGAAGCAATCGACAGCAATGCTGACTACGTTCAACGAAATTGATATGACGAATGTTATGGCGCTTCGCAGCCGTAAAAAAGATGATTTCCTCAAAAACAATGACGTGAAACTTGGCTTTATGTCATTCTTCACTAAAGCTGTAACTGCTGCATTGAAAAAATATCCTTACGTGAATGCTGAACTTGATGGCACGGATGTATTGCTGAAACAATTCTATGATGTGGGGATCGCTGTTTCGACTGAAGAAGGTCTTGTTGTTCCAATCGTTCGCGATACAGACAAGAAGAACTTTGCAGAGATTGAAAAATCTATCGGCGAGCTTGCTGTAAAAGCACGCGACAAGAAACTTTCAATCGCTGACATGACAGGCGGCTCGTTCACAATCACTAACGGTGGAGTCTTCGGCTCGTTGATGTCGACACCAATCCTGAACGGCACGCAAGTCGGAATTCTTGGCATGCACACAATCCAAAAACGTCCAATCGCTGTCGGAGACAATGTCGAAATCCGTCCGATGATGTACATTGCGCTTTCTTATGACCACCGCGTAATCGACGGAAGCGATTCTGTCGGCTTCCTGAAAATGATCAAAGAATTGATCGAAAACCCGGAAGATCTATTGCTTCAGGGGTAATAAAATAAATGGAGACGCCCATCAGCTTATTGCTGGTGGGCGTTTTTTTGATTTGTTGAATCTTATAATACGAAAATGATTAGATTTTGATAAATTTAAGTTCACGGGTGTTCTGAATTGCAGGACTCCCTATTTTTTGTCATGATTAGGGGAGTAGAGCCAGAAGGCGGTCGAATGGGATGGATTTATCTTTTTTTATGGACATTGTGAAAGAGTACGGTTATGTCAGCATGTTTATTTTCAACTGGCTGCTGCTTTTCGGGATGCCGATACCAAATGAAGTGGCCGCGGCATTTTCCGGCGTATTGACGGAAATCAGCTATTTTACCCCGGTTAAAGCTTTTATATCAGCCTATCTGGGACTAATTACGAGCAATACGTTCGCTTATTTTATCGGGCGCTCCTTCGGCCAGAAACTGCTGGACCGGTTAAGCCGGACGAAACTGAAAAAGCCGATTGCGAATTTCTCCAACTTTTTACAGAAACATGGAGAAATGGCGATTTCTTTCAGTTTCTTTCTGCCGGGCATCCGCTGGGCCATGCCTTATGTGGTAGGCGCCAATAAATATCCCATTATAAAATACATGCTATACGCTTATACCGCGGGATTTGTGTGGATGATGGTTTATTTTAATCTCGGCCGTACATTCCCTTATGCTTATCAATCCATTTTGAATAATTTACAAGTTTTTCTCATCCTGCTGTCGGTGCTAATTATTGCGTTATTGGTGGTGCGCTATTTATACAAGGAGCGGCAAGCCCGGAAATAAGAGACCCGAGCTTCACGGATTTGAAAAAAAGGCTGACATTCCTTATACTGAAATACATAGACATATAAAAAAGGATGAGGACTGTGATTCACAACGACTGGCTTACGAGAGAAACAATTCGCACGGTTACTTGCAAACATACGGACGCGGCAAAGTTTTTGGTGTCGAATGTTCTGACTGTGGGCAAAACCTATGAAGTAAAAAACGAAACGGAAGAATTCATATTTGTCATTGATAACACGGGCAAAATCGGTGGATTTTATAAAACTTATTTCGAATAAATCAACGATAACGAAAAGCCGATGCCTATTCATCGGTTTTTTTTATGGAAAGAGGGCTGTTTATGGATTTTATTGAGAAGGAAATTGCGGCGCGTAAAGAGAGACAGCACGAAGGGTACGAATCGCTGATCGGCACGGGGGGCTATATTTCACCGGACGCCAATCTTTGGGATGATGTCATGGCCGCAGTGGTACTGCGCAAACCGGTTTTGTTGAAAGGGCCGACGGGAGCAGGCAAGACGCGTTTGGCCGAAACAATTTCAGCGGTGTTCGGGCAGCCGATGCAAAGCATCAACAGCTCCGTCGATTTGGACGCGGAAGCGCTGCTCGGTTTCAAAACTTTAGTTCAGCGCGACGGGCAGAGCCACATTGAATTTGTCGAAGGCCCCGTGGTCACCGCAATGAAAAAAGGGCATCTCCTTTATATAGATGAAATCAATATGGCGAAAGCCGAAACTCTGCCGATTCTCCACTCGGCACTGGACCACCGGCGCATGATGACCAATCCGTTCACCGGTGAAGTGATCCAGGCGCATCCTGATTTTGGTGTAATTGCTGCCATCAATGAAGGCTATATTGGCACGGCCCCGATGAATGAAGCATTGAAGAACCGCTTTATTGCTTATCCGATTCCTTATCTGACCGGACAGCAGCTGGCTGAATTATGGGACCGCGAATTTCCGGATGCAGAACCGAAGCTCAAGGAGTTTATGCTGAATCTGGCGGAAGATCTGATGAAACAAGTTGAAAACGGGTTATTATCAGAAGAAGCAGCGTCAATCCGCAGCCTGTTGGATGCCACAGCGTTAGCTGAACATATGGATCCGATGCGGGCAATCAATTATGCCATTGCGCAGAAATTGGAAGATGAAAGTGAACAGGACCTGTTCATGGACCTGGCGAATACCTGGAAGAAGTAGGTGAGCCCAATGGCTTCTGTTAATCGCTTTATCCAATTTAATAATGAGACGATCGACACGAAAATGCTCTATCAGATGGAAATGCTTGCGGGGGCGCTGGCGGATGCACCGTATCTGAAAGTGACGACGCGCAAACTGATTGAGCTGCGTCCTGCAGAGTCGGCAATATCCGTCAGTGTCTTCTGGCGGCACCGCAGCAAACGAGTGGAGCGGCAAGGTTATCTTTCGGACATCTATTTGCTGAGTGCCGGTTTTTGGCGGAACTTCAATTTGCCGACATGGAAACGGTTTACGGCCGAAAGGTCAAAGGTCTCTTCACTGCGGGAACAATTGCTGCTGTGCGCCGAAGAATTCCGGATGTCGGAAAGGATTAAGCTCGACCGGCCGGGCACTGTGGATGCATTTGCCGTCCGTGAACAGGTTTATCGAGATTATCATGCAAACCAGCTGGAACAGAACCTGAAAAAAGGCTTTGTAGCTGACGCATTCTTGAATGCGGCCTATTTGAGCCTACGAGGCAGTGAGTCGGGAATGGGTGCGCAATGGGAACCTTTGCTGCAAATTTGGAAGGGGTTGTTTGATGCGCGTGCCACTGCCGATTCCGCTGCCATTGTTGAGCGGATGACAGGACGCCTCGATTATTTGCTGACAGCCGATATGATTCATACGTATTACACATTCGGTGATGCGGCGGAAAAGATGCCGCCGTTTCATTATCATGAAGGAATTGAAGCAGAAGAGGCAGAAGACCCCGAAGAAGTTGAAACGATTGAAGAATGGTTCCAAACCTGGCATCGCGAAAGTGAAATGAAGGAATCGCCGGCGATGGAGTTTGAACTGGAGCGCGGCGATTCGCAAATGGCTACCGGCGGGCGGGAAGAAGCCGGGGCAGACGAGGTGCAGCAAACGGGCCGGGGCGATTCCAGCGGCGAGCATCTGGAAGACAACGATGCAGAGGACCAGGATATGGACAGTGGGCCAATGAAAGCTGCAGGCAACTTCGGCCGGGCAAACGAGCAGGTCGTATACCATGAAAAGCGACTGGTGGCGAATGAAGACCGGAGCCGGCAGATTGCCGATTGGCGCAGAAAACAGGCACCGCATGTGCGCGCATTATTGAAGGAACTGAAAAAACGCATCACGCAGCGCCATCAGGATTACCGCACCAACTTGAACGCAGGCAGGCTGTCGAAGAATTTGCTGCCGCTGGCATTGGAAGAACGGCCGAAACCGTTTTACCGGAAGTCAGCGCCGTCAAAAGAGCTGGACGCCGTTTTCTGCCTGCTGATAGACGGTTCCGCGTCGATGGTCGACAAATTGGACGACACAAAACAAGCTGTCCTCTTGTTTCATGATGTGTTGCGGGGGCTCGGGATCCCGCATGAAATTGTGCTGTTTTACGAAGATGCCTACGAAGCGAGCGACCGCGAACAGCCGAATTATTTCGAATGGATGCATAAATTCGAGGATGGGGGCCGCGACCACGCGCAGGAAATTGTGTCGTTTGAAGCGCATGAAGACAATCGTGACGGTTTTGCGATACGCTGGATGGCAGACCGGATCAAGCGGCGCAGCGAGAAACACCGCTTTCTGCTGGTGTTTTCGGATGGCGAGCCGTCTGCCTATAATTACGCCGAAAACGGGGTGGTCGATACGGCCAATGCCGTGAGTGAGGCGAAAAAAGAAGGCATCGAGCTATTGCATCTGTTTCTCAGCAGCGAGCCGATTACCGAAGACCAGGCCGCATTTTACCGCATGATGTATGGCAATAAATCGGTAAGCGCCGATTCGCTGGAACATTTTGTGGACCAGACGCTGCGGTTGCTGAAACGGACCCTGCATTTGGTGATTCAGTCGGGCTAGGGGCTGATTATCAGTTTTAACCTTATCTAAATTACCATTTAAATGGATATACTATCCGCATTTCAGAAATACTGTCCGGAACCACAGAAATACCGTCCGGAAACGAAAAATACTGTCCGCAGCAGCCAAAATACTATCCGGAAGGTTAAAAAGGCTGCGGCGGCGTCCCATAAACGAAAAAATCCCGTGAAGCGCGTAGCTTCACGGGATTTCCTGTTATTCTTCTTTTGATTTTTCGCCTTCATGAATTGCCAGTAAGCGTTGCTTGAGTTCGGATTCCATCTTGCCGATTTCCAGTTCCGCGGCGCGGCGATTCTTCCGGCCTTCAGTCTGGATTTGCAGCGTCTCTTCAATGGTTGTTAAGAGATTTTCCTGCGTTTTCTTCAAGGTTTCGATTTCGATGATGCCGCGTTCATTTTCCTTGGCGGTTTCAATCGAATTCATTTTCAGCATCTCGGAATTCTTCAATAATAGCGTATTGGTCGTGGAAGTGACCTGTTTCTGGGCTTCGACGGCTTTCATCTGCTTATTGAGGGTCAAGGCAATGGCGATCTGATTTTTCCATAGCGGAATCGAAGTCATGATCGATGACTGGATTTTTTCAGCCAGCGTCTGGTTCGTCTGCTGGATCATCCGGATCTGCGGCGCACTTTGGATCGTGATTTGGCGTGATAATTGCAGATCATACAAACGTTTGTCCAGTCGGTCGACAAATTGCACCATGTCGTTGACTTCCTGGTAGGCCATCTGATCATCCGATGCTTCCGCTTTTCTGCGCAGGGCAGGGATGGTGTCGTTCAATATTTCATCGCGCTTCAATTCGGCAGCTGCGATATAGACATTCAAAGCCTGGAAATACATTTTGTTCTGGTCGTATAATTCTTCGAGCATCTGCACATCTTCCAGCAAACCGCGTTTGGAATGGTCCAGCTGGATGCTGATGCGGTCAACCTGTGTGCTGAGTTTTTGGTATTTGGTCATGATTTCCTGTACGGAATATTTGGCTTTGGCAAACAGTTTGCGGATGCCGGATTTTTTCGTTTCCGTCAGTTCTTCCGGATTCATTTCCTGCAATTTTTTCATCAAATCATGCAGGACATCGCCGACGGGGCCGATATCTTTTTGCTGCACATGGTCGAGCATCTTATGTGAGAAATTGCCAAGCTGGCTCTGCGCGTTGGCCCCGTAAGTCAGGATGGCTTCGTGATTGCCAGCAGGAATCTGCTTGGCCAGCTCCCGCGCTTTTTTCTTGTCTTCGTTGGATAACTTATCCATTAACAGGACCGGCCGGCCCGATTGCTGCTCGGCAGGTGATTGTTCCTTTTCCAGTTGAATGCCAAATGGCGATTCCAGCAAATCATCCAATTCACTTCGTGTCGATTGATTTTCGTTCATTTTCCACGTCTCCTTCGTCATCGGTCAAGGGTTGAACCAATAATTTTTGATTCTGATTTTTGGTGACAGCCAGTTGGGCGTAGTCGAGTTCCATCCGAAGTTGTTCTACATCGGCAGCCAGCACTTTCTTTAAATCATTTTCCATCACCCGGTTCATCGATTGCAAAGTTTCCCGCGTGTCCTGCAATGCAATGCGCATTTCGCGGTCTTTCACTGGTTGTCCTACGAGCAGAGAGTATTTCTGGGTCAATTCCACGGCGGTATCGAGATGCGAATAAAAGAAAGATTCCGCCAGATAAAATTTTCTGGGGTTCTGCTGAACGACCATGATGATCTTATTCGCTATTTTCGTCATCTCCATCAATTGCTTGAAAGAAGAGATGGAGCGGACGCTATAATAATGGCTTTGCAGTTTCTTGGTTTTCATTTTGGCTTCGTGCAATTGTTTGATCACGTGTTTATATTCGCTTCGTGTCATTCCAAGTTCTTTGGATGTAGAGGAGAATTGGACTTGTTTGATCGTTGAATTGCTCGCCAGATAGCTGCCGGCAGCAACTGCTCCTGAAGCGAGCAATCCGATTTCCGCACCCAGATACAGTACAGGAAATATCACTCCCATAAGCGGGAGGCTGACCGATTGGCGCCTGATAAAGTTTTGGACTCGCTTCATGCGAAAGTCACTCCTTCAATGCTTTTCCTTATATAGATACGATTGAACGCCGCGAAAGTTTCATCGGCAGTTTCTTTATCCCCATTTTACGGCAAAGGATGGGGCAATACAAACTTGAGAATCTCTGCTGGTGGACGATGCTTTTTGCTGGACAGATGCCATTGGATTTGGCAAAATGCAGGTAGATAAATTGTTTTTGGACGCTAAACAATATATCCGAAAAAAATAATTATAAATATTTAGATTTGTTTGACATTTACGTTCAATTCAGTTATTATAAAATAAATTAATACTTCTTCACCAAATACAGCTATTCACATATTCCAAAAAGTGATCAGTTAGTTATGGTACTTTTTGGAATATGTGAATTTTTTCGTGAAATTCCATATTGAAAATTTTTTATTACCAGGAGGTTTTTTAACATGCAAGAAGGAACAGTAAAATGGTTTAACTCAGAAAAAGGATTTGGCTTCATCGAAGTTGAAGGCGGAGATGACGTATTCGTACATTTCTCAGCGATCCAAGGCGATGGCTTTAAAACACTTGACGAAGGTCAAAAAGTGGAATTTGAAGTCGAGGAAGGCAACCGCGGACCTCAAGCTACTAACGTAACGAAAGTGTAATTCTCAGGAGCTGCTCATTGTGAGCGGCTCTTTTTTTGCAACATATAAATTTTGCCTGCGCTATTCAAAATCCTTCATTCACAGCGTTCACGTTTAAGAAACGGCGGAAGCAGGGTATTAATACTTTAGCGATGAACTATATATAATAGGAGGGTTTTAGAATGGCTGATGAAGTTATGGCAGGATCCGGTAAAGTGAAATGGTTTGATGGAGACAAGGGCTACGGCTATATTGTCGGTGAAGACGGTGAGGAATTTTTTGTGGAAACGATTTCCATTCATGCGGACCTCAGCGTGCTGATGCCCGGCCAGCAAGTCAAATTCAATATTGTGCAAGGCAATCCAAAACGGGAACGCATTGCAACGAATGTGACGCTGAAATTCTGACGTCTATCAAACATAACTTTATTTGCTGCCTGTATATGGGTATAGTAAGTATAAACGATACATCAAGGGGGAAAGAACAATGGTAAACGATCAGTTAAAAAAGCCGCTGCCAAGTGAAGGGGAACAGCGTGATTTCTATCAGAAGTTAAGATATAACATCCAGAATTGGGTGGAAGGGAAATCCGGTAAAAACAGCCGGTTCTTGAAATATGTTATGTTCGCACCGGATTTTTTCCATTTGCTCGCAAAACTGATGCTTGATAATCGCATTGAAACCAAAAGCAAGTCGTTGATCGGCGCGGGTATCCTTTATTTCTTTGCACCGGTTGATTTGTTGCCGGAGCTCATTATGGGGCCAGTCGGCTTTGCGGATGATGTGGTGGTAGCCGTATACATCGTAAACACTTTGTTGAACAAATATCCGAAAGAGATCATCGCGTCCCACTGGGCAGGCGATGAAGATTTATTGAAGGTAGTCGGTAAATTAGCCGGCACTGGAAACAAATGGGCATCACGCCTGCCAGCAGGTAAATTGGTCAAACGTTACCTGAAATAAAACACAAAAATCCCGCCACACTGTCATAGTGTGGCGGGATTTTTTTTGATCAGTTTGTGATGCCTTGTGCGTCTTTCCATTCCAGGAATTCATCGTAGCTCAATTGTTTGTCGAGGATTGAACCGTCTTCACGGATCTCAATCACACGGTTGGCAACTGTCTGGATAAACTGATGGTCATGGGAAGTGAAGACCATCGCGCCTTTGAAGGCGATCATGCCGTTGTTGAGTGCTTGAATCGATTCCAGGTCCAAGTGGTTGGTTGGTTCATCAAGCAACAGGACGTTGGCATGGGACAGCATCATTTTCGACAGCATGCAACGAACTTTTTCGCCACCGGACAAGACGGAAGGTTTCTTTTTCACTTCTTCACCGGAGAACAGCATTCTGCCGAGGAAGCCGCGAAGGAAAGTTTCACTTTCGTCTTCAGGTGAATATTGGCGCAGCCAGTCAACGAGGGAAGTCTCGCTGCCTTCGAAATAAGCAGAGTTATCTATCGGCAGGTAAGCGCGTGAAGTTGTTACACCCCAACGTGCATAGCCTTCAGCCGGCTCATCTTCTTCCGCAAGTATGCGAAGCAATGCAGATTTGGCAAGCGGGTCGCCCATCAAGACGATCTTATCGTCTTTGTTCATATTGAAGTTGACGCCATTCAAGAGTTTATTGCCATCAACTGTCTGGCTCAAATCTTTGACTGTCAAGACATCGTTGCCGATTTCGCGGGCAACGGTGAAGTTGACGAACGGATATTTTCTGGAAGAAGGGCGGATGTCGTCCAGCTCAATTTTATCGAGCATTTTCTTCCGTGAAGTTGCCTGCTTCGATTTGGAAGCATTCGCCGAGAAGCGGGCGATAAAGGCTTGCAATTCTTTGATCTTCTCTTCTTTTTTTGCATTTTGGTCGCCTGCTAAACGAGTCGCCAATTGGCTTGATTCGTACCAGAAATCGTAGTTTCCTACATATAGCTGGATTTTACCGAAGTCGAGATCGGCAATATGCGTGCAGACTTTGTTCAGGAAGTGACGGTCATGCGATACGACGATGACCGTATTTTCAAAGTTCATGAGGAAATCTTCCAGCCATTGAATTGCTTTTAAGTCCAAGTGGTTGGTAGGCTCATCCAGAAGAAGAACGTCCGGTTTGCCGAATAGGGCTTGTGCAAGAAGCACTTTCACTTTATCAGAACCTGACAGTTCCGCCATTTTTTTGTCGTGAAGGCTATCGGAAATCCCAAGGCCCTGCAACAGGATGGCAGCTTCAGACTCAGCTTCCCAACCGTTCAGCTCAGCGAATTCGCCTTCAAGTTCAGCTGCACGCATGCCGTCTTCATCTGAAAAGTCTTCTTTCATATAGATGGCGTTTTTCTCTGTCATGACTTCATACAATTTCTTATACCCCATCATCACGGTATCAAGAACTTGTTTTTCTTCGTATTCGAAGTGATCCTGTTTCAATACGGCCAGGCGTTCGCCTGAACCCATATAGACATTACCGGATTGGGTTTCAAGATCACCGGCAAGGATTTTGATGAACGTCGATTTACCGGCACCATTGGCTCCGATCAGTCCGTAGCAATTACCTGGGTTGAATTGGATGTTTACGTCTTCGAATAATTTACGGTCACCGAAACGCAAACTTACATCATTTACTGCTATCATTAATACGTACCTCCTAAATTTCACAATACTAATAGTATAGCACGAATCAGCCAAAAACAGATAGCATCTGAGCGCAGTGTTGGATAAACTGGTAGAGGGTGGTTAATAAACTATTTCTTACTATAAATTAAGAAAATTTTAGTAACCGACATTCCGCAAAACAGCTTCGCTTGCCTGGGGGCTCGCGCTGAGCTAACTCGGGCTCGTTTCACTTCGCCCGAGTGGATCTCAGCACTTCGCTTGGTCCCCATGGCGTCTTCGCTGTTTTGCTCCATATCTTAGAGACTCTCTCAAACAAAGCCACTCTCCCAGCGCCGGCGCGGCTTAGGAGCAGGCGAATGCCGACCGGAGCAATAAGACGAGTGCTCTTCTCGGCTTAATGTGAGAGGCTTGTCCGAAGCGGTATACAAATGCTAATTCTTTATTTCGATTTATATAGGTATATCACTAAGCCTTAAATTTTCTTTCCTTATAAGCTTCCAGCATGCCGAGGTCTTTGTTGAGTAGATATTCCATGCGTACATAATCACGCCGATTCGGGATATGTTCCGGAGTCAGGCCCTTCATCGTGAAGATGAAATAATAGCCGCCGATTTGGCGGAACCACACAACAACATGCGGGAACTCGTCGAAGATCGCTTTGATGTTATAACGCTTTGCATAGCTCCAGTTCACAAGTTTCATGAGAGTAACCGCCTTTCATTGCCTCTAGTTTAATAAATTTTTGCGGCGAACACAAGTTTGATTTACTGGTTTGGAAGGAGTGTGTCGATTTTGACTGAAAAGCAAAAAAAACCTGCGCTGGGCATCATGATATTGGCGATTTTGTTCGTTTCCGTCAATTTGCGTCCGGCCATATCATCCATTGGACCACTTCTTGACACCATCAGGGCAGACCTTTCTCTGACCAGCAGTGAAGTCAGCCTGTTGACATCGGTTCCCGTTTTTTGCATGGGCTTGTTTGCGCCACTCGCTGTCGTATTCAATAAAAAATTGGGATTGAAAAAATCCATCGCGATTCTGGTGGCAATGATCGGTTTGTTCACGCTGCTGCGTGGTATTTTGCCGACTTATCCGGTTTTATTGCTCAGCGCATTCTTTATCGGAATGGCGATCGCCATCATCAGTCCGCTGTTGTCGGCAATGATCAAACGGAATTTCCCGACACGCACCGCTTCCTTGATCGGCGTCTATTCATTTGGCATGGGGCTGGGAGCTACACTGGCCGCAGGTCTGACCGGTGTGTTCTATTCGATTGCCGGATGGCCGATTGCTTTGGCGAGCTGGGGGCTTCTTGCAATTGCCGCGATCTTTTTATGGCTGCGGGTCAAAGAGCCGGCTGCAGAAGTTTCCGAGCTGCCGCTGGAAGATACAGCCACAGTGTCGCCGTGGAAAAATCGGCGCGCCTGGTATATGCTGCTGTTTTTCGGCTTCCAGTCGGCCTTGTTCTTTTCGGTCATCACGTGGCTGGCACCGATCGCCATTGAAAAGGGCATGTCGATTCTGCTTGCCGGAGCGGTGCTGACGGTCATGTCGACGGTTCAGATTGCCTGTAATCTATCCCTTCCGCTGCTGCTGGAAAAATGGCCGAGCCGTCATTTATGGATTTTGGTCAGCCTGGGTTTTGGTGCTTTAGGCGTGCTGCTCCTGATGTTCGCGGATGCCGTATTTATTTGGCCGGCGGCAATTTGTCTCGGCATCATTCTCGGCGGATTATTCCCGCTCGCGTTGTTGATGCCGTTGGATGAAAACACATCACCGGACGACGTCAACAGCTGGTCGTCGATGATCCAATCGGGGGGCTATATCATCTCCGCGTTAACGCCTTTTGCCATCGGACTGTTCTACGACCGCTACCAAAACCACATGATTTCACTGAGCCTGTTCTTAGGATTTATTGTCATCCTGACGGTATTTGCCTTCCTGTTGAACAGCAAACCGCAAGCCGATGTACAATGAAAAACAGTTTGGCGTAAATAAAGAAAGGGGTGGCAACATGATGATTCGACATGCGAAAGCGGAGGATGCGGAAAAGTTGATTGAGCTGATAAAGGATGCCGAAAGTTCGGGATTTATGATGTTCGAACCGGGGGAGCGGAAAATTAATGCCGAGGCATTGAGTAGGCGGATTCAATCGATAGAAAGTGATCCGACATCCACAATCTTGCTGGCGGAAAAAGACGAAGACCTGCTGGGCTATCTGTTCGTCATCGGCAATACGCCGCAGCGGACCCTGCACAGCGTTTACCTGGCAATCGGCATCAGCGAAAAGAGCCGCGGGAAAGGTGTGGGAACAAAGCTGTTCGAACGGCTGGACGAGTGGGCATCGGAAAATAAAATCCGTCGGCTGGAGCTGACCGTCATGGTCAACAATCGGGCAGGTCTCGCGCTCTATCAAAAGATGGGTTTTATTATAGAAGGAATTAAAAAGAATTCGTTGAAAGTGGACGGGGAATACATAGATGAATATTATATGGCGAAGGTGAATGGTTCGTAAATTTGTGCAAGAAGGGAAAACTTGAAGGGATAATGGAGTCGTTTTTTAAAGTCGGCATAATTCTGAATAGTACTGGACAAGCGAAATGATAAGTTACTTTGCGTTTCGTAAATGTACCAAGGATTAAATGGACGTTCGTAAAGTGTTTTGACACATTTACGAACGTTTTTTTAATGGGGTTATAGGGGGGGAGCGTTCGTAAACGTGTACTTTTGCGAACGGTTTTTCTATAACTAATTTATCAATCAATAAAGGAAATATTTAGTAATATCTCGAATATATTTAAGTAGAATACACTTTTTTTGTTAACGACATGAACTATTCACGGAATCGGCTGGGTTCAAGGATTGGAGTGAATTAGATGCAGGAACTGGATGAGGCATTCGACTTTTTCGATAAAGGAGAATTTCAGCAAGCCGAAGAGATCTATCTATCATGTTTGAGAAGCATATCCGATAAAACCTCAGTTTCCTATAAAGCGGCTTTAAATGGAATTGGCTATGTCAAAAGCTTTCAAGGGCAGTTTGGAAAAGCCACTGCATACTATCAGGAACTGCTGGAGATTTCCAAAAGGGAATCCAACCTGAAAGAAGAAGCGATGGCTCTGCATCAACTGGGAATGGTAGGGCGAATGGCTGGGAATTATCAACAGGCCACGGAATTTTTTATTGCTGAAGGTGAAATCTGGACTCGCCATTTCCCTGACTTCTATGTCGGATTTGCTGCTAACTTTTATGAACGGGGTTCCATCGCTATAAAAGAGAAGAAATACACGGAAGCAACCATCCTATTGAAACAGTCACTGGAATATGCGGTCTTATCGAAAAGTTTGGTAGCCCAAGGCTGTGCGTATAGAGGGTTGGGGGAATTAGGAGTAGCGACATCCAAGTTTGAAAAAGCAGAAAATGCTTTCCAAAAAGCCCTCTCAGTATTTAAAGAAGCTGAAGATAGTGTTGCTGTAGAAGAAATGCAAAGTTTACTGGCAACCCCGTACGAAGGTATGAAAATACAGAACTATGGAAAAAATAGATAAGATAATGGAAGAACTAGTTGAAAATCAGGATGTTGAAGAAACAACAAATTGAGAATATATTGTGGGGCACTCCTGCAAGACCCTTTTAAATACGGTAGAACCAAAATAATTTAAAACATCAAAGATTTGAATGTAACTTATCTGCAGTTAAGTTACATTCGGGTCACAAATGCTATCAATATTTATATGCTGTATATTCTATTCGCTTGGCATATATCCAACGACTTTGTTTGTCTCAGCATCAACCAATATTTTAGGAGGAGCAACTACAGCATTTTCTATTTCCTCGAAGACAATGGCCAACGCTTCTTCTCCTTCATAAGACAAATCAAGTAATTCGTAGTCGCCATCAGCAATCACTGTTGTGACTTTGGCATTCTGCCAGTTTTCTTTTTTGGCTGTATCGTTCCAACCGTTCTCGTCAATGAAGATCCAAGCAGCTTCTCTTGCCTTGTTATAATCATCCACTTCGCTTTGACTATCTACATTTGAACTTTCGCAACCAACTAATAAAATAACCAAGAAAAATCTCAATACCCAATATAGAATTTTTTTCTCCACGATGTAATGACCTCCTTTTATTACTAGGCGTATAAGGACCAGATTAGTTTCATTTTAACGGTCCTTAAAGGTTGAAACGCTCTCCAATGCCGGGTTCTCAATAAGTCATCTTCTGTAACCAATGATTCATTTTCACGTCTAAACTTGAAATGAGGAGGAATAAGAAGATGAATGCCAAATTATTATTATGTATGCTGGTTATTTTTGTGATAGTTGGTTGTTCTCAAGAAAAGGAAGTTATTAAACATGAAGAAAACAATAGTACTTCTGTGGAAAATAGAAAGGACACCATTCAAAAACCACCCAACTTAAAAGTAAGTGTAAATGGAGAAGCGTTTATGGCTGCTTCGCATGGCTATTCGTGGAGTTATTATGATGAAGAAGAAAAGAGCATGGCCGGTATAGAGGCTGAAGTTGTAGCTGTTTCTGACTTAATCGGGAACCGGAAAGGTCCTGCCGTAAATCCGGATACCTCTATTGAACTTAAATTTGCAGAAGAACCAATCTCTTACGAGGTATATGTGTTGGGGTCTTTCCCTTCTAATAGGGGAACTGACGTAGTTTTAGATAAGCAAAGCGGGAGAACTATATATGAAGTTAAAGCCACTTGGGAACAAGGAACTGGATATTACGTTTTTCCTTTAACGATTGAATAGGCTCTTTCAACGTCAATTTACATTAATTGTTTGTTTTTGAATGTAACTTATTAGCAATCAAGTACATTCAAAACCCATAAAAAAGAGTCCTTGATCCTGTAATAGATCAGTAACTCTTCTTGTTTATCTTCTTTATTGTTCCTTGAAAAAAATCTTTTCTTCAACGGGTTTTCCAGCCTCATCCAGCCATTTAACGACAACGTAGGAACGATTTAAAACTTCGCCTATTTCTTTTTCACTTAACTTTTTTGTGTTGGACAGAACATGTCCTTCAAAACGGTAATTTTCGTTAGAACCATGCGCTTGCGTTAACACATCATGACTGACAGGATTGCTAAAAACAACTCGGCTTTCTTGAATTTCCTGCTGATCGGAGCTTGCAGCTAAAAAAGTAAAGTCAATTAGCCATTCTCCACGACTTTCTTTCTGGAGAGAATAATCGATTAACCATTCCTTCCCTTCAGCTGTCCCACTTAAAGAGCCTGCCCGTGTTACTTGATATTGGTGATTCATTGCTAAGCTTAGGACAATGATAACCAAGAGAGAGAAAAATATCTTTTTTCTGTTTGCCACAAATGCCATTTTGTCGCCTCCTTCACGGATTTGCCCAATAATTTACTGTCTTCTTTGCTTTGACTACTCTTGCACTGTTGCAATAACTATATCAATTTAGTTCCAGTAAAGTACCATTTTTATCAAGAAAATTTCCAGGATATTTTCAGTACTCGAATGTAAGATAATACTAATTAAGTTACATTCAAAGCCCTTATTTCACTGTATTTCGAAGTGAATTCAGCAAAAATTAAGTTACTAGAAAAAAGATACATTCATATGGCTGCTCTATAAAGTCATAAAGCTGGAATTCCAAAAAAATATGGAGTTTACATATCGATGTTCATCAGAAGGAAAGGAACTCCATTCAGGTTTCTTCCCTTTTTCGTTCGGATAAGGGTACTTTTACAAACGGTTATATTCAATTAACTTGTAGTTGAAATCTTCCTCCTTTAAAGGTGAAGGGGAGATGTTATTTGAAAATGTTAAAACTTCGTGAACTCGAACAATTCTTTAGGTCAGTTTTTCATGTGAACTAAAAACGCCAACCTGCTTAATGGATGACGTTCGAGATTTGTTTTTAATTGTTTCTGGAAATGGTGACAGTTTCATCAGGAGAAACGAACGTGTAAGAAATAACAGATTCCTCTAAAACCAAGGTATTGTCTACTAACTCTTCACTATCCACTTCTTGTATTTCTGAATTTGGCGATTCGTGCCTGTATCCATAAACCACTTTCGTTTCATCATTAATCTCTATTCTGTCGGAAGAAAATGCCTCTGTTTCGGAAGAGTTTGAAATTAAATTTGTTGTTCCTTTAGAATAAACCCACGTTCCATCTTCCTCATTAAATACCGCTAAACCTACACCTGTAGCATTTTCATCGTTATCGAGAGAATAAAAGACTAACTTTCCATACTCTGTTTCCGTTTCGGCGATCATCTCATTGAAATCATCCTGTATATTAGCAATTTGTTCTTCTGGTGTTCCTATTTCAGTCTCAGATTCAGCTGCTCCGTTGTTTGTTTCTTCCTGACAACCCGCTAGAAGAATAAATGTACCAAACATTATAGTGGCAAGACTTTTTCTAATCATTTAAATTTACCCCTTTCACATAATCGATTTTTCAAAAAAGGTATATAAATACATTATAACTTAATTTTTAACATAAAACTGGTAATTCATTTGAAAAGGATAGCTTAAAATATCTTTTGTAAATGGATTAGAAGGGAGTTCTGATGGAATTTTCAGCTGACATATCAACACATATCGGAAGGGATGGAGCTGGAAAAAGCTTCTTCCTTTTTTGTCTGTATAAGTTTACTATTACGAATGGTTTTAATTAACTAAACTTATTAATTAACCGGCTCAATATCAGTTTCAACGGGGATACTTCAGTAAGAGCACGCCGGATTGTGAAAAATTCACCTATTTAATATAATTCCATTTATTTACTTAAACTTAGACTATAATTAAGTAATAAAATATTACTTAATATGAATACAAAGCTAAGAGGTGTCCTATGAAGAAATCAATCAAGTTGGTATTTTTTAGTATAGCAATATTTTTTTTCGCTAGTTTTCTCCTGCTTTTAGGTGGTAGCTTCTTGCTTTATAAGGGCGTCACAACGGATCTTGATATAGAACTTACTTATTTCGAAACAATGGAAATATGGTTGAATCGAAATGCAGAAAAGGAGTCTGTGAAGGAAGTCAAAGAGACCTACTTACAAGAAGATTACCATCATGTTTCCATTTATTATAAAGAGGATTTTCAGGATCTTTTGCCCATTACACGAGAAACGCTTGACCTGGCTTTTGCAAAAACTGAAGCATTATTCGGAAAAATTAGCTATGAACCGGTTGATTTTATTCTTGTTGAGGATGGCGTAGAACTGGCGAAGATTTCAGGCAAAGAAGACCTCGGTGGGTTTTATACAGAGATTGATAGGGTTTTCGCTATTCAATATTATGACAAGGAGCTTATTTTAGAAAGAGATGAATTTCCCTTGTATATCTTTCAGGAAATTATTCTTCATGAATACACCCACTATGCATTTGCTCGTAAAACCCATGAGTTAGAAAAATACCCTGAATGGTTTACAGAAGGTGTGGCTGAATATGTAACAGACGAAGGGTGGGGAGCATCTATACATGCTTTTGAACTTATCCCTTTCGCTCAGCTGATCACCCAAGAACAATGGGAAGAAGCCAAAACTATGGCTGGAACCGATAATTATGCACAGAGTTACTATGCGGTTAAATATCTAATAGACGAATATGGTGTAGGGGTAATAAGCGAAATAATGGATTCGGTCAATAAAACGAAGGATTTTGAACAGAGTTTTAAAAAAATAACTGGATTAACGATCAGTGAATTAGAGAAAGTAAATCTGGAGACTCAAAAATATTGATCTATATAGTTTACATATCATGAATTTAGCGGTTTTTAGACTTTCAAAAAGACTGAAGCAAATGGAAATCCGTCTGCTTCAGTCTTTTTGATCTATTCGTATTCATCATATTGAGGGGATCAGGAAAATTAGTATTATCATACTCAGTACGGTCCAAACGAAAGATAACTCAATCTTCTTTTCTTTGGAAAGGTTCCTCTTTACTTTATGTATGATGGACAACACGAAAAGGTTCAGCAGGAATAAAAAATAAAAAATGAATAGATACAAAATCCAACGATTTGCTACTATTACATCACTTAAAGGCGTAAAAATAACAACAATAATAAAAATAAGGATGGATAGGATGAAAAGAAATGCCAGAAGAATATTCATCTTTTCCCACAAAGGATGAGACAAGAATAGGTCGCTTTTTTTACTGTGGAATATTAAAAATAGGCTGATTAAACTGGAGCCGATTAAAATGAACGTCAAAACCAATAAAAATGAAATGTATGGACCTGAAGATAGTATGCTGCTGATTTGAAGCGAAAAGATTTCTGCAATAAATATCAGGGAAACCATACCGAATATTGCAGCCCCTTGAAAAAGAGTCCATTTTGAAAACAACATTTTATTACCTCATTTCTTTTACTTATCAAACAAAAACCATCTGTAGATTCTTACCGTCTGTTTTCTTGCAATGGACGAATTCCCACAGTTTGAAAGTCACGCTGGGAGATAAAATAAGCCATCGTAGCGATAAGTAAGAAAACAATGAAGTTCAATGTTGGCGATGGTTCAACCACGGTCTGAGTCATCACTAAAGAGGTTGAAGAGATAAACATGGATGTAAGTAAAAATCCGGAAACCAGTGAATAACAAAGATGCAGAACAATAAAACTGCTGATAAAGACGATATAGCGTTTAATTTTAAACACCTCCTCTTATCTTTACGGTCATTCGAAGAAGAAGTTTCAACATATATCCAGTGAAGTCCCGCCCTTAAATACAACGCCAGGGAAGATGGAGACCAGCTGCTTCAGAAGCAGTGATACGTAATAATCCTTTTCAACCTGGAAATTCTGCAGTCCATACGCTGCAGCTGCTGATCGGATTAAATCATTAAACAGCTCATTCTCTTCGTGCAATCGCATCAAATAACCCCAATTCGTAGACCTTCAGTTTTGTTTTTATCGGGTACACATTGAGATGTTCCTTCATTAAACTTTACACTGAAATCTGTTAAGAGATGAAAAAAATTTCTTGTATTGGATGTCTCATGTACACTTTTGTAACCCGGTTAGTTAACTAAGCTCTGGAATAATCTTATATCTGCAATTATCAAAGTATTAATAGAATGTAAAAGAGAATACGCCTCATTTAAGCTTTTAATTTTCTTATGTGTAGGTAAACGTGTGCTTTTACGAACATAATTAATTCAGAAGTAAATTTCAATTCAAATACACAATGGAAGTTTTAGTGTTATGAGAGTAGATTTTGGATTCGTGATTCGATTACTTGAGAAAAGGAGAAATTTATATGCAAAAGTACCACCGAGCTTTTGGAGTATATGGATTATGTATAGAAAATGAAAAACTATTAGTTATAAATAAAAGTAGAGGACCATACATAAATCGATTTGATCTTCCGGGCGGAAGTTTGGAAGAAGGTGAAAGCTTATCTGAGGCAATAAAAAGAGAATTCCTAGAAGAAACAGGGCTTGAAATAAATGTTAGTGAAAATTTAGGAGTAATCGATTTTCAGCTTCCATGGAAGTGGCAAGAGTACTCTGCCGTTCATCATATCGCGGTTTATTATTTAGTTAATAAAGTAAGTGGAGAATTAAGTAAACCAACTCAATTCGATTGCCAAGACTCACAGGGAGCTTTATGGGTAACAGAAAAAGATATTTCAGTTGAAAATTCTTCTCCACTGGTAGTTAAAGCATTTGAGTGGATTAGAACGCGTAATTTGGGGATAGATGTAGAATCTTACGAAGAGTGGCATGTTAAAACAAATAGTGATTAAATATAGTTTGCATATCAACACTTATAAGAAGTTCCGAACTGAACCCCAAATGTTAGACACTTTACAAGTGTTTGTCATTCGGGGTTTTGTTCATCCAAAGCAATTTTCTCTATTTATATATCTGGTGAAAGCCCAAATACCAGGAAGTTTTTCTACTGTTTTCATGAATCCTGTTATGGAGGGCGATGAGAGTTTCGTAAGAATATTTCGCTGTTGCATTTGAGTTTTTAAGGATCCGACATTAAAAACTTCTGCTTAGTGGTATTCCTCAGATTCTTTCTATAGAATTAGAAATTAATCGGAGGGTGTACTTCATGTTTTTAGCTCTATTGGGAATAAGTATCGGGATTGGTTTGGCTATGCAGACAGCCGTCAACTCCCAGTTAAGAAAATTTGTTGAATCACCATTTGAAGCATCTATGATTTCCTTCATAATCGGAACGGCCTTCCTGACGATTGCCATGGTGTTCAGCAGCACACCATTAGGGATTCCGCTGGCTACTATTGCCGATCTGCCGGTGTGGATTTGGTTTGGAGGGGTTTTCGGGGTCATTGGTTTAACGACCAGTATTTTATTATTCGCCAAAATAGGAAGTATACAAGCATCCGTCATGCCTATACTGGGCATGATTGTGATGGGAATGCTGATCGATAATTTTGGATGGTTTAATTCATTGGAACAGCCGTTTACACCCAATCGATTGCTCGGCGTTATTTTACTGTTAATCGGAATTTTTCTAACCGTTGCGTTAACAGCTATAATTTCCAGACGGCATACCGTGACTGAACAGGTGATGGCAAAAGAACGCAGTGACGGACAATGGCATTGGCGTTTGCTCGGAGTTGGAGCGGGAATGCTCATGGCCACTCAGGCAGCGGTCAATGGACAATTGGGGACTGTACTGGGCTCGCCGATTCATGCAGCGTTTGTTTCATTTTTCACGGGCACGGCAGTCTTAATCCTCATTGTCGGATTTAAATATCGATCATTTTCAAGCATTAAAAAACCACTTGAGCAAAAAGCCCCCTGGTGGATTTGGTCCGGTGGTTTGCTCGGAGGAACATACATTTTGATGAACGTTTATCTCGTTGGCCAAATAGGTACCGGTCCGACGGTTATATTGGCCTTGTTCGGACAACTGACCGGCAGTCTTTTAGTGGAACGTTTCGGTCTGCTGGGATCTACCAGAGGCCAGATCACGACGCTTCATGTTTTGGGTTTAGTCATTATGCTGGCTGGGATCATTTTCATACAGCTGTTATAAGAAATAAAAAAACGGACGCCTCCTCAAAAGGGGCGTCCGTTGATGTTATTTTCCGGCTTTTTCCGGTTCCCAAACGGCATTCAGAAACTCATCTCTGCCGGACTGGGCACGGTCTTCTTCGTAATGGTCCGCATTTTTTTTATAATAATCCTGGTGGTAATCTTCAGCCGCATAAAAGGGAGCGGCGTCAATAATCGGTGTGTTTACCGATTTCTTATAGCGTCCGCTGGCATCCAATTGTTGTTTTGACGCCTCAGCAATTTCACGCTGGCGGTCGTTGTGAACAAAAATGGCTGGCTTGTATTGATCGCCGCGATCCTGGAATTGACCTTCATTGTCCGTCGGATCGATTTGCTGCCAGTATATATCCAGCAATTGTTCATAAGGAAATAAAACCGGATCAAACGTGATTTCGACCACTTCGAGGTGGCCGGTCGTACCGGATTTCACCTGCTCATAGCTCGGATTCTCAACATGGCCGCCTGTGTAACCGGAAACCACTCCTTCGATTCCTTCAAACTGATCGAAGGGCTTTACCATGCACCAGAAGCAGCCGCCCGCAAATGTCGCTTTCTCCATCATACTATCTCCTCCTGTCGCTCATAAAAGAAATAGTACCACTGCAACTGTTTACAGACAATAAAATTGTTTATACTGTAGGAGGTAAGATGATTATAAGTATAAATTTTTCACCAGCCGATGAAATGGCTCCAGGCGGAGTATTGATTTCCGATTTAATGTTTTATGATGTTAGTGAAGATGAATGAGGGAGATGCCGATTCGCTCTATTTCCGGCTGAATGATCATAGAATCAACATAACCGCTCATAGAATCACAAAAACCGCTCATAGAAACGACGTTTAGTGGATTCATGATCTTATGGATTCCGCCCACTCATTTACTCACAGAGAATTCTCTAAAGATATGGAGCAAAACAGCGAAGACGCCATGGGGAGCAGGCGAATGCCGACGAAGTGCGAGATCCACTCGGTTGGTACACTTACTTAGTTAGGTATAAAAACCGTGCTCCTGCATCGCTGCGCTGCTTCGTCGCAAAGACTTAGCCTCGCAAGCGTCGGCTAATGTCTTCGAAGCTGTTTTGCGGAATATCGATTTATAGAAATTCATGTGAGAAACTCACCAGAAACTTCTGCAGGCTCCATGCGTCATAATTCTTATGGAATATAGAAAGGAAAGTGTATTTAATGGAAGATGAACGCCAACTTCGAGGAAATCGCCGGAAGAAAAGAAGGTTCCGGAAACGGGGATTCCTGTTTATTTTGCTGATGGTCCTGCTGGCCTTTGGTGCATATTTTTTCATGCAATACCAAAGCGGCAAAAATCTGGCAGGCGAATCGGATCTGCCGGAAGTGGAATTTAATAATGATGAAGAAAATGATGGCTATGAAAATATTTTGGTGCTTGGCGTCGATTCGCGTGGTGAAGCGCAATCACGGACGGATACGATGATGCTCGTAGCGCATAATAAGGATACGAACGATGTGAAAATCGTATCTTTCATGCGCGATATTTACGCGGACATTCCGGGTTACCAATCCTATAAACTGAATACGGCTTTTTACCTGGGCGGAGTGGACCTGCTCGCCGATACGCTGCGGAGTATGTTCGGTGTTCAAATACACCATTATGCATTGGTTGATTTCACGAGTTTTGAAACACTGGTGGATATTGCGGCACCAAGTGGCGTCGAAATCGATGTGGAAAAAGACATGTCGGAGCTGATCGGCGTTTCATTGACGCAAGGCAATCAGCAGTTGAATGGCAAGGAATTGCTTGGCTATGCGCGTTTCCGTGCGGACAGCGAAGGAGATTTTGGCCGCGTTCGCCGTCAGCAGCAAGTTCTGGCCGCTTTAAAGGACGAACTGGCCAGCGTGTCATCGATCCCGAAATTGCCGAAACTGGCAGGAGCCGCACAAGGCTATGTCCAGACAGATTTGCCGGTGCTCGACCAAGTGAAATTGGCGACCGACATGGCGACGGGGGGAACCGAAGAAATTGAACGGCTGACCGTTCCCGTCGAAGGCAGCTATAGCAATGCGAGCTACCCGCAAGCCGGCGCGGTGCTGGAAATCAATCTCGAACAGAACAGACAGGCTTTGAGTGAGTTTTTAAATCAGCCTTTGCAATGAAATATTCTGAAAATATGCTAAGATATAAGTGAATAGTCTAATTGGAAAGAAGGTCTCGCCATGGAGCCGGAAGAAAAGCCATCCTTTTTTGAAACGAACTATATCCAGTTTCTCGGAGGCAGAAATACATTATTTACGTTGATTGCTTTAGTGTTGATCGGTTTGGTCATCTTTATATTCAGGGAAGTATCTTTCATTTTTAATCCGCTGAGCGTTTTTATGCAAACAGTGGTGCTGCCCGTGACTTTAGCGATGATTTTGTATTATCTGCTGCGGCCGGTTCTTCGGCTGCTTGAGCGTTTCCGCATCAAGAGAATTTGGGGCATCCTCATCATTTTCCTTGGTGTCATTGGATTAATTACCCTGGTGACATTTTTGATCCTCCCGTTCTTGCGGGAGCAGCTGCAAATGCTGATCGCGGAGTTTCCTGAATACTTCAACCAATTATTAATGGACGTCGATGCTTTTCTTCGCTCATCCTTTTTGGGCGGCTATTATACGGGTTCCAATTTTGATATCGATCAATTGATGGAAACGCTGCCGGAAAATGTGGCTGGCATCCTGCAAGATACCGTTGCGAGCATCATTTCAGGAGTTACCGGCTTCCTGTCGACGATCACAAGTTTCGTGCTATCGATTGTCATCGTTCCGTTTATCCTGTTTTATTTATTGAAAGATGGGGAAAAGCTTCCTGAGTACATTTTGAAATTATTGCCGCCACGTTTGCGCCACGATACGCGCGAAGTGTTCGGCGAGGCGGATAAACAGCTGAGTGCTTATATCCAGGGCCAATTGATCGTAGCGTTCCTGATCGGTGTGATGGTTTATATCGGTTTCCTGATCATCGGAATGGAATATGCGCTGCTGCTCGGCGTACTGGCCATGTTCACGAGCGTCGTGCCTTATATCGGACCCGCAATCGCCATAACGCCAGCCGTCATCATCGCGCTGGTCACGTCACCGTTTATGCTGGTGAAACTGGCGATTGTCTGGACAGTTGTCCAAGTGGTGGAAGGAAATGTTATTTCGCCGCAGGTCATGGGGAAAACTTTGTATATTCATCCGGTCACGATCATTTTCGTGCTCCTGACAGCCGGTTCGTTGTTCGGTGTGGCGGGTGTCATTCTCGGTATTCCGGTTTACGCAATCCTGCGTGTACTGGTTTCCCATACCTTCAAGCTGTTCAAGCGCCGCTACAATAAACACGAGCCAGGCCTCGATAATCATTATGATTATACGGAATTGCATTAAACGTTTATAATTGAGTTATAAGCAATTTAATTACTTACAAAAATTTGGAGGTTTCCCAGTCATGAAATTCAAAGATTTTTTATCATCCATTGGCTTTGGGTCAATGAAAGTCGAAACAGTTGTCGAGAGGCCGCATTTGGAAGAAGGCGAAACCTTGAACGGCACGATTTATTTTGAAGGTGGAGACTCCGACCAGGAAATTGATTTTATCGAACTCCATGTTCTCAAATTGATCGATGATTACCGCGAAGACAGCGATTTCAATATCATTGAAACGATTGTTGCAAAACAGTCGATGGAGTTTGCCGGATCCGTAAAATCAAAGGACACGGTGATGCAGCAGTTCGAAATTGTGCCGGATGAGCGCTGGTTGATCGAAAACGATAAGGCGCGCCTGGTGCTGCGGACGATCGTGCATATCCGTGAGGGTGTGGATGTGCGGGATGAAGACGAGATTACATATGGGAAACTTGAGAGCTGATTCTTCAGCTCTTTTTTTTGTGTGTTTAGAATCATTATATAAGTTGATAAGTTGAACTTAAGAATTTCCACTGTCCATGCCGCTTCGGCGCTTCGGACAAGGCTCCCGCAATAAGCCGAGAAGAGCACTCGTCTTATTGCTTCGCCCAGTCCTAAGCCGCGCCGGCGCTGAGAGAAATCTCTAGAGATATGAAGCAAAACAGCGTAGACGCCTGTGAGCCCAGCGAAGTGGCGAGTTAGCTCGATGCAAGCCCGCGGCAAGCAAGTTGTTTTGCGGAATAACGGCTACTATAGTTTATTAGTTCAACTTATATAGTGTTCTGTTATAGGTTTAAAAAAAGGGGAAATAAGGAATAAATCTATCAAACATTAAAATTGCAGTTTGTTAGGCGAAGCCATCTCTTTCAATTCCGCCGGCAACCTGAAACGCTGGCTCTACGACAAAGCTTTAAGCTAGTAACCTCTAGGAATCGCTAATTCTTCAGTGAATTAGCGGTTTTTTTAGATTTTCCCACGCCATATGTGAGGATGTGATGATTCGTGGTTGAATGGTTTATCGGCGTGCCTCCTGTCATGCAAGCTTTGCTGGCTTCGCTTTTCACATGGGGCGTTACAGCGATTGGAGCTGCAACAGTATTTCTTGTGAAAAACATTAATTTGAAAATCATGGATGCCATGCTGGGCTTTGCCGGAGGGGTCATGATTGCCGCCAGCTTCTGGTCTCTTCTGTCTCCCGCGATAGCAATGGCGGAACATTCGCATTCCCAGCCCGCATGGCTCATCAGTGCCGCCGGTTTTATGGCGGGCGGATTATTCATTTTCCTTTTAAACCGATACATTCCTCATCAGCACCCGTCTGATAGAAATATCTCACCGAGCGCAAATCGCAGCCGGCTGTTAGTGCTCGCAATTACATTGCATAACATACCCGAAGGACTTGCTGTAGGCGTCGCCTTCGGGGCGGTGGCGGCAGGCTATGAAGAAGCTTCACTGGCGGGCGCCGTAGCATTGGCAATCGGCATCGGATTACAGAATTTTCCTGAAGGGATTGCAGTTGCGATGCCAATCCGCCTTGAAGGGAAATCCCGCCTGAAAAGCTTTCTATACGGACAGGCTTCGGCGCTTGTCGAGCCGGTTGCCGCGGTGGTGGGCGCTTTAGCTGTCAGCCTGATGCAGCCGCTGCTTCCTTATGCCTTAAGTTTCGCTGCCGGGGCAATGATTTTCGTCGTCGCAGAAGAAGTGATTCCGGGTTCACGAGAAAACGGCAACCACGGACTTGCGGCCAATAGTTTGCTTATCGGCTTTGCCGTCATGATGATGCTCGATGTTGCGTTGAGCTGAAATTATGTATTTCTGCTCGGGAACTGGCGGAATTCATAAATGGTTGCATGCAAAAAGGCCGACCGGATAATTGGATATCCGGTCGGCCTTTTGTTCGGGATAGAGACTGTTCTGGTTTAATTTTTATTGTCTTTATTGTCTTTATTCTCTTTATTACCCTTATTCTCTTTTTTCTCGTTCCGTTTTTCCTCGCCAGCTGCTTTGTTCTGCTCGCGCTGCTCTTCAGCAGCGGCTTTATCAGCATCACGCTGGGCTTTGGCATCCGCTTTGTCTTGTTCGTGCTTCGCTTTAACCGCAGCTTTTTCAGCTTGGCGCTTTGCTTCAGCGTCCGCTTTGTCCTGCTCACGTTTCACTTCGGCTGCCGCTTTGTCAGCGTTCTTTTGGGCTTTAGCCGCAGCTTTTTCTTCGGCTTTAACCGCTTTTACGGCTGCTTTTTCCTCAGCTTTTACGGCTTTGGCAGCAGGTTTTTGTTCTTCAATCAATTCATCGTCAGAACCACTTTCCTCAGAAGAAGGGGAAACAGTGCTTGTGTCATCTTCGGTGTTTTCCTCTGCTGGAAGTTCAGCTGATTCTTCCGATTCCTCAATTCCGTCTTCGGTATTGTCTTCAGAGGTTTCCGGTTCTTCAACAACATCTTCTTCAATCGAATCTTCTTCGGCTGGAGTTTCTTCATCCACCAGTTCTTCCGTTTCTTCATCAAGTTCCTCTAATTTAGCGAGTTCCTTTTCGATCTTGCGCTCCAGGCGGTCCATGGCTTTGGCGACATTTTTTGCCAAAGCTTCTTTAGCCTTGGGATTCGTGACTTTTTCCATGGCTGCTTGCAGGGCGAAAAGGTTTGAACTGAATTTGACTTCCAATGCAGCACGTGCATCTTCTTCCGTCAACTCTTCATCTGTTTCCGAGACCTCTTCGTCAGGGGTTTCTTCATCAATTTCTTCCTCTGGAACTTCTTCACCGTCTGATTCTTCAGCAGGTGTTTCTTCATCAATTTCTTCTTCTGGAACTTCTTCGCCGTCTGTTTCATCAGCAGGCGTTTCTTCTGTTTCTTCTTCATCGATCAGCTGATCAAGGCCCTCTTCATAAAGTGCCAATGCCTTTTCAAGCGTTTCGATTGCCAGCTCTTCATCGCCAGCTGCCATCAATGCTTCGGCTTCAAGAATCCGCTGTTCTACATAACCAGCAAATAATTCGGCTTCCGCTGCCTGATCAAATGTGAAAGCCAATTGAACTTTTTCCTGCAATTGCTTCAGGAAATAGAAGAAATCGCCTGGTACCAGTGCGGGTTCTTCCGCATCTTCAACTTCTTCTGAAGCTTCCGGTGTGACAATAGCTTCCTGCTCATCAGCAGGTGTAGTTTCATCTGCCAGAGCCGACACGGCATTTAATGACAGAAACCCTGCGGATGCAATGACACCCACTGCAAAATAACGTTTGATCTGTTTGGAAACTTGTTCTTTTTTCATGTTTGACAACATTTCAATCCCCCTAAATTCTTATTTTATTCAAAAGAATTTCGAATGGTACTGAATCGAAGTATCATTCGCCATTCCCGGCAGCCCAGCCGCCATAGCCGAAGCCACAGGCCTGAAACTTTGCGTCACAGCCTTTCAGCTGCTTTGCCTTTATACAAGACGCGAATAAGTAATCTGCTTCACTTTGTTAAGAAAGCAGAATATTACTGCTATTTCAGTTTATATGAATAAAATATAAGTAGATAGGGTATTTAGGACTTATTTATTGTATTTATTTACAAATTGAAAACTGGGAGATGGTTGATTACTTAAGCTGAAATCATAGTGCCGGCAATTGAACAGACGGTGAATAGGGCCAACATAGCAATAGCCAAAGCGAAATCCGACCGCTTAAACGTGACCGGTCTATAAAATTCCTTCCTCGGCTCACCCGTAAACCCGCGGGCTTCCATGGCAAATGCCGAGCGTTCGGCTTTGCGGACGGCTCCGGCAAGCATCGGGATGATGACTCTGCGCACACCGAGGAGCCGCTGCCACCAGAATTTTTCCGTGGTGGCTCCGCGCAGCCGGTGCGCTTGCTGGATCTGGAAAAACTCATCTTTCAGCACCGGCAGAAACTGGTAGCCGACGAGAACGCCGTAAGCTAGTTTCGGCGACAATTTCAACTGTTGCATCAGGCTCATGACGAATCTCACCGGATCCGTCGTCAAGGCAAACAAGAGTGACAACGATGAAAATGCCAGGACGCGGAACGACAGCGACAACGCGAGCGTCCATTGTTTATCGGTCACATCAAATCCGAACAGCGACCACATCACGCTGCCGCCCGTTTCAGCGCTGAAGACGATGGTCGTCCACAGATAGCCGAACGCACCAAACGCGAATGGCAACATGAAAAGCGTCCACAGCTTCCAATTGATTCGGCTGAACAATAATTGAACGGCGATGATGCTGAAAAAGAATAATAACGGCGTCCAGGGGTTGAAGAAAAATGCCAACCCCACCATGGCGATGGTGACCGTGATGAATTTAATGGAGGGATTCATGTCATGCAAAAGATTTCGCATGCTGCACCACTCCTTTTGGAGGCAGCAGATTATGGCGAGCGAGCAAATCCGGATCCTCCCAAACTCGTTTGGCGGGGAACATGCCCGTCAAATGACCTTCTTTCAATAAAATCAGCGAATCCGCAATGGCTGCGGCAAATTCCATGTCGTGCGTCACGATCATTACGGTATCGCCCGCATCCAATCGGCTGTCGATCAGCTGGAACAATTCCAATAGAGCTTCGCGGTCCTGGCCTGAAGTTGGTTCATCCAAAAAGAGGATATTTCTGCCATCTGCCAGCATGGCGCCAATCGCGACCCGCCGCTTTTGGCCATGGCTGACAGCGAACGGATTGTGCGCTGCTATTTCGGTTAGACGCAACGAATCCATTAATTCCTTTAATTCTTTCAAAGAAGAGGTTCCTGAAAAGTCGAGTTCTTGTCTGACTGTTGGCGTCAGAAACAGAAACTCCGGTGATTGCGGCACATAGCCACAGGCATTTGATGTGACGGTGCCCGCTGCTTTTTTGTAAATGCCGCACAGCGCTTTCACCAATGTGGATTTACCGCTGCCGTTCGGGCCGGCGATGACGATGCATTCGCCTCTCCGCGCATTGAAGGAAAGGGGATGGAGCAAAGTTTTTCCTCCAATTTTCACAGACAATCCGTTCGCTGTTATTGTTGCTTCATCCAATACCGAATTCAGCCGGTGCGGGTAGCGGAAAGTTTGATGCGCGATGAACTGCTGATCCGCAATAATTTTTCCACCGGCATCGATTGCAATTTCACGGTCAAAAAACGTTCCCCAGCTGTCGAGACGGTGTTCGACGGCAATGATGGTCAGTGCGAACTTTTTTTGCAAGCCGCCGAGCCAAGAGATGAATTCCTTCGCAGTCAGAGGATCAAGATGTGAAATCGGTTCATCAAGCAACAGCACCTCCGGGTTCATCACAAGAGCACAGGCCGTGGCGACGCGTTGTTTCATTCCGCCGGAAAGTGTTTGGATTGAAACATCGCGTAGATGAGACAGTCCGGTGATTTCCAAAACGTCCGCGATCCGCCCGTCCATTTCCACGGCAGGCGTGTTCAAATTTTCCAATGTGAATGCGAGTTCTTCTTCGACCGTAGGCATGCAGAACTGCGAATCGGGGTCCTGGAACACGGTGGCGATGCGGTGGTTGATCTCACCGGGTCTATAAGATTCGGCAGCTTTGCCGAATAAAAGAATTTCACCCTCCACAATACCATCGCAATTTTCCGGGTATAGCCGATTCATTAAATAGAGCAAAGTCGATTTGCCTGAGCCGCTCGGACCGGAAATCGCGACCCGTTGTCCGCACTCGATGGCAAACGACATCGACGACAGAGTGGGTTCCTGATCATCCGGATAGCGAAAGGTGACGTCGTTCATTGAAAGGATGCTGTTAGGCATTGGCATCACGCGGCTGGGTTTGGGCAATCGCGTAACCGCGCAGGGACCCGGTCGCGAGCAGCGCATCGCCGATGTATTTGCCGCCGATGCCTGCAATAATCGCACCGCTCAATACGCGCAGCGTAAACATCAAGGCAACGAATGAAGGATCCAACGCCGCATAGCCGGAAACAAAATAGCCATAGATAAAACTGAACACCGCGGCTCCGATACCAGCCAGCATAAAGACGAAAATATTGAAATGGCGATAGCGCGTCACCGCAAACGCCGCTTCCGCACCAAGCCCCTGGATGACGCCGGACAGGATGAGGCGGGGGCCGACTGCGTTGCCAAGCATGACTTCGATGATGGCCGCCATCGTTTCGGGAATCACGGCCGCACCTGGTTTGCGGATGATGTGCATGCAGATGATCGAGACGATAAACCAGATGCCGAACATCCATTCATAGGCAATGGGTCCGATCAGACCGGCCCAGATATTGCCGAGATGGATGAACAGCAGATAGACGATGCCGAACACGACACCGAACAGCGACATCAGCACGATTTCTTTCAGTTTCCATGACTTAAGCATCGGCGTTGCCTCCAACCGTTTTGGAGTGGGAAGGGCTGTTGATGCTCATCGATACCGTCATGACGAGATGGCGATGCGCCTCGGAGCGCGCATGCGTGAATGACTCTTCATAAAACGTGAAAACATCGTGGATATCGCCGTGGATGCCGCTGGCGTAATGCATCGAATCGTTCCAAACCCCATGCTCTTTCGCGCGTTCGACTTCCCGGTAGATGACGCTCATGTAATCGGGATTGTTCATCGGATACAGCGCGAACTGGGAAGAGACATATTGCTTCGTGTCATCCGTATTCAATAACACATCGTCTTTATCGAGATAGACATCTCCCGACGTGTCGCCGGGGCAGCCGATGGAGAACGTGCCATTCAATGCCACATGTTCTCCGGTTTTCGCTGCGTGCAGCGTGAGCGCTTTTGCCACATTGAAGACGTGATTCTGTTTGCCGCGGATGACGGTGGAGACGTCATCGGTGTGCATCCAGACGTTCGAGGTGTCGGTTCCGTTCAACGCCCCTTTGATGATTTTGATGAAGTCGCCGCACATCGGATTGAGCGTGAAGCGAAATCCGACGATGGGGCTGGTGCCGCATTGCAATGGTTCCATAACAAAATTCCTCCTTCAAAATGTACACAAAAATGGCCGCATCCGTGAAGATGCAGCCACTGTTCCATGCAAGTTGAGTAAAGAATTTCATTGCGGAAAGTCACCGCACTTCCTCACGCAGGTCCTAACCTGTTCGAGTCATAAGGGATCGGAGCTTTCGCTCGCATCTCAGCTAAAATAAGCACCCCCAGTGCAGAAAACGGTATGCGGTTTTTGTGTTCGGGTTGTCCCGATGGCTCAAGTGTAAATGAAGGTTGGAGGGAAGTAAAGGATATTTTAGAAATATGATATTCCGCAAAACAGCTCGCTTGCCTGGCGGCTTGCGCCGAGCTAACTCGAGCTATTCGCTCGAGTGGATCTCGGCACTTCGCTTGGTCGCCTGGGCGTCTTCGCTGTTTTGCTCCATATCATTTAACTAATCATTTACACAAATATCGTGAGTGAAATGTGATAAGTTTTATTGATAATTTCATTTATCTTGAACTCAGAGCATATTTATTGAGTTCTGGTTGAGGGAAGAGTAGTATTCGATTTACCCACTTAAAGGGTAAGTGTTGTTTAAGAGGGTATTGATGAAGGTAGAGCAAAGATAGAGTTCAAATTTTCGATAAAATACAGGAAAAAGCAGGTGTTCAAGTATGAATGAAGAAAAAACAATATTAAAAACCACTGATTGGGTTAAAGGGACTTCTATTAATGGGGAAATGGTTATTGGATTTATTGATTCGATGAGCATGGTGCAGGGCGCTGTGTATGTAACGGTTGCCGAAAGCGATAATGAAAGCATTATCGGTATGACGATTCCACTAGCAGTAAAACAGGTTGAAAGCTTGCCGCAAACGGCTCCGAAAGATACTGCACAGCTTGAGTATCTGATTGATCTGGCTTTGCAGACTGGGGATAAAGAGTGGTTTGAAGAGTTGACTGCGGAGTTGAATGGGAAGACGCAATCGGTTAACTGAGCTAATTGAAATGAAAATTATATACTTAAAGAGCCGCGGGTTATTAATACTCGCTGCTCTTTTTTCTATATATACATATCTGAATTTTAGTAAATATGAACAGTGAAACAATTCTGTTGTTAAAATATGGTACAATAGTCAAGTTAAAAACTTCAGAAAACGGAATTCGAATTAATAAAAGAAGTACTGCAGGTAAAAGATAAAGCTGAGTATTTAACCATATACGCAATATAAGAAAGAGGCTGATCCACAAGGGTCATACACGGAATAGAAAGGGATTTTTATGAAAAAATTAGCAGTAATATTGATAACGAGCGGCCTCCTATTGGGAGCCTGCTCGAGTGATGATGAAACGACAGAAACTTCAGCTGAATCAACGGATACTACAGAAACAGCCGAAACCACAACTGAAGAGACTGAAGGAGAAAAGGTCGAGGTTGATAAAGGGCTTTTCAGTGTGGAAGTAACACTGCCTGCTTCTTTCTTTGAAGGTGAAGATATGGAGCAAGTCGTAGCAAGCGCTAAAGAAGAGGGTATGGACGAAGCTGCTGTAAACGACGATGGTTCTGTCACTTATAAAATGTCGAAGAGCCAGCATAATGAGATGATGGAAGAGATGGCAACCGGTTTAGAAGAAGCCAAAACAGAAATCGTAGAATCGGGTGACTATCCGTCCATCCAGGCCGTTGAATCCTCAAAGAACTACGATCAATTCACATTAACGGTGGACTATGAAATGTATGAAAACAGCTTTGACGGCTTTGCAACGATGACGCTGGGGCTTGGTGGCTCTTATTATCAGGCTTTTGATGGAAAATCACCGGAAGATCTGCATCTGGAAATTCTGGTTGAGGATGCAGCTACTGGCGAAGTAATTGATACGATTGTGTATCCGGACGTTTTGGAGGAGATGGGGGAGTAGTTGGGTTTGTGAATTTCCCTTGGACAAATCGATTGAGATAATAGAATTATGATTAGTATAAAAGTGATTGAAGGCATTCGTGAAAACGGATGTCTTTTAATATAGTAAAAAGCTGATATGGATTTAGCCAACATCAAAGAGGTATGAACATTGTTTGTATAGAAAGTAACAAATAAGATTAAAAAGCTAAAGGATGATAAGCCGTGCGCTATACCCGGATGACCCTCGAAGAACTGGAAGAACAGGACCGCCAGCTGCATCTGCAAACCCCTGAGCTGGAAGAATCCTTATTGTATCAGCGGAAGATCGAGCTTTATAAGGCGATGCACCTCAAAGTAAAGCAAAGGGTTCATCGAAAGCTTGAAGACCAGAGTTATTTGGATTCTATAACAGAACGGCTCGTTTTCAATTTGGTGCATTATGGCACCTATCTTAAAAAGGAGGACCAGAAGGTTGACCAGGTGGCGATACCGAACTTGAAACGGGCCTTAAGTTATGATCCGCACAATCCGGTTGCCGCCTACCGATTAGGGTTCATATACTATCGTAACGGTAACTTTATAAACGCTGCGAACTATTTTCAAAAGGCCATTTTTTCCGAGCGTTTCAATGCGAATAATAAAATGGGATTGACGGATCGGCAAAAAGTGAACGCGCAATTGTATCTGACAAACAGCGCATTGCATATTGCCAAACAGTCACAAGAGGATCTTGCGAAGTTTCCGGCAGACGAAGTCGAAAAATTGCCCGGCTATGAGTTTTCCAGCCTGTACGACAGCATAAATGAAAACGAAGCATATTTAAGGAACCATGCGTATTTCCAGGAAACGGAACAGGGCAGAACGACTTGTTCGAAACGGCATTGTGACGAGGTGCTAGTGAATAATCCAGAGGATACGATTGTGTTGTATTTTGCCGATGTCGAAACAAGTGTTAATTTTAATGGCAAAGGTGGAACCTTAACCAAGAGAACTAGTGACGTGTTGCGGCATTTATTGATGAGCAGTTCGGTTGGAAATCCTGCCAATACCCATGATGTAAAGGAATGCTTTGGAGATTTTAAGCCCGATCAAGATGTTCCATGGGCAAGTTATAGAAAAACTGTCAGTAGGATCAGGGAAGTCTTAGAAGCTTGTGCTATTCCGGCCGTCATTGAAACATCTTCTGGAAATCATGCGTATTATTATAACGGTTTATTTCCCTATATGATTTTTTACCGAGTCGACGAAGAAATTGAATAAATCCTACCTCCCTGGAGCTGTGACATTCGTGTCACAGCTCCTATTTTATAATGAAGGCAATAACAGAAAGGGAGAGGATGCACATGCAGAACTTGAACCGATTGTTTATTCGCCACGGATTTCTTGTAGAGGAAATTGGAGAAGGAAAGTTTGATTTCCGGAAAGAAACGGAAGAGAACATGAAGTTTCTTATCGAAACCCTAGAGAAGCTCCTTGTGACTTGCACATTTGGCAATGGCATCTTGAAAATTGAAGAAAAGAAACTTGATGAAGAACGATGGTTGCGTGCGGTGGATTTTGAATATAGAGGCCGGACCGAGATGCTGCAGTTTGGACCAGGCGTGGACATTCCCGGCATCAAAAATTTCGACACCTACATGGCTGGGATCATTCGCCAATTGGATCGATTGGGCCTGTCGACAACCAATTGCTGCGATGGCCACGAAAAGAAGCTTCCCAGCATTTCATTTACCAAAGATACGGATATGGCAACCGTTGTTAAAGTGTTGACTGTCATCGGATTGCCAAAAGTACATGTACGCAACCAATCCGTCAGTATAAGAGTGCCGCGAATCCGATTGCTCGATGCAGCTGAAGCATTAAGCACCTTTTCTCCGGCAGACCTGGATAAGGATATTGTGGATTTAAAAAAGCGAGCATTTTTAATGGAGCTTGAAAGATGCCTGTCAATCGACGGTGAAAGTGGAGAGGAAGATGACATTCGCGACTGGGTCCAGAGCAAACTGTTGAATCATGTAGACTCTTTGGAAGTTGACAGCAAGGGCAATATTCTGGCCGCCAAGGTTTATGGAAGAGGAAAAGGGCCAGTGATTTTATTGAATGCACATCTGGACGCTGTGTACAGTTTTGATGAAGGGCGCAAGATTATAAAAGATGGCAACATCTGGTCCAGCAGCAGCGGCATTTTGGGCGCAGATGACCGGGCGGGTGTCGCCATTATATTGGAAACACTGAAACGTTTAGATGCAGCGAACTTCAATGGGGCCGTGAAATACATTTTCACAGTCGAGGAAGAAATCGGTCTCTTGGGAGCAAAAGGAGTCGATGAAGGTTTCCTGCAGGATGTTGACGTGGCCTTTGTCATCGATCGAAGAGGTACAGGCGATATTGTGACTTCCTGTGGCGGTTATGAGAAATTCTATGACGATTCATTTGGTGAATTCATCGAAGAAACTGCCAGCAACCACCGACTGCCGGGTTGGAAATGCATAGCCGGAGGCAGCAGTGATACCCGCATCTGGGCATCGCATGGCATTCAAAGTGTGAATTTGTCAGCGGGTTATTATCATGAGCATAGCTCTGATGAATGTTTGGATGTTGAGGGTTGTATGGGGACGGTTGAATTGCTGTTGACAGTTTTAAGTAAAGGTAAAAAGTTGCGTGAAATAATTCGGTCTTTAAAGGAAATGAAAAAAATGATAAGTTAACTGATTTCCAACTAGAAGGTCCGGTTATGAGTACAAAATCAGGAGTTTTCGAAATGATTCCAAATCACGGTTTAATCTATTCATGGAGGCTGCTAATATAGCGGCCTCCATTTTTATTATTGATAATATGAATTAATTTCAAGTTTATGGAAAAAAGACCGAAACTCCGGTATAGGCAATAAGGTTAATTTTATTGAAAAATATGGAACTTTAATGATACTATGAATTTAGTATTTAGAATAATTAGACGAATCGGGATTGAGGGGAAGCATGGGCAAATTTATTGATTACTATACATTGCTTAATATACTGCCGACCGCGAGCGAGGAGCTGATCAAACGCGCATACCGCATCCAGTCTAAAGAAATGCACCCCGATCAAGGTGGGGATGCGCGGAAATTCATTCTACTAACGGAAGCCTATAACGTTCTGAGCAATCCGGCAAAAAGAAGGGCGTATGATCAAGAATACGCCCTTCATCAGCAGGAACAAGCGCAATCCAAGGAACGCTCCCGAGAAGAAAGGAGGCAATCGGAACCTGAAGACGCTCCACGATCTCAAAAAGTTTATCCGAAGTTCTCTTTTGACTATATCCGCTATGGAAAGGTGATGTTAGGAGCGCTGATTGGCCTTAGTATCCTGGCAAAAGCTATAAGCGCTTTAGATGAAGGCAGTGAACCTGAAATTCCTGTAAATCCTATCGACTTTCCATTTACAGCTAGTGAGGAATCCAGTGAGACAAATCCGGAAGTTGAGACTGGCGTAGAATTACCGGATGAAAAAGAAGCATCAGCAGTGGAGGTAAGTGAACAAGCGATTGACAAATCTGAAGAAACTGAAGCTGCAGAAGATGTAATTGACGTTGAGGAAGAGGTATATGCTTCCTCCGAAACTACAACAACAGATTCCTCTTCATTGTATGTCCGCTATTTAGACCGAATTTATAAATTGGAAGATGATTTCCAAAGTTATAGCGAAGTTTGGGAAACAGGAAGCGATGCCGAAATTACGCAAGCAACTTATAACGAGTTTGAAGCTTGGGATGATTTATTGAATGAAATTTATCAAAGTTTAAAAATGGAATTAACAGAGACCGACTTTGTAAATTTGAGAGATACGCAGCGTACATGGCTATTAGAGCGGGATAGGGTTGCTGATGCGGCAATTGTCGATTTTACTGGTGGCTCTTGGGAAGCGCCTCTCTATACTCTTGCACAGCTGGAAGAAACGAGAAAGCGTTGCTTATGGCTGGTTATGAATTATATGGATTAGATGGAAGGGGGATGATTTGATGTTCGGATTTCTGAAGTTATCAGGTGCACCGCCAAGAGCTTATACATACTATCAGCATTGCAAAAATTCTGAGGAAAAGATGATTATGGACGATTTACATAAAGAATTCTCTGCACTCTTCAAGAAGCATGAAAAAATAGTTATGGACGAGGCAAGATTAGAGCAGAACAATCGAAATGAATCTATTCGAGAGTTTAGAAAGCGTCAGGAGGCATTGGTATTAATCCGTGCCTTTGATGATATGGCCAAGTACGGATTTGAGAAAAGGTATTCCGAATTTATAATTAGCTTATTTTATCCAAGAGAAATTTCACCTTACTTAAATTTGAGGCTCTGTTAAAAGGATTTCCATATAATTGGGAGTCCTATTGTTTCTAAAAATAACAACACCAAACTTTAACAGAGCCAAAGTAAAAAACGAAATGAGGATTGACATGAACAAGACAGTCAAAATTGCCAGTTTGCTGATGGTATTGGTTCTGGTCATCATCTTCGCATTGACGTACCTTGTCATTTCGCTGTTGGAAGGTGACGAAGTGTTTGAGACGACAACCGAAGAAATCGAAACGTTCACCCGGCTGCATCTGACAGACCCCACGGCCCTCGAAGACTATTTCATCCAACTGGAAGATGAAACGGAAACCCGCTTTGCGATTCAAGACCACAAAATCGCCGAAGATCGTTCGTTCAGCGAAAGCACCTACACCAAAGATGAGAGTGCTTTTGACAACCAGCGCGAAGTCTACGTGACGATTACCTATCAAACAACCGGTACCGATAAAAGCGTATACACCTTATGTAAAACGTGTTCGTACGAAGCGACAGCCATCTACGAATATGAAGACGGCAACTACCTGCTGGATGCCGTCAAGTTCGAACAGAATTGGTTGTTCGAGACGCTTGCCGAAACGCTGGCGCCGGAATATGTCGAAATGGGCACCCTTCCCGACAGTCCGTATTATTACCACATCGTATCGGATCACGAGCGCACCCTGTCGTTCAACGAATTGAGCGCCACCGGTTATTGGGACAAAGACACCGATAACTTTATGCTGACAGTTCCCCTGTACAGCGACCCTGTGCCATTGCACAACGGTATCATTTTCGGCGACTTGTTTGACTATGATACGCGCAGCAGCACATCCGGATTTCTCCGGATCAACGACGACGGCTCCGTATCGCTCTACGAAACACCGTCCGTAACGCCCAGCGAAGACACGGGCAACCCGGATGTCGCATTGGTCAAAACATTTCTTCCAAAGTAACCCAAACCTCAAAAAACAGGAGGTCGTTTCATGAATATCTTAGTCAAAATTAGAATGTTAAATTCTGTTCCAATCCCTAATTATGAACGTTTTGAATTTAGAGACCCTTTTGGAAATAGAGTAGAGATTATAAAAGAAATTCAAAAATAATTCTTCTTCCACTATCGAGGACGTTTGCTTAATAAAACGATAATGCAACATAGGATTCCCATATAATTGGGAGTCTTATTGTTTCTGAAAATAACAACACCAAACTTTAACAGAGCCAAATTTGAAAAAGAAGGTTGAATCAAATAAAAGGTTAATCGAAAGGAGGTAAAATCTAATGCCTATAGAGTTTTGGGAATTCTTATTATGGTTTTTAGAAACAGCGCGTATTCCTTTAGTAGTGGCTGTAATGATTGCCGTTTATCATTATTACTACCATGTTAAACCATCAAAAAATTAAAAAGAGGTTAGATACATAAAAGAAAATCCAAACCTATAAAATGCCAGCAGGCACATTATCGGCATTTTAAAAAAGAAGACCCTATTAATAAATTATAAATAATAGAACCTAAAAACTCAGTATGTTATAATTTAGATATAAAAAAGACCGAGTGCGTTAACACCCGGTCGATGCAGTACATGCCGCAAAAGAGCGGCTGGCCAAATTAGTGAATGTTTATCTTAAAGAGTAATCGCCCACAATCCTGCCAGGGAGGGGACGGTTACTTCTTTTTGTTGATGGCAATTGCGATGATTGCGACTCCAGCGGTTAAAGCTGAAGCGAGGAATATACCGAATTGAAATAGCATATTCATAGCATCGTAAGTTACCATATCTAAACACCCCCTTTCTCAAGGGAGTGCCAACCGCCCGTCCACTTTATGTAGCTGCATTTCTTAGTTTATCATGTAAATAAGGAGTTTACTATTCCAGTTTAGATGCCTGGAAATTGTGCAGCTCCCTGGGAAGCGTAGCTAATTAATGCAGGTATAACTTTTCACAACAATCGGATTGAAACCTAGTTTGCAACTCTATCCCGATATATGATTAGAGTAAGCACATTTAATGTGATTGTAACGACGAGAAGAACTGCTGAAACAATCGCGACGGCTCCACTAGTGTCCATAAGAGCAGACCAATCCTCAATCTGTACTAGATGATGACTATAAAAAATCTGGAAACTCAGCGAAATAGCACAAGCACTGAGACTTATAATTGAACGAGTGATCCAATGGTTTTGCTTTTCGTAGCGTCCGAAATTTACAACAGGAAGTACCCAAGCAATTAGTCCAAGTACGAGACTGCCGAGATTAAGCCAACCATAGTCCATTTCTAATTTCCCCTTTATTGTCCTTATTCTTTTTCAGCCATTCTGCCCGTTAGATGAATAGGAAGTATGATTATTTCATCAACTTAGACGTCCTATATATGCCAAAAGTTTCCTTATTTGGTATCAAATCCTAGGGTGATGTCATTCATAAGCAATACGCTTTCTTATTGTGCCGCTCCCTGGCAAGCGCAGTATTGCCATATGATAAGATGGAAGATATAAGCAACTTTTCAAAACATAAGTTTTACATAAGCAATCAAAACATCGGAAAGGGGACTGGCACATGCCACTCGAAATCGTACGCCACGACATTACGAAAATGACCACCGATGCCATCGTCAATGCCGCAAACTCACAGCTGAAAATGGGCGGCGGTGTCTGCGGTGCTATTTTTAATGCAGCTGGGGCCGTGCAATTGCAGCAGGCCTGCGACCGCATCGGCCATTGTGCAGTGGGCGAAGCGGTGCATACGGAGGCTTTTGAGCTGGATTCCAAGTTCATCATCCACACCGTGGGACCCGTCTGGGAAGGCGGATCCAATAACGAAGAAGCGCTGCTGCGGAATTGTTACCGCAACTCCCTGGAACTTGCCCACCGGCTCGGCTGTGAATCGATCTCATTTCCGCTCATCTCCACCGGCATCTTCGGTTATCCGAAAGAACCTGCCTTGCAGATCGCCATCTCAGAAATCGAAGCCTTTCTATTGAAGCATGAAATGCAGGTCTATTTGGTCGTATTCGACAGGCAATCCTTCGGAATCAGTGAAAAACTCTACCAGTCGATTGCCGCCTTCATTGATGAAAATGAAGTGACGGAACTGGAGAAAAAGGATCTCCGTTATCGGAAGATAAGCGAGCCAGAGACTGGCTTGTATACCCAGGAACAGGAAAGTAAATTGGAATCCCAACTCGAACTCAGCCTGGAGGATGTTCTTCAAGACGTGGATGAATCCTTTTCAGAATGCCTGCTCCGTATGATTGACGAAAAAGGCATGACAGACACTGAAGCATATAAAGGGGCAAATATCGACAGGAAGCTGTTTTCCAAGATTCGCAATTCTCCGGGATACACGCCGTTGAAAAAGACAATTGTCGCGTTTGCAATAGCGCTTGAGCTGGACCTGTATGAAACAGAAGAATTGCTTGGAACAGCGGGCTATAGATTGTCGCGCAGCCATAAATTCGATCTGATCATTCTCTATTTCATAGAGCGGAAGAATTACAATATCCATGAAATCAACGAGGCGTTGTTTGCGTTCAATCAAGTGCTGCTGGGTGCTTGAAAATAAATTGTTGAAGTGCAGATCATTTAACCCAAAAGCGGCTGAAGAAATATCTTCAGCCGCTTTTTCCTGTTCCATAATAAGTTGAGAGTTGACAAGAGTGTTAATTTTTAGAATAATGGCAATAATACATTTTCAAAAAAATTCCATTCTTAAGGGGGATATTCATCAGACAAGGAAAACCGCATGAAATAAAAAGCAGCAATGACAGCGCTTGCAGAAGGAGGTTTATATGATTTGGGTTATAGCTTTCGGGCTGGTGACTATTGCTTCGGTAGTATTGGGCCTGAGAAAGAAGAAGGCAATTTACTTGCTCGTCCCTTTTGCATCCATCTTCGCGTTCATGTTAGTGAAAATTATTATGATACCTCTTCCATTTACAGATACGGTCCGTTTCATATTTAGTTTGAGTGGATGAGCAAATAATAATTTTTACGGTCTAGTTGGGATCTTATCAAAAATAATGGGGTGAAGATTTTGAGGAAGATTGATAAAAAAGAAGCAGATGCTTATTTTCGTCTTCGTACCACTTTAATTATGATTTACCTGGCAATAGGATTTACCGCCTCTTTTGTTGTCGTTTTTTTCGCGGAAAGATTGTCCGGTTTTAGCATCAACGGCTTTCCTTTCCACTATTTCATGGGGGCACAGGGAGCGGTTCTTATCTTTATACTCCTGCTGTTCATCAACGCTATTGTAAATGATCAAATCGACAAAAAATTTGGCCTGAGCCAAGTCAAGAAAAGAGGATAATACCCGCTAACAAGATCTTTTATTCAAACTAAGAATAATGCCATCTGAAAACAAGAGATTTGGAGGGCATTTCAAAAGGGGGAGAACTGGTGGATACACAATTTATCGTATCGCTCGGCCTGATTTTGGTAACGTTCGGCTTGTATATTGGAATTGCCTTCTATAATATGGCGCGTCAAACTTCTGATTTCTATGTGGCAGGAAGAAATGTACCAGCCATCTTTAATGGGATGGCAATCGGTGCCGACTGGATGAGTGCTGCTTCTTTTATCGGTATGGCGGGTACAGTCATGCTCCTCGGCTACGACGGCTTAGCCTATATCATGGGGTGGACAGGCGGCTATCTTTTGCTGACCTTTTTATTGGCTCCACAATTGCGAAAGTCTGGCCGCTATACGGTTCCAGAATTTATTGGCGACCGCTATAACAGTGGTACAGCACGCTTAATTGCCGCTGTTGCAACGATCATCATCAGTTTTACATATTCTATCGGACAACTTTCAGGTTCAGGAGTTGTTATTGGCCGGTTATTGGAAGTTGATACGGCCATTGGCACAATGATAGGTGTGGCGCTAATCGCCTTTTACTCCGCAGTCGGGGGGATGAAAGGGATCACCTGGACACAAGTAGCGCAATATATTGTGCTGATCACAGCTTATCTTATACCGGTCATCTTTATGTCACTTCAATTGACCAATAATCCGTTGCCATGGCTTTCTTACGGCCAGATTGTCAGCGAACTTCAAGTATTGGATGCACAGCTTGGAATTTCAGAATATATTGTGCCATTTACCGAGGCGACGAGATGGCAGTTTTTGGCCCTGATGTTTACGCTCATGGCGGGAACAGCCGGTCTGCCACACGTCATCGTCCGTTTTTACACAGTACCGACAATGAAAGCGGCTCGCTGGAGCGGGGCTTGGGCTTTGCTGTTCATCGGTTTGCTTTATCTGTCGGCACCAGCTTATGCTGCGTTTTCCCGTTTTATCTTAATGACTCAAGTAGCAGGTTCGTCAATTGCAGATTTACCGGCCTGGACAACTTCATGGGTCAACACCGGTTCGCTTTCGCTGGCAGATGCCAATGGTGATGGCATTTTACAATGGGAGGAATTGGTGATCAGCAATGATATTGTGGTCATGGCAACTCCCGAAATTGCCAACCTGGGAGTGTTCGTCGTTGGTTTAATGGCGGCAGGCGCAATGGCTGCTGCACTGTCAACAGCCGGCGGATTAATGATCGCCATTTCTGCAGCGCTGTCTCAAGACATTTACTACCGTTCTATTAACCCGCATGCCACCGAAAGAAAACGGTTATTAGTTGGCCGCTGGTCGATCATTATTGCAACCGTGTCGGCAGGGATTGTTGCATTGGATCCGCCAGGAGCTATTACGCAAATTGTCGCATGGGCCTTTGCGCTGGCGTCAGGAACCTTCTTCCCAGCCCTGATTTTAGGCGTTTGGTGGAAACGGGCAAACGGACCGGGTGTTATTGCCGGAATGTTAACCGGTCTGGTCGTGACACTCGGTTACATTTTTGCTTCCAGATTTGGAGGTTTCAGTATCCTGGGAATAATCGATACGGGTGCTGGAGTGTTTGGCGCTGCGGCGGCAATCATTGCGATTATTGTTGTTTCGTTGATAACAAAAGCGCCTTCGCAGGAAACGCAAGATGGCGTAATGGATCTCCGTTATCCGGAAGGTATGATTTACAAAAACGGTGAAGTATGGATAGATGATTCGATAAAAGAGCAAGAATAACAAATGAAAGGGAACATAAACGGTTTAATACAAACCGTTTATGTTTCTTTTTTAACTGCTGCTCAGTTTTATTGTAATCAATCAATTTACAGATAATTTCGAAAAAAAGGAGGAATCAGGCAGTTTTGAATAGAAATGGTATGAGGTGCCATTTTTTATAAGTTTTATCATCAGATAGAGAGATAGAGGGGAATGAGTTAATTGGAAAACAAAGTTGCTGTGGTGACAGGCGGTGCACAGGGCATCGGAGCGGGGATTGTTGAACGGTTCCTTGCAGAAGGCGTAAATGTCGCAGTACTCGACGTCAATGGAGAAAAACTTAACGAGCGCTGGAATGACGCAGGAGCTCAGCTTGCCACATTCCAATGTGATGTGACAGACGGTGAGCAGGTGAAACGGGTCTTCGAAGAAATATACAACCGATTTGGAACGATCGATATTCTGGTGAACAACGCCGGGATTACGCGTGATGCCATTTTTCACAAGATGACAGAAGAGCAATGGCATTCCGTGATGGATGTCAACTTGACCTCGATGTTTCATACGTGCCAGGCGGTTATACCGCGGATGCGGAAACAGGAATATGGAAAAATCGTCAATATCTCCTCCGTATCAAGCTGGGGGAATGCGGGGCAGGCAAATTACAGCGCATCAAAAGCGGGCGTTCTCGGGTTTACCAAAACCTTGGCCAAAGAAAACGGCGGGAAACATATTACGGTAAATGCCATTGCACCGGGGCAGATCGATACCGAGATGACCAAGGATCTTCCTGAAAACATTCAAATGATGGCGTTGATGCTGACACCGGCCGGGCGCCTCGGAAAACCGGAAGAAGTGGCATCGGTGGCACGGTTCCTGGCATCGGATGACTCGAGTTTCGTCAACGGGGAATGCATACACGTCAACGGCGGATTTTTGATGGCTTAATTAGAGATAAAGGGGATGAAATGAAATGACATTATCTACATTAAATGAAACGATGGAACAGATTGAAAAGGAAATCAACAAGAATCCGGAGCCGATTTCGGGCATGGATACGGTTTACCAATTTGAAATTGACGGCGAAACCTATCAATTGCAGATGAAAGACGGTACTGCGAAAATTTTGGAGGATTCGGTAAGTGATCCCAATTGCACGCTGATTATGTCCTCCGATAACTTCCATAAATTCCTGGCAGGAAAATTAAACGGCATGACCGCTTTCATGACGGGCAAGCTGAAAATCCAGGGTGACATGACAAAAGCGTTGAAGCTTGAGAGTATCGTGAAGCAATACGATTTGGAGATTTAATAGCAGGAGATTTGAACAAAACTTGTTTGGGCAAGAACGGCGCCTGAACGAGTTTTTTTGTGCAAAAAAAAATAGGCTTTCGATTCACCCTGGAAATTATTTTCTGAATTATATGATTATTAATTGCAAACATACGTTCCCTTTGGTAAGATGAAAGTACTAAAAGATGAAATGACGGATCCCTTTGCCGTTCATTTAGCCGAAGCCTCAACAGAAATGGAACCTAAAAATGTTGGAGGAGGAATTGTATGTTTCAATCAGCAAAAGACTTGGAAGGAGTATTTTCCACAGAAGCCGCTTTCTACAAATTGAACACCGGCGAACGGACGCATCTCTGCCGCAGCCTGGCTGCCATTCGCAGAAAAGGAACTCAAAAAGAGAGGGTGGATGCGCTTTTTGTGCTGCTGAATCCGGGGAAATGTCTGCCGGTGGACGGGGAAGATTCCATTCCCTTGTTATCAGGAATCGTGGATGGGGTGCCGCTTAACCCGGCAACTCCTGATAACACGATGTATCAGCTGATGCGGCTGATGGAGCGGATGAATTGGGATCATGTTCAAATCATTAATCTGACAGATTTGAGAACTGGAACATTTGATGACTATAAAGAAAGCAAAAAGTTCATGCAGGAACAGGAAGACAGTCGGCATAATATCTTTGCCATTGACCGCTACAGCGAGCTGATGGATTGTGTGGAAAGGGCAGATGCGATCATCGCAGGGTGGGGCGTTAAGTCTTCGATCACCCCGATAGCGCTGGAAGCGTATACGATTTTATCGGAACTGGGGACCGTCAGCGGTTTGGCTAATAGCAGCCATCCGCTTTACTATCACCCATTTCCCTGGATCCGGGGAAAATGCATCCAATGGCTGGATGATATGGAACAGCAGCTGAAAAAGGCGGAGCAAGTGGTTTAGCAATAGACGTGAATAAGGCAAAATCTGAGTTAAAGGATTTCGAGTTCCTACTATAGTAACTCGACTGACAGCAACAAAAAAGCCAGCTGAAAATCAATTGATTTTCAGCTGGCTTTTGGCATTTCCAAAAAACAAATATTAATCGCTGTGTTCCATGCCTTTCATCTTCATGCCTTGTCCTTTGTTTTTGCAGCGGCCGCTATGACGCTTGCGGCTGCTCCCTTTGTGTTCCATTCCTCCGGCCTTTTCTTGGCTGCCTGCCATCAACATTGCAAGACCTGTCACCATGAGCGGCATAAGAAGAAGGAGTTCGATCGGCACAATTGGCCGATAAACGGTCTTCTCAGCCGTCACATCATAGATGCCCACCGGTTTTATCTGGAAAGAGCCGCCAGCCCCCTCGCCGTGGCCTCCTTCAACTTCTTCGTATCCGGGAGACTCGGAATCTTCATCTTCGAGTTCATAACCGCCGCCAGACCCTGCGCCAACACTATATTTGACTTTGGCTACCGGAATAATGGTCCTGCCCTGCATTTCGATCGGATCTCCGTAAACGAGTGACACATCGCGAGCTTTTGAAAACTTTTCAAAAATCGGAAGTACTGGAGACGATTGGTACGGTGTAAAATCTTTTTCATCCATGTTCTTCACTCCTTTTAAATAGTTTGTATCGATAGCAATGAATAATACATAGTCTCCGTGGCCGAAACGTCCCTTCTTAAGGCAGGCTGATAATATATAGATTCGCTTTGTCTGGAACTAACCCTCTATTTTATTTTTGCTATTGTTGAATTTCGTCTTCAAGCGCATACTTAGATAAAACAGAAGATAGAAAGAAGGAAGTTTTGTGGCACAGAGAATTAAGAAACACAATTCGGAACAAAGGAATTCCGAATTGATGAGGCAATACACCGAATCACCGGAAATGCAGCAACAGCTGTACCGGAAAACGCTGTGGATCGTGGTCTTTGCGCAAATTTTGGGCGGTGCAGGACTGGCGGCAGGGGTTACGGTCGGCGCATTATTGGCGCAGGAAATGTTCGGAAGCGCGGGCTTTGCAGGAATTCCGACCGCTCTTTTCACATTAGGCTCTGCTGGCGGCGCATATCTTGTCGGTAAGCTGTCACAGAAATTCGGCCGGCGTCCAGGGCTTGCGACCGGATTTTTCATCGGTGGCGCAGGAGCAGTCGGCGTCATTTTATCGGCTGTTGCGGACAATTTAGTCTTCCTTTTGATCTCGCTCCTGTTTTACGGAGCAGGGACAGCGACCAATTTGCTGGCGCGTTACGCCGGGACGGACCTCGCAAGTTCGGAACAACGCGGAAAGGCAATCAGCATCGCTATGGTTGCGACGACATTCGGCGCGTTCGCCGGACCGAACCTTGTCGGCGTCATGGGCCGATTCGCCGAATCTATCAGCATTCCGGCGCTTGCGGGGCCATTCATCTTAGCGGCGGTGGCCTATTTTACGGCAGCACTCGTGCTGTTCTTATTCCTGCGACCGGATCCTTTGCTGGTGGCGAAAGCCGTTGCAGAGAAACAAGAGCAGGATGACAAGGCGGCGAACAAAGCAGTTGCCGCCGTACCGGCAATCAATAGCCGCGGTGTGTTTCTTGGTGCCACGGTGATGGTCATCACGCAAATGGTCATGGTGGCGATCATGACGATGACGCCCGTCCATATGGGCAATCACGGCCATACGCTCAGCGCAGTAGGCATGGTCATCAGCATCCATATCACGGCGATGTATTTGCCGTCATTGCTGACGGGCGTATTGGTCGATAAAATCGGCCGGATCGCGATGGTCGTCGCGGCAGGCGTCACACTTCTATCTGCCGGATTCGTTGCGGCAATGGCACCGGGTGGTTCGCTACCGATGCTGATACTGGCGCTGGCGTTGCTCGGGTTGGGCTGGAATTTCGGCTTGATCAGCGGCACGGCGTTAATCGTCGATTCGACATTGCCGGAGGCGAGAGCCAAAACACAAGGAACGGTCGATGTGCTTGTTGCGCTATCCGGCGCGGCGGGCGGCATGCTGTCGGGAATGGTTGTCGCGGGCTATAGTTTCACGATATTGTCACTCGGCGGCGGCTTCCTGGCATTGTTGTTGATCCCCGTTGTCGTATGGTCGCTTGGCAATAGCACTACCAAGACCGCATGATCATACAAAAAAAGGCGATTCTTGTTCATTCTTTTCTGTGTGAAGAAAGGGCGTTTTCACTCTCTCGTTTGCGACACAGTTAAAGGTCTACTCCTTGGTGGAAAGTGATCTGAGATATGGAGCAAAACAGCGCAGACGCCCAGGGGTCCAAGCGAAGTGCTGAGATCCACTCGGGCGAAGTGAAACGAGACCGAGTTAGCTCAGCGCAAGCCCCCAGGCAAGCAAGCTGTTTTGCGGAATATCGGTTTTATTTTTCTTGCTCAACAAGCAAAGGCGATTCCTGTGTTTACAGGAACCGCCTTTTTTTCATTTTCTATTTTATCTTTCTTCAACCGGTACGTAAGTCTGCATGCCCGGTCCGATATATTCCGCACGTGGGCGGATCAGGCGGTTGTTTGAATACTGCTCCAGAATATGAGCCAACCAGCCGGAAGTACGCGATACCGCGAAAATCGGTGTGAACAGATCGTGTTCGATGTTCAATGAATGATAGACAGAAGCCGAATAGAAATCCACGTTCGGTGGAAGGTTTTTCTGGCCTGTGACGATTTCATCGATTTTCACCGACATATCGTACCATTTTTCTTCGCCGCGGAGCTTCGTCAATTTCTGGGACATATCGCGCAGGTGTTTCGCACGCGGGTCACCTTTACGGTAGACGCGGTGGCCGAAGCCCATGATTTTTTCCTTGTTCGCCAGTTTTTCATTGATGACAGCTTCGACGTTTTCAACCGAGCCGATTTCAGTCAGCATTTTCATGACTTGTTCATTTGCGCCGCCGTGAAGGGGACCTTTTAATGCGCCAATCGCAGCCGTTACGCCAGAATAGACATCTGACAGAGTTGCGACTGCAACGCGTGCAGTGAATGTCGATGCGTTCAATTCGTGGTCAGCGTGGAGTACCAATGCTTTATTGAATGCTTCTTCTTCGATGTCAGCTGGAATTTCGCCAGACAGCATATAAAGGAAGTTAGCCGCGTAACTCAAATCGTTTTTCGGTGCAATCGGTTCCTGACCGCTGCGAACGCGTCCGAATGCAGTTACCAATGTAGCGATTTTCGCTTGGATGCGAATTGCTTTGCGATAATTCGCTTCCGGGTTCATCTCTTCAGCTTCTTCATCGAACAAGCCGAGCATCGAAACTGCTGTACGAAGAGCCGCCATCGGATGAACATTTTTAATGTCGTAAGTTTTATAATGATCCAAAACTGCTTGTGGCACAGCCATATTTTCAGTTAATTGCTGTTTCAGCTCAGCCAATTCGGCAGCTTGTGGCAAACGTTGATGCCATAGGAGGTAAATCACTTCTTCAAAACTGGCGTTATCGGCCAGGTCATCGATCTCGTATCCTACGTAGGTAAGTGTGTCGTCAATAATTGAACTGATGGCTGATTGAGTTGCTACTATTCCTTCTAAACCTTTTGTTGCTGTCAATTGAATCTCTCCTTTGAATGTGTTCGAGTCCTTAGCCAGGCCGGTTCATTCAACAATAGTTGTGAAGAAGACCGGAAAGCGTTTACATTCCGGTGGTTTCAACGTGCCCGGAAATGTCAACATGGCAGTTTCGGGTAAATGTGGCTAATTTGTGCTGTTTATTTACTGTAACTTAATTTAATGAAAATTCAGGACAGAATGATTGTGATTGCTTAATAAGTGCTTAAACCAGCATAATCGGAGTCTGAAGCAGATAATTATGGATATTAAGAGCCGATTTTGGATAAAAAACAGCTGTTGGAAGAAATAATTATTATTTCCTTATAGCTTATTCTGTAAAAATAAATAAATTTATAACGCTTCTCCGTTACTGCCAGCTGGCTTCAGCTGCTCTTTGGGGGCTGTATAAACTATTGGTTTTCAAAAAAGTTATTGTTTTATTTTGAATAAGCCTGTATTCTCAGAATCATTGCTTCGAAATTTATGAGGTGCATTTATACAGAACTGGAGGGTATTTGATGGGAAAAACAAAAAACAGGTGGTTGATTGCGTTAGCGGCAATTGCCATTCAGCTATCGATCGGGGCAGCATATGCCTATAGTGTTTATACGACGCCAATCAGCAATGAGATGGGCTGGGCGGCCAAAGAAATTACTTATGCCTTCACGATTATGATGGCACTTGGGGGTATCTCGGCAGCGTTCTTCGGCGGATTCGTCGAGAAGAAAGGGCCGCGAAAGTCTGCGATTCTGGCAGCAATCTTATTCGGTCTGGGCCAGGCGGGGGCAGGATTTGCCATCCAGATCGAATCGCTTGGATTATTTCTTCTTACATACGGTTTATTAAGTGGTCTTGGATTGGGAGTTGGCTATATTGCCCCTATTTCAACGCTTGTCAAATGGTTCCCGGACCGTCGAGGTTTGGCTACCGGAATGGCAGTTATGGGCTTTGGTGCGGGGGCACTGATTACAGCGCCGGTTGCAGCTAATCTAATTGGCTCATTTGGTGTCAGCACTACATTCTATATTCTTGGCATCAGCTATTTTATCCTGATCGTATTGGGTGCGTCATACATCGCTCCGCCACCGGCTGACTGGATGCCGCAGGGAATGCAGGCAGCCATCGATTCGGGCAAGAAAGTGATGAAAAAAGACCTGGAACAATTGACTGCCAAAGAAGCAGTGAAAACCCGCCGTTTCTGGATGGTCTGGTCAATGATGCTCATCAATGTCAGTGCCGGCATTATGATCATTTCAGTGGCGTCACCAATGTCACAGGAAATGATCGGGTTATCTGCAGCAGGCGCTGCGACATTAGTCGGCGTCATGGGAATTTTCAATGGCGGTGGCCGACTGGGCTGGGCTGCGATTTCTGATTTTATCGGACGTCCAACCGTTTTCACCATTTTCTTCGCGCTGCAGATTGTGGCATTCACCATGCTTCCGAATATTACCAACGTATTGATCTTCCAGGCTTTAATCCTGGTCATTGTCAGCTGCTACGGCGGCGGATTCTCCAACCTTCCAGCATTTATCGGAGATCTTTTCGGAACGAAGCAATTGGGTGCAATCCACGGTTATTTATTGACGACCTGGTCACTCGGCGGCATCATCGGACCGGCAATCGTTTCGCAGATCAGAGAGCGCACGGACAGCTATACTCCGGTGTTCTACGTCTTCCTTGTCCTGGTTTCCATCGCATTCCTGATTTCGTTGTTGATCCGCTGGGACATCAAACGAATTGAAGGCAAAGGGCAACCGGCAGGAGCAGCAACTGCATCAAAAGAGCTGAAGCTGCAAGAGAGCAATAACTGATAATCTGAACACAAAAAATAAGCCGGTTCCTTAAACCATAATGGTTTTGGAATCGGCTTTTTTTGTTTGGCAAGAAAGTGAAGAGGGCATCAGGGGGTGAGCACCCAACGGTTTATATTGGATTAAAGAGTTAGCTTGTTTATATCGCTTTGGTGCTAAGTATCGTCTAGATATGGAGCAAAACAGCGCAGACGCCCAGGGGGCCAAGCGAAGTGCTGAGATCCACTCGGGCGAAGTGAAACGAGACCGAGTTAGCTCAGCGCGAGCCCCCAGGCAAGCGAAGCTGTTTTGCGGAATATCGGTTACTATATTATTAATTTAATTTAGGTAGATTGAAAATAAATTTTTGATAATAGTCATAATATTCAGATATTAATGCTATAATGAGCGTGTGTATACAGGATGATAATACCGCTTGACCAATAAAACGGAAAAGGAGTGAGGATTCTCATGACTCGGAAAAAAATGAGTGCAGGTCTTGGGGCATTTTTGTTGTTTTTTGTATTGGGTGCCTGTAATCAGGCGGATGACCAATCTGATGGCATGGATGACACGGACGATACGGGGGGCAGTGAAGAAACGGCTGAGGTCACATACGAGAGTCATATCGAAGGCATTATCGAACAAAATTGCATTAGTTGCCATGGCGGAAATTCACCTTCTTTAGAAGAGTTTAGCGCAGATCCAGATCCGTATATTGCCGAGTCTAAAGGGCCGCGATTTGATAACTACGAAGAATTGGTCGTCTTAGTTAATGGCGATGATGCCGGTGCGATAATGCGCAGACTCGATGATGGAGAAAACACAGAGGACGGAGAACCCGGCAATATGTATGTCAATCTCGGCAGTACGGAAGAAGAAAGACAAGAAAATCTTGACACCTTTAAAGAATGGGTCGGGAGTTGGAATTTAAAACGCTCGGATGAATTGACTGATGAAGAACGGGCGGAAATTACTGCAGTTAGAGAGTGATTGAATTTCAAACTTTATCGAGTAATTCTTTAGCATTTCAGGGAGCTTCTTCAGCTCCCTTTTTGAGTGTGCTAAAATATTGGGCAGTTCAGGGGGGGGCAAGCTGTAATTTGGTTTATTGTAATGAAAATTTCCAGAGGATATTAATCGCTCAACCGCGCTACCGCCCGCCAAAAATGGTAGAGTACGCCGTCGTACCACAGCAGCGCATCGACTTTTTTCAGCACGAGATCGAGTTCAGCGCCGGATTTCGCGGCGCGCACAAAATATTCTTCGCGGCGGACTTTGCGGTGATTCGCCATAGCCGCTGATGCATCCCTGAGTTCCGACGTTAATGCCGGCATGGCTTTATCATCAAGAATGCGCTGCTCGGAATTATTCAGCAAAGGCAGGCAGCGTTCGGCAAGCCGCGGGTGGAGTTGGTTTGCATCTTTCGCGGCCGGTTCACTGAGCACCTGCAGCAGCCGGTCAATGTGGTCGAGTGCATGCAAAATGTGGACATGACGATTGAATACTTCCGGTGACATCGTCTCAATTTTTGTCAAAAATGTGCGAACCCGCATCGCCGCATTATGCAAACGGGCAATCTCTTCCGCATCGGCATCACCGCCCACAAGCAAATCGCGAGCCAATCCGAACAGTTTCGCCAGGATCAATTGGATGGTGCGATGCGCCGCTTCGAGACCAACTTCCGGAATGACTGCCACCGATGCATCCAAATGGTGCAGCAACGGATCACCTTTATCGGGCAGCAGCCATTCCAGCAGCCGGACGAACCAGGGCAGTATCGCTGCAAATGCCAGCACGCCGAGCACATTGAACAAAGTATGGAAAATGGCGATGCCGACAGCCGCGTCGAATGACCCGAAAAGGGCCGTGCTCAGACCGCGCGTCGCCCATAATAACAGCGGCGCGAGCAGCACAGCTAGAAACGCCGTACCCAAATTGAACAGCACGTGTGTCAGCCCCGCCCGTTTCGCCGCTGTTCCTGCCCCAATTGTAGCCAGCACCGCAGTAAATGTCGTGCCGATATTTTGGCCGATAACCAGGTAGGCGGCTTGTTCAAAGCCGATGACGCCAGAGAACAGCGCCGTCAACGTCGTGGCCACTGCGACCGACGACGACTGCATGATCACGGTCATCATTGCACCGACAAAAATCAGCAAAAAGATGTTTGTCAGCCCTTCAAAAGACACTGCTGCCTGCAGCTCCGTCATTCCAGTCTGCAGCACCCCGATGCCGAGGAACAGCAATCCGAAGCCGGCAAAAGCCTTGCCGTAGGCGGCCTGAGGTTTTGGCAGTGCCGTTTTCGCCAGCATGCCGATGCCGATGATTGGCAGCGCCCACGCCAACAAATCCACCTTGAAACCGATGAGCGACACCAGCCAACCCGTGCTCGTACTACCGATGTTCGCCCCCATGATCAAGCCGATCGATTGCCGGAAGGGCAGCAAGCCGGCGCTGACAAAGCCGATTGTCAACACCGTCACCGCAGTCGAGGATTGGATGATCGCGGTGAACAAAGCGCCGGAAAAAATGGCGCGGGCGGTTCCGCCGGCAATACGGTTCATCCAGTCTTTGATGAACTCGCCTGCCAGTTCTTTCAATGCTCCTGTCATCATCTGCATGCCGAGCACAAACAAGCCGATGCCACCGATGAGCGTCGCTGCCATCTCCATAATGTTCACCTCCAGCACATTACTTTCCTCAAGTGTAAAGCAAACCGTCGATAAATCCGCTTCTTTTGACTGAAAATTCTATCTTTTATGCAAGGGATGTTGTTATGATTATAAAAATGGCTATTTCAAGTCGAACGCGGCAAGCGGAATTACAAATCAGAAAAGAAAATTCAAGAGGAAGAGGTGTTATTGTGGCTGAAAAAAACAAAACCGACTACTCAAAAATTCCATTTACCGGCTTGGGTTTAATATTTGGAACTGCGATTGGTGCTGCCTTAAGCCTGATAATTACAGGAAATGTTATTTGGGCTGGAGTGGGAACTGGAATTGGGTTGGTAATTGGGGCAGCGATCGATGGCTATAAGAAACGGCAATAGTTTTTAGCAAGAAAGGCAACAAGTGCTGGTTTTTTGAACTCCACTCAGAAGAGATTCATTTTTTGATGTTGAATTCTGCTTGGAATTGAAAAATAAAAAACGCCCCGAAGGACGTTTTTGGGTTACCTGCTGCGCAGTTTCGACAGCAAGCGAAGAATTTCGAGGTAAAGCCAAACCAATGTGACAAGCAAGCCGAAAGCTCCGTACCATTCAAAGTATTTTGGGACTCTGCTGGCGGAAGCATTTTCAATATAGTCAAAATCGAGCACGAGATTCAATGCGGCAATGATGACAATAACGACGCTGATGGCGATGCCGATTGGCGAGGAATCATGCAGATAGGGAACATTGAATCCGAAAAACCCGCCGACAAACGATACGATATAGACAAGGAAGATGGCGCCTGTTGCAGCGATTACGCCGAGTCTGAAGTTCTTTGTGACTTTGATGATACCTGATTTATAAGCGAATAACAGGCTGAAAAGCACACCCATTGTCAAAAGAACGGCCTGGAAGACGATTCCGCCATATTGCGCTTCGTATTGCGCGGAAATGGCCCCGAGGAATAATCCTTCGAGCAATGCGTAAAGTGGAGCGGTGAAAGGTGCGATTTTCGGGACGAAAATGGTGATGATGGCTACTACCAAACCGCCGATTGCGCCAATAAGTATAAGCGGCAGAACGTTGCCGGGATTGGTGGCAAATTGGTTCCAGGAATAGACGAATGTCGCCAACACGAGGAGCAGAAGGATCAATGTCTTATTCACCGTTCCTTGAATGGTCATTGTGTTGCTGGAATCGAATTTGTCGAATTTCTCAAATGCTTCTTTTTTCAAACTTGGATTACCGCTTCTCAAAAAATTTCACCTCTTCATTAATAACGAGCAAATTCCATTGTATCGTGTAAGTAGTCAATGACCAAATACATAGCATTGCTGCTGATTGGGGTGGGGGATTAGAAATGGAAGAGTAGAGAAGGATTTATATGTACGGTTTTATTGATGCGAAATATCCGGCTGCCTTGAAAGGATATCGCATAAAAAAGCCGTTGTTGTAACTTCACAACAACGGCCTTGTCGGGGTCATATTCGTCAATTTACTCAGGAAATTCAGTTGTGTCATTCACTATATACCATGCATCATTCAAGCCTTGTCCGTTAACATCTCCCTCAATCATATCGTTAACAAAATAGTATAGGGGATATCCTTTATAGGTCACTTGTTCCTCTCCATTGTCTTCCCGTGTAATTGTGTCGAAATCATCATCTTCATATCCCTCCGGCTCGTCGATTTCCGACGCGGTAAAAGCAGGCCAGTTGACTAAACAATCATCGGTGCAATTGCTTGTCTCAGGCTCATCATTTGTGAAGTAATAGAGGGTCATCCCTTCAGAATCTGCCAAGTATTCGCCAACAGAGTCATTTTCCATTACCCGCAAAGCTTGTTCGGAATCTTCGTTGTCGTCGCTATCGTCAGTTTCACCGTTATCATCATCGGTACTGTTTTCTTCTGTTCCGGCCGGTTCTTCTGTTTCCTCTGGCGGGGAAGGGTCTCCGCCCATATAATTTTCCTGGTCATTGCCGCAGGCCGCCAACAAAAATAATGCGGAGAGAATGGTGAAAAGAAACAAACGCTTTTCCATTTTTCGAACCCCTTTCTCAAGTTTTTTATTTTCGAAGAAGAAAGCATTGGACTGAGGCATGAGTGAATTAGGAGATGGTAGGACCCAACACAGAACAAGGGACTGCATCATGACTTCCGTTTACTCAGAATATTCTCTATATTATAGGTAACGTAGAAACCCTTAAACAGGTTTGAAATTCATCGTAATTATTTTTATTTCTTGAATTTATTTACTGCAAACCAGAAACTGCGGGGAGAAGGTGTGCGCTGACATGAAATGTAAAAGTGACATGGAATTGATGGAACTGGTCGAGCAGAAACACCGCGCCGCATTGGAAGAATTATATGAACGCTACATTGGATTGGTTTATAGTTTTGTCTTCAAATTTTGCAATGGCAATACCGAAACAACGAAGGAAATCAGCCAATTGATTTTTTTGAAACTGTGGACCACTGACAGCATTTACGACGAGTCCAAAGGGAGCTTTGTAAATTGGCTTTTGACGATTTCAAGGAACGTCTGTATTGATCATTTCCGACATGAACAGGCGCAAAAACGGTCGAAGACAGCATTTGGAGAGGATCGGTTATCGGAACAGACCAATCAATCGGATGAAATAGAACAATTGATTGATAAAAATGAGATTTCGGAAGCGAAGAAATGCCTAACCGCGGCGCAACTCCGGACCGTAAATCTTTTCTATTGGAAAGGCTACTCGCTGAATGAAATTTCGCAAATCGAGGATGAGCCTGTAGGGACCATCAAAAGCCGGCTCCATCAATCGTTGATAAAATTGCGCAAGCAAATTGGTAAAGAGGATCAGTGACGATGCAAGCTTTTGGTGAACACACCTCACTTGAAAAACTGGACAGGAGGTCGTTTTGGTGGTCACACATCAAATGCTTATCCTATTATTTATCGGCTACATCGTCTACACGATTGATATCAAGAAGAAGTTTTTTCCGGTTCCTGTCGTGCTGGTGTTGATAGGATTGGGCTTGTCCTTTGTCCCTTATTTCGAGAATTTCACCATCTCGAAAGATATTATTTTCAACGTCTTTCTTCCCGCCATTCTTTTTACGTCCGCTTACCAGTTTCCCCTGAAACCTTTGAAGGAAAATATCGGCATTATCCTCATGTTAAGTACGATCGGCATGATTGCTACCGTTTTTCTGCTGGGCCTGTCCATTTATCTGGCGGGAACGTTCTTTACCGCGCTGTCACTTACTGCAGCTTTTCTGGTGGCTGCAATATTTGCACCCACTGATCCGGCTTCGGTCACTGCAATCCTGCAAGAAAGCACCGGCGCAGAGCAAATTGTAGATGTTGTGGAAGGGGAGTCGATGATCAATGATGGCACAAGCATCGTCTTTTTCACCGTTTTCCTGACAATGTACCAGACTGGAGGGAGCTTTTCTGCAGGTAAATTCCTTTCGGAGCTCTTCCTGGTCTCGGTTGGCGGAATACTGCTGGGCATCGGGATCGGCTGGCTGATGAGGAAAACGATCCGCTTCATGCAGGATAAAAAATATCAGGTCATGCTGAGCATAGTAGGTGCGTACGGGGGTTTTTATATCAGTGAAGCCATCGGATTTTCTGGTGTCCTGGCGACAGTGGCCGCTGGTATTTTTGTGTCCTATGAAATGAGCAAGGACATTAAGGAAGATAATCTCAAAGAATCGCTTGATGGTTTTTGGGATATCGTCACGCCGGTATTGCTGGCAGTGCTGTTTCTTCTGATCGGCATCCGCGGGGCTGAGTATCTGGCATTTTCAGAGTGGTGGTATGCAATTGCGATTTTCCTGCTTGCCATCATTATCCGCTTTATCGTCATAGCCGCAATTATCTACGGTGTTCCCAGGTGGCGCCGAGAATTTAAAAATGACTTTTCAACCATTACATTAACTGCCTGGTCAGGCATAAAAGGTGCAATGTCGGTGGCGTTGCTGCTATGGCTTGAAGAAACGGCTTCCGGCAGCGAACAGATTTTGGTGTCGTTGACTTTTGCCGCAATTCTGCTGTCCCTGATCGTCCAAAGCCTTGGTATCTATCCTTTGTCAAAAGTTTTGAAAAATCTCCAATAATCCTTATAAGCTATTGAGAAGAAAAAAATTCGCTATTGCATTTTCATTCATTGCAAATTAAACGCTGATGAAAAGTGGATTGAATATGATAAAATTAGTGGAATAGTAAGTCTTTGGAAACCCAAGGAGAATGGAGGAGTCCCATGAGTCAGCTGATTGATAACGCAACCCGTTTTGCAGCAGTGAAGCATGATGGCCAATACCGCAAAGGGACAAATATCCCTTATATCACGCACCCCCTTGGTGTCGCAATGATTCTGTTGGAGGAAAAACAGCCGCAAAAGGTCGTTGTGGCCGCTTTATTGCACGATACGCTCGAAGACACGGATGCAACAGAAGAAGAGCTGTTCAAAAATTTCGGAGAAGACATTTTGATGCTGGTAAAATCCGCTTCTGAACCGGACAAGTCACTGTCCTGGGAATTGCGAAAACAGCGCACAATCGATGTGTTGCCTTATCATTCCACGGATGAACTGTATCTGATCCTGGCAGATAAATTGCATAATTTACGTTCTATTCAGGCTGATGTGCAAAAACAAGGAGAAAGCACATGGAATCGGTTTAATAGAGGAAAACGCGATCAAAGCTGGTATTATATGGGCATCCTCAATGCGTTAAAAGACAGGAAAAGAGAAATCCCGCTGATCCGAAAGTTGGAAGAAGAAGCAATGGCGCTTTTCATCGGTAAAAAGCGGTTGACGCTCCATGATATTCAACTCCTGTTTAATAGCATCCATTCTGGCGTTGAGAAAGAGTGGGAAGATTTGCAGGAATCGGGGCTGGCTGATTTTGTTGAAGAATTGCGGGTCGCTGCAGCAACTCGAATCGAATCGGGAAGGGCTGAGGAATTTCTGCCCGTTCAACTTCTTTTGGAGCAGAACGGAATGGAGTTGAAGCTGACTGAGGCGAACAGGGGATATGCATATGCCTATCTGCAGGAAGTCAAGCACCGCCTGGCCTGGAATGACGAATTGTTCCTGAAATATTTCAGGCAGTTTATGTCACCGAACGATTTTATCCGAATAGAAAAACGGACAATAGAGGAATGAGACATTTTAGCGGTGCCAGAATTGTCGCTTCCAAAGCGACCTTTTTCCTGGCTGAAAATCGTATCCTTAAGTTGTAATCAAAACTTAAGGAGGAACAGAAAATGACAAACGAAATGACGGAATTGGTATTCATACTCGACAAGAGCGGTTCAATGGCGGGACTGGAAAAAGACACAATCGGCGGTTTTAACGCGCTGGTCGAAAAGCAGCGGAATCTGCCCGGTGAAGTGCGGGTCACGACGGTGCTCTTCAACCAATCCTATGAATTGCTGCATGACCGGATTGCACTGGAAGGAATTTCACCGCTCACGGAAACGGATTACGAAGTCGGTGGCACAACAGCTCTTCTGGATGCCATCGGTTCGACCATCCAAAAGATCAGCAATGCCCAGCAGCGGACGATGGAACAGGCGCGAGCAGACAAGGTGATGTTCGTCATCACGACGGATGGCATGGAAAACTCCAGCTGCGAATATAATTACAAAAAAATCCATGAAATGATTGCCGCGCAGAAGGACAAAGCGAATTGGGAATTCATTTTTCTTGGTGCCAACATCGACGCCGTTGCCACAGCGAAGCAATTTGGCGTGGCAGAGGAATTTGCAGTTGAGTATCATGCAGACGCTGAAGGAACGCAATTGAATTACCAGGTTCTTAGCGAAGCGGTGACCTCGTTCCGCACCGGCAAAGCGATCGACCGCAACTGGAAAAAGGATATTGAAAAGGATTTCAAATCCCGTGCCAAGAAATAATTGGGTGTTTTAAAAGTCTCTCCTTTGCAGGGAAGGCTTTTTTATTGCGCAAAACCATCAGTAGTTTTGATTGAAATTGCAAAGGGTAGTGAAACTATACGGAGAAATTTCAATCAAATCGATTGTTGGAGGTATGTAAACAATGGACAACAAGGGCAATAAGCGTTTCGGTTTTTTTGGCGGGCAAATGGAAGTTCAGGAAAAAATCGAAGAATTGAAAATGGATGGTTACCCAACGGATAATTTATACGTTATCGCCAAAGATAATGAGCAGATCAATGGCTTGCGCTCCTATTCAGATGTCCATTTCAGTACGGAACAGGACGGCGAATGGATCGACAAGTTCAAAGAAATGTTTTCCGGCAACCACTCGTTAAAAAACGTGTTTGAGGAAATGGGTTTTACGAGAGATGAAGCGGAAGACTTCAATCGCCGCATTGAGAACGGAGAAATTTTCCTGTTCGCGGATGATGAAGTCTACGCAGCGGCCACCACACATGATGCGTCTCCTGCAACGGGTGACCCAACTATGCCGGACAATGAATTCACAGAAGCTCATCGTATTTCAGGTTCCGCAGTCGGCGGCACTTCCTATAATCCGGACAATGAATTCGGGGAGCCGGCCAAGATGAGCCGGAAGGACCGCCGGAAAAACCGTTCCGACTCAGAAGAAGACAGCTTGTTCCTGCACGAAGAACAGTTGGAGGTACACAAAGAGCGCGTCCAGACGGGTGAAGTGAACATAAACAAACGAGTTGTTGAAGAGCAGCAGGAAATGGATGTGCCGGTGGAACGAGATGAGGTAACGGTTGAAAGAAGACCGGTGACGGACAATGGCAACCCCGATGAAGAGGTGCAAAAAGAGCCTTATCAGGTAGGGGATGAACTTCATATCCCCGTCGTTGAAGAAAGACTCGTCGTGACGAAAATAGAAGTGGTAACAGAAGAAATTGTGGTCACGAAAAGAAAAATTACCGATACCAAGCACATCTCGGAAACGCTGCGCCGTGAAGAAGTGGATATTGATGACAGCGATTTGCCTGCAGGCGACCGTGAGAAATAAGCAGCAGAATTCATCGCTGCGATTGGCCGTTCCCGCCGGCAATGTTTAATGTTGAGCCTACCGGGTACTAATTATGTAGTTTCATCTATAAAGAAAATCACAATTTTATTGGAGGTTTTAAGATGAAGAACAATAATGACAAATTAGTCGGTACATTCGAGCTGCAGGCCCAGGTATTTAAGAAAATTGAAGAATTGAAAGAGCAGGGCTACCGGGAAGAGGATATGTATGTAGTTGCCAAAGACGGTGCCAATATTGATACATTGCAGGACAAGACGAGAACGAACATTACGTCCGGAGACAAAGACACCGGGTGGAAAGATAAATTCACGAATCTGTTCTCTGGGGATGATACGGAACGAAATTCGTATCGCAATGTAAGTGATGATTCGAACCAGGGTTCCGATTACAGCAGCCATGTCGAAAATGGCCGCATCCTATTGTATGTGGACCAGGACTTTGCCGGCACTTCCGGCACTTTTGCCAGTGGAAGCACAACGGGAGCTGGCGGAGATTTAAGCCGCGGCAATCGTGAAAGTTCGGGTACCGGCAATGAAGAAAGCATGAAACTGCATGAAGAACGGTTGAATGTTGATAAAGAGCGTGTGCAGACCGGTGAAGTCAATGTCGGCAAGCATGTTGTGGAAGAAGAACAAACGGTTGATGTGCCGGTGCAGCGCGAGGAAGTTTATGTCGAACGGCGTCCGGTAAATGAAGGATCCGATGTAACGGATCGTGATCGTGATGGACTTGGCGACAAAGACTCGATTCATGTGGATGTAAACGAAGAACGGTTAAACGTGACGAAAGATGATGTTGTCAGTGAAGAAATTGTCGTCGGCAAACGCAAAGTGCAAGATACCGAGCATGTTAGTGAAACCGTTCGCCGTGAAGAAGCGGATATTGATGAAGACGCCAACAAAAATAAAGACAAAGACAAAGGTTTATTCAGCGACGATGACCGCAAACGGGGTTTGTAAATCGAATATAAAGGACAATGAAATAGCCATAGAGCCGCAGCGGAATTTTCCGCTGCGGCTTTTCTGTGCTCAATTCTTGCGTATGATTTCATCGCATACTGAAACTTATCCAACTTTCTTCCGTATTAAATGAAAGAGGGAGGGGTAGCCGATGAAAAAGCAACCTGCAATGGAGCTTCCGAAATCATCGTTGGCGAGGTTTCTTGATGTTTTTACGCTATTAATTTTCATTGCTGTCATCATTTATTTGATAAACGCCTATCCATCCTTGCCGGATCGGGTACCAGGCCATTACGACGCTTCGGGAACAGTTGATCGATGGGGAAGCAAAATTGAATTGTGGATCCTCCCACTAGTAGCAGCCGGGCTATGGATCATGATGACCATCTTGGAAAGGTATCCGCATATCTTCAATTACATCAATTTAAGAGAAGACAACCTTGAAGCACAATACCGCAACGGAGTATTCATGGTCAATGTGCTGAAAAATGAATCCGTCCTGCTGTTCAGCTTTCTGATATTCCAGGGGAGTCGTGTAGCAGATGGCGCAGCAGCAGGATTAGGGGATTTTTTCCTGCCAATCTTCATGTTTGTGATATTCGGCAGCATAATCATATTTCTGATAAAGATGATTCGGATGTGAACCCATGGGAAGGCCTTTGGAGACCAGTTATCCAGTAACCCACAGAACAACGAGGTTATCCACAATACAGCAAAGTTATTAACTATTTGATAATACAGTTGTATTAAATAGCGCTGTGGAGTGATTTTTATTTGATACAGTCGTATCATATTTATTGAATAATAAAAGTATTCTGATAAAATGGATATATGCCAAAACTTATTGATCACCAAACCAAAAAATTGGATATTGCACATGCCGCATGGAAAATAATCTTAAAGGAGGGCGTGGGAGGGGCATCTGTACGAAATATAGCAAAGGAGGCAAGTATAACTCTTGGTGCATTGCGTTATTATTTCAAGTCACAGGAAGAGCTGCTCGCTTTTACGGAAGACCTGATTCATGCGGAACTGGCTGAACGGACGTCCGAACTTTTCATGCTGGATCTGCCGCCGCAGGAAAAAATTCTAAACGTTTTGCTCGGCTTATTGCCAACGGCAGAAGGCGGGGATGCCGCGGCTGAAGCCCGGTTGATATTCAAATTGCAGAAGAACTTCTCGCAAAAATCCTATGACTCCAGCCGCGACAGCATTTACCAGGCCGTGAAATCCATCATGTCGAATTTGGTGATGCTCAATCTGCTGAAAAAAGACACGGATTTGAGCCTTCAAACGGACAGGTTGTATGCTTTAATGGACGGCCTGGCGATGGATTTGATGCTTCGTGGAACCGAACTTAACCCGGCGAAGGGGCGGAACATCCTGCAAGCCCATATCAATTCCATATGCAAAGAGGAAAGTGGGGGTTAACTTGGGCTCCTGCTTTTAATTTGGAAGAGATTTATTTAAAAGTAAAATAGTTATACAAGGTGTATATAAGGGTTGGGCAGTTTGTTTACTTTACATAATATGAATATTTATCATAAATTAAAAAGTTTACGAAATGAAAAAAGGAGGTATAAATCATTAAACTTTCAATTATCTTGAATGTGAAATAAACTAAAAGAAGCAATTCATCCCACAAGAGGAGTTGAGACCGATGAGTTTAGAAACGATCAAAGGTTCAAGCATGGTTGTCAAAATGACGCGTACTCTGATGAATGAAGGCTGGTCGTTCACTCCAGATGAATTTGACGTGATTATCAAAGCGGAAAATAAAACAACTGGAGAATCCATTTCCTTTCCTTCCATCGGAAACTTGAAGACCTGGCTGTATCAAAAAGCATTAAGTATTTAAAGACATAGAAAAATCCCGCACCTCATTAAAACGAGATGTGGGATTTTTTCGTTGTCCAGACTCCAGTGCCAGGCATTTAAAGCATTTTTTCCAAAGCCATCACAGCTTCATCCGTTGTCTGTTTATCCACCGTAATGCGGTTGATCACCCGCTCTTCAACCAATTCTTCCAGAACCCAGGTTAAATGTGGCAGATCGATTCGGTTCATCGTCAGGCACGGGCACATATACGGGTTGAGTGACACAATATCACGGTCCGGATAATCGTTGATCAGCCGGTTCACGAGATTCATTTCTGTGCCGATTGCCCATTTTGATCCGGGTTCGGAGGCTGCAATCATGTCGATGATGTATTTGGTCGAACCGGCGTAATCTGAAATACTGACCACTTCATAGGTGCATTCGGGATGGACCAGGATATTGCGGTCCGGTTCTTTGGTTCGCAGAATTTCGACATGCTTCGGCAGGAAATTCATATGCACCGAGCAATGGCCTTTCCAGAGGATAACTTTGACTTCATCCAGTTCACATTGCAATTCCAATTTCTGTTTGATGGGATCCCACACGGCCATGTGCTCGAGTGGAATGCCGAGTTTCACCGCGGTATTTCTTCCCAGATGCTGATCTGGCAGGAACAGCATACGCTCTTTTTGGCCGAGCGCCCATTCCACCATTTCCACCGCATTAGAGGAAGTTACGGTTGCACCACTGTTTCTGCCCACAAAAGCTTTGATGGCAGCGGTGGAATTGACGTAAGTCAACGGTGTGATGGTGTCGCCGAACAGCTCTTGCAGTTGGAGCCAGGCACGTTCGGTCTGATCGATATTTGCCATATCCGCCATTGAGCAGCCGGCACGCATATCCGGAAGCAGAACGGCCTGTTCGGGTGTTGTTAACATGTCGGCTGTTTCCGCCATAAAATGGACGCCGCAGAAAATGATGTAATCAGCGGTTTGGCTGCCGGCAATCTGCGACAATTGCAAGGAGTCGCCGGTGACATCCGCATAACGGATCACTTCATCTTTTTGATAATGATGGCCGAGTATATACAGGCGATCACCCAATAATTCGCGTGCATGCTTTGCCCGTGCATGCAATTCTTCGGTCGTGGCGGACAGATAATGATCGGGCATGGCATCCGCCAATTGCAGTTCTTCCAACAATGAAGTCATTGTGTAATTGCCTCCTTATGTGAAACGCTTAAATTCATAGTCATATCCAGATTGCTGATGCTGTGCGTCAAGGCGCCGATGGAAATGACGTCGACGCCGGTGTCGCGGTAATCCGCGAGACTCGCCAAATCGATGCCGCCGGATGCTTCTGTTCGGATGCTGGCGGGTACAAGTTCCACCCAGCGTTTGATCTGTCCCGGCGTCTGGTTGTCGAACATAATGACATCCGGTGCGGCAGCGATTGCTTCTAGCAATTGCTGTTCTGTTTCCACTTCCACTTCGACCACCATCATATGGCCATGTGCTGCACGGACTTTTCTGATAGCTTCAGTGATTGAACCGGCAGCAGCAATGTGATTGTCTTTCAGCATAACCGCGTCGTAAAGCCCGTTGCGGTGATTGAATCCGCCGCCTGTTCGCACAGCGTATTTCTCGAACATCCGGAGGCCGGGAGTGGTTTTTCGGGTATCGACGATGCGTGTGTGGGAAGAACCAAGTGCTGCCACACATTGCTGCGTCAACGTGGCAATCGCACTCATCCGTTGAACAAGATTGAGGAAGACGCGTTCGCCCGCCAACAGCCCTGCCACATTGCCGCTGATTTTCACAATCGCCTCGCCGGCAACTACCTGGTCACCATCGCTTTTGAGTTTTTGAACGGTGATGGAAGGATCCAGCAGGTGATAGCCCCACTCGAAATTTTGCAAACCGGCAATGACCCCGGCCGTTTTCATCCGAACGATTGCCTCGCCCGAATCGCTGTCTTCAAAAATGACTGAGGAGGCATCCCGATCCCCAATATCTTCGATTAAAAAATGTTTCAACGCTCTTTCCGCCAGTAATTTGTTCATTATACAGTCTCCTTGCTGTGAATTTTCCGTTCATTGAATGAAATTCCATTTTTTGAGAGTTCAATCACTTTTCCTTGCCACTCAGCCGACAGGGCAGGGTAATCAGTCCGGAAGTGTGCACCGCGGCTTTCGTCGCGCAGATAGGCGGCCGTTGCAATGAGCGTGCTGGCAGTCTGGCGATGAAAACGACTGATTTCCTCGTTGCTCAGAAGCAGTAAATCTTCAACTATGTGCATTTTGTATGCTTCAATAAACGATTTCAACCGTGTTTTTTCACGGACAATGCCGACTGAGCGGGTCATCTCCAGGCGCATCCCTTCTTGATGAGGGAGTGATGTGGTAAATGAGTTGGCTGCAATATGCCAGCTTGGCTCCAGGAATTGGGAAGATTCAAATTCATCACGGACAGAATTCGAAAGATATTCGCCAAGCCGTTTCGCAAAAACGAGTGCTTCAAGCAGCGAGTTGCTTGCCAGCCGATTGGCTCCGTGAACGCCGGTAGAGGCAATTTCTCCAATGGCATAGAGACCGGCAATATTTGTTCTGCCTCTGTCGTCCGTTTTGACGCCGCCCATATGAAAATGTGCACCCGGCCGGACAGGGAGGAGATCGGTCGCAGGATCGATCCCGTGAGCCAGGCAATTTTTTAGAATCGAAGGGAATTTATTGCGGAAATCAGCTATATGCCGGGCATCCAGGTAAACGGGGCCTTGCTGCTGCCAATGCCATTCGATCGCGCGCGCAACAATGTCGCGCGCGGCAAGTTCCTTTAATGGATGAATTCCATCCATAATAGAGCGGCCGTTTTGATTAACCAGCAACGCCCCTTCTCCCCGAACGGCCTCGGAAATTAAGCCTTTGGATTGGCCATCTATCGTTAAAATGGTTGGGTGGAACTGGACGAATTCCAGATCTTCCAAAATGGCTCCGGCGCGGTAGGCGAGCGACAGTCCGTCGCCTTCTGCAACGGACGCGTTGGAAGTGTTGCTGTATAAGGCCCCGACACCGCCCGTTGCCAGAACGGTATGACGGGCATTGATCACACTTCTTTTGTCGTCTATGTCACTCGCAATTATGCCCAGGCATCGTTCTTCGTCGATAACGAGCTCCAGCGCCTGGTGGTGAGAAAAACGGTGGATGCGGTTTTCGGTTTTCTTCAATAAATAGCGCATCAGCATTTTACCGCTCTGGTCACCGCCGGCATGCAGGATGCGCCGTTTGCTATGGGCGCCTTCCATTCCGAGGAGGGGGTTTCCGGCATCATCCTTATCGAAGGGCAAGCCGTCTGCCATTAACTGGCGGATGAGGGATTCACCTTCACCCGTCAAAATTTCCACTCGCTCTGGCGCTGAATGGCCGGCGGTCGCCTGTAAAGTGTCTTCGGCGTGAGCTGCCGGTGAATCAGTGGGATCGAGGCTGGACGCAATGCCTCCCTGGGCAAGGCTCGAATTTGCGTTTGTGGGTGTGTCTTTCGTCAATACGGCAATCTTATAATGAGCAGGCAGCGAATGGGCCAGCATGAGGCCGGCAGCACCCCCGCCAATAATACAAACATCAAACAAACTTTACACCTTCTTTACAAGTGTCTTGACACTATTAATGACATAAAGATACAGTGATTACAAGATTAAAATGCATTTCGAAGGGATTTTGATGGATTCATGAGAACTTATTTGGACGCAGCGGCAACTTTGCCAATGCGGGAAGAAGCCTTGCAGGCATATTTGGAAACAGCCGAAAGTGCATTCGGCAATACACAAAGCCTTCATGACGCCGGCACCGAAGCGGCAAATTGGGTGGATTCCTGCCGCCGGATTTGGGGGCAATTATTGAATGGGAGAAAAGACGGTTTTTATTTCACCGGTAATGCTTCAGAAGGCAATCAATTGGCGATCCGTTCGTTATTGAAGGGTCGGCCGGAGCATTGCAGAACGATTCTGACGACGCCTTTGGAACATGCGTCTGTGCTGGCTGTTTTAGCTGAACTCGGGAAGGAAGGCTACGACATTGAATATTTGCCAGTGGACGACAACGGGCTTTTGGAAATGCCGGCGTATGAAAGCGCGGTAAATGACAACACGGCGCTTGTCGTCATGCAGCTTGTCAATTCAGAAATGGGTGCGATCCAGGATGTTGCCCGCTGCGCGACATACGCGGAGCAATTCGGTGTGCCACTCCACTCGGATATGGTGCAGGGCCTCGGGAAATTGCCGATCGATCTGAACGAGAGCGGCGTCGCCTCCGCCGTTTTTTCGGCGCATAAAATCGCAGGGCCGAAAAGTGTCGGCATCGTCTATTTGGATCCAGGCATCCACTGGCAGCCGGTTTATGAAGGAACGGTGCATCAAAACGGCTTTCGCGCGGGCACCGTCGATGTTCCTGGCATCGTTTCTGCGACGATTGCGGCAAAACACGCGGTGGCGGAACAAGCGGAAAATTACAGAAATGCTGAGGAGCTTCAAACTTTTTTGCTGCACAATTTACCTGAGGGCATCGTGCCAGCGGGAAATGCAGCCGTGAAATCGCCTTTTATCCAAGGGCTATTATTGCCACATGTTGAAGGGCAATGGATGATGCTCCAATGCAACCGCCATCAAATCGCGATTTCAACTGGCACCGCCTGCAAAATCGGAGCGGGTGAAGCGATGTCTGCGATGCTCGCCATGGGTGTCGCAGGCGATGCGGCGAGAAAATTCATCCGGATTTCATTTTACAAAGAGACCTCTATCGAAGAGATAAAGAAATTTTTGGCAGTCGTGGAACAATCATTGCTGGAGAGCGGGGCAAAAAAATAATTTGCAGCAGCAATGAATGACTGCTACGCTGTGATTAATTTATTGCCGATGGGAGGTTCGTTATGAAAATTGTGATTGCACCTGATTCATTCAAAGGATCTCTCACCAGTGTGGAAGCTTCCCGAATTATCAATGAGGCTATTTGGAATTTCGATCCATCTATCAATACCGTGCAAATTCCGATGGCTGATGGAGGAGAAGGGACGGTTGACGCGGTGCTGTGGAACCGCGGCGGGGAAAGGATCAGCTGTCTCGCACTTGATCCACTGGGTAGAAAGATGACGGCACAATATGGCTGGTTGGATGAAGATCGAACTGCAATTATCGAAACGGCCGCTGCTTCCGGTCTGCCTTTATTGAGCGATGCAGAATTGGATCCGGAGAGGGCTTCGAGCTTTGGCACAGGCCAACTGATAAAAGATGCACTGGATAGAGGTGCGGAAAAAATTATACTTGGCCTGGGCGGCAGTGCCACCATCGATGCCGGAACCGGCTTGTTTCAGGCGCTCGGAGTGAAATTTGTTGATGACAAGCAGGAGGAATTGCTCTGGATTGGCGGACAACTGGATCGCATCGCCGCCATCGACGTGTCGGGATTGGATCAGCGGCTGGAAGCGGTGCAGATTACCATCGCAAGCGATGTCAGCAATCCGCTCCTCGGAAACGACGGGGCCGTCGCTGTATTCGGGCCGCAAAAAGGTTTGGCAGCGAACCAAATTGAAAATTTCGAGAGGGGCATGCGCAGCTTTGCCGATATCACGACGCGCCAAACGGGTACAGCGTTCGCCGGTGAACCGGGGAGCGGGGCTGCTGGAGGCATCGGATATTTGTTGCGGACGTTGTTGAATGTTGAATTTCGGAGCGGCTTGGAAATGATATCGGAAGCGGCAGGGCTTGCGAAGCAATTGGAAGATGCGGATCTGGTGCTGACGGGGGAAGGGAAGATTGATGGCCAGTCGCTATTCGGCAAAGTGCCGGTCGGCATAGGCCGGCTGGCGAAAGAAACGGCTGTGCCAGTCATCGCTTTTGCCGGTTCAATCGGTCCGGGAACCGAACAGCTGGAACATGAAGGCGTCGCAGCGATCATGCCGATTTCTGACAGCCCCATGAGCCTGTCGGATGCCATGCTGAACAGTGAAAAGCTTCTATATAATGCCACCACACGGCTTATGAAAATCATTCAAATAGGCAAGAATATGTAACGTCAAATCGTTCATCCGGGAGGCAGCACTGCTGACTCTCGGATTTTTTTATATTATAAATGTTGAACTAAAGAGTCAGCATAAATATGACGCTTCTACGCTGAGAGAATTGCTTAGATATGGAGCAAAACAGCGAAGACGCCCAGGGGGCCAAGCGAAGCGCTGAGATCCACTCGGGCGAAGTGAAACGAGACCGAGTTAGCTCAGCGCGAGCCCCCAGGCAAGCGAAGCTGTTTTGCGGAATATCGTCTACTATAGATTTTTATTTCCATATTAATAAAATCTTAATAATTTTTTTGATTCTTTTTTGGCTGATTAGGACTATAATAATAAGTAAATCTAACAGAAAATTACATAATTTTATGAAACTTTACTCGCTTTCATTCGTTAAATTAATAAATGAGTCCTGAAGTATCCTAAGCCTCTGGTCGCATATAAACATGGCCCGGCGCCTGATGTATGTGTTTAAACAGAAATATAAACTTTGGTTAAGGGTATAGCTTGAAAAATTCGGACTGTATGCAAGGGGATGCTTAAATGGAAGTGTATATTGTGTTCACCGACACCAAAACAAACTTAGCCAGAATGATAAAGAACTGTACGGGCTATCCTTTCAGCCACGTATCGCTGTCCTTTACAAGGGATTTGAGCCGCATGTACAGTTTTGGCCGAAAAGAAACTGATAATGCGTTTATCGGTGGGTTCGTAAAAGAAGATGTCCAGGATCATCTTTTTCAGCGGGCGGACTGTGCTGTCTGCAAATTGGAATTGAACGAGGAGAGCTATCGCCGCATCTGGGGGTATGTGCAAAAGATGGAGCGGGAACAGGATTTGTTCAAATATAATTTCACCGGCTTGTTTGCGGTTGCGTTGAATTATAACTACAATCGGAAATATGCTTATTTTTGTTCGCAATTCGTTGCAGAGGCTTTGGCAGCGGGCGGCATCCGGCCAGTGGAAAAACCGCATGCGCTGATTACTCCCCGTGATTTATTTTCATCCGCTGATCTGAACCTGGTTTACCGGGGCGGGATGAGGGAATATCCATACCTGAATCCTGCAATTGAATTTGTCACGGCCGATACTTATCTGGAGGCGGTGCAATGAAGAAAGTACTGATTTTCCCTCTATTGAAAAGTATGCCTTCGGGCCATCACCAGGTGGCTGATGCGATCTGCGAAAGCATCCATGCAAATTCAGGGGAAATCGAATGCAAAAAACTGGATATTCTAAGTGAGTGGAACCCCCTGGTTGAAGGCGGTTTAACGAAAGGCTATCTTCAATGGATCCGGCATTTTCCGGAAACCTATTCCTGGACCTATCGCAAATTTGCTTACCGCAGCAAGGGGGAGCGTCCCCATAAAGCATATGAATTGCTGTTTCTGAAAAAAGTCAAAGAGATTCTTGCCAGGGAACAGCCGGACCTCATCATCTGCACCCACGGGTTTCCCTCCTTCTTCATCAATCGCTTGAAAGAAACGGGGCAGTGCAATGTTCCCGCTCTTAATATTTATACGGACTTTTTCATCAACGATGTATGGGGTTGCAGCCACATCGATTATCATTTTGTGCCAAGCCTGCAAATCAAAAATGAATTGGCGGCCAAATACAGCATTGATAAGAAGAATATTTTCATTTCCGGTATTCCTGTCAGCAGAAAATTTGAAGTAATAAATGAAGAGACTCCAACAATGGCAAAGCCGCCTTATCAGATTTTGATGTCGGGCGGAAGTGAAGGACTCGGCAATATTGTGGAAGTGCTTGAAAAAGGAAATAAAAAGAGAGCCTGCAAGGTCAGGATTCTATGCGGTGCAAATGAAAAACTTTTTGATGAAATACAAAGTATGGCAAGCGAATTTGCCGAAGCTTACCCGTACATTTCTTCCAAAGATGAAATGAACAGCTTATACAACTCTTCGGATGCGATCATCACAAAACCGGGCGGTGTGACGATTTCGGAAGCGCTCCGTAAAGGCTTGCCCATTTTCATATCGACAGCTTTGCCGGGACAGGAACAGGTCAATCTCGAGCTATTGGAGAAAATGGGACTTGTCTTTATTGTGCCGGAAGGGGCTGATGCAATTGAATTTGCCTGCCAGACACTGGATGATGAAGCAGGAATAAGGAATTATACCATCACGACTGAACAATATCTTGCTGATCTTGAGCTGAAAAATTCACACGAACAGTATAAGGCAATTGAATCCATGCTGGAGCGGGGTTGAGCGGGATGAACATCCAGGAAGTCGTACAACAGATCTTGCGGATTTTAGAGGATTTGGGACTTTTCGGCTTGTTTTCGGCCATATTTCTGGAGGGTGCTTCCGTTCCGTTTCCAGGCATTATTGCCGTATTGGCTTATGGCGGCCTGTTGGATCTGTCGATTGCCGGCATGGCGGGCATCGCAGCAATAATGGCCGTTATCTACAGCTTCGCCAGCTTGATTCCTTATTATATCGGCAATAAACTGGAGCATCTATTATGGAACAGAATCCGCAAAGGGCTTGATAAAGCAGGTCGGCTGTTCAAGCGTTACGGGGTATGGAGCATCGCTTTATCACGGCCATTCGGGATAGGCAATTACATTTCTTATCTTGCGGGGATCAGTGAAGTTCGGCTGAGCCAATATCTTGTCCTGACTTTTACAGGGATATTTCCGTGGTGTTTTGCGGTTTTATATCTGGGCGATTATTTGAATGGTAATTACGAGCGTTTTGTGGCGCTGTTCAATGAATACCGATTTGAATTCTACGGCACGGGCCTGCTCCTTGCCATCGTGTTTGTCTCTTATTCCGTATGGAGACGCAAGAAAAACAAAAAAGAGTGAAAACCCCCTTCATTTAAGAAGAGGGTTTTTCAGGCTGTCGAGAAACCGACAACTTCTCCAATCATTTCGCTCTAGGCGGACGCTTTCCTCGGGGAGCTAGTCCTGAGCCTCCTCGCTCGCTTCGCTCACTGCGGGGTCTCAGGACTAGCTCTGGTTCCCGATGGAGTCGCCGCCTGCCGCTTCATTCTGTTCTGTGCTGATAATGCAAGTGTTCACCTTCTCACATACAACACACCTAAACGTCTATTCCTTTATAGAAAAAGAGCTGAGATATGGAGCAAAACAGCGAAGACGCCATGGGGACCAAGCGAAGTGCTGAGATCCACTCGGGCGAAGTGAAACGAGACCGAGTTAGCTCAGCGCGAGCCCCCAGGCAAGCGAAGCTGTTTTGCGCAATATCGGCTTTCATTTTTACTTTCTCAACAAGGTCGAAAACCCTCTTCATTTAAGAAGAGGGTTTTTTTGTGTCGAGGATTATGCCGAATTCGTCTTTCAGCAATTGTATTTTTTCTGCTTGTGTCACTTCCCGCTTTTCTTTCCTGCCGTCAATTGTTCGGGTCAATGTGGTGTCGGTCAGTGTGATGCGGCCATCTGGTGTGGCTCGCGTGACAATGTCGTGGTGCGTAAAAGTCGATTCTTCCGAAACTTGATTGAAAATACAGCCTTCGTGGAAATCTTCCAATTGCTTCTCATCAAGTGTGAAACGGTAGAGGATTTTTTGCTCTCCATCATTTTCCCGCGACAATTGATAAATTCCTTGTTCTATTTCATCGATGCTGTATGTGCCGCTATTATCTGTATGGCGTTCGCCGCCAAGCGGGATAGGGCTGATCGTTGAATCGCCGAAACCGGCATCGACCAGGTAGGGTGCATCCAATTGCACAAGTATGGCGGCGTGGGTGCCCGGTTTAGTGAAGCTGCCATCCTGCTTTATGACGGTCGCCGAAACCATTTTGGCGTCAAAGCCTGACTGCTGCAGCAGCCAGCAAAACAAGCCGTTCAGTTCATAGCAAAAGCCTCCGCGTTTCTGATTGACCACTTTATCGTAGATGCTTTCAAGATTGAGATAGATGGGAACTTTCCGGATGACATCCAGGTTTTCAAACGGGATATGCTGCATATGAAGTGATTGCAGCCTTGCCAGGTCCTGTAAATAATTTTCTTCGAGGGGATAAGCGTCGAAACGCTGCAAATATTTTATCGGGTCCATATATTATTTCATTCCTTTCAAGCGTAAGCGTTCTGGCTTAGTTATTCCCGTTTGGAGGCGCCTGAAAACTTGCTACACTATGCGCTATGAAAAATTGTGCGCCGTAATATGTGGACATTATGGCCAGATGGGAAAAAGAGACTGGAGAAACGAACATATTCCAGGCCAGCACAGAATCCGACACGACAAAAAGAAGGCTGCCGATAATGAGCCAGCGGTTTCCGGTCATAACCGCGGACCAGGCCATGAGAATGATTGCAAAAATATAAAATAAAACAGGCAATATCAAAGCGGTATCTCCACTATCCTGCAAAGCTTCCATCATCCGCATGCCCATCACAATCCCGAAGATGCCGAGCGGTAAAATTGCCAGCATGCGGTAGAGGCTGTATTTCCATTGTGTCAGAAAAGCTGCTATGTAAAAAAGATGGCCGATGAGAAAAGCGGAAAGCCCGACAAGAAACCAGTGGAGTGTCGCATCACCAATGGAGCAGAACACGAGTCCTGTCAAGATCAGCCAATGAATCTTGAGTTTTTTGCGCGGCAACCTCTGATAAGCGTAAACAAAAATCAGCAGCATTGGAATCAGCTTGAAAATCAGCTTCAGCCAGAACGGATCAGCCGGAATGAAGAAAATATAAAGGATACTGGTTAATAGGATCGAAATGGCTAAAAAAGGTATTTTCATAATTAAACTCCCATCATTTCTATTGTCTATAGAGCTATTATTCTGCCTTACTGGAATAAATTCCTTTATTTTCCGGATTTCTTGAATAAACTTACTGTATCTTGCAGTTTATAACTGCAGAGGGAACTAAATATATAAAATAATTAACAGATTAATAGGAATATTAAATCAATACCTTTGTATACATCTCTAGGAATTCGGGACTATTGGGTATTTTTATTGAAAAGTTACAAAAATTTAACAAAGCATCAATTTCCTTCTTGTATAATTATGCTGTACGCAAATTAAAAAGAGGGAGTGACTAGTTTGACAAAAAGCTCAATTAGCAAGATTTTCCTCAGCCTTATGTTGGTGTTATCAGCAGCTTTGCCGTATATGGCAACTGCCGATGCGGCCGAACCGATTTCGGTGGAAGACGCAATCGCCAACAATTCTGGAACAGCCACGGTGAATGGTTATATCGTTGGGACCGCCACCAGCGGAACCAACTACGATCAGGAACCACCTTTTACAAGCGCTACTAATCTGGGACTGGCGGATTCGCCGGATGAAACAGATCCTGCGAAAATATTGCCTGTACAATTGCCATCCGGTTCGATCCGCAGCGGATTGAATTTGGTGGATAACCCGGGCAACTTTAAAGCTGAGGTAAATATTACAGGTTCATTGTCTGCATATTTCAGTGTTCCGGGACTTAGATCTCCGACTTCTTTCGAGATCCTTTCCGAGGGCGAAGCACCTCCAGAGGAACCTGAACCGACCATTGTTAATTTTTTGGCAGAAGCACGTACGATGCCTGGCGAATTGATACAGGTTGACGCTACGGTGACAACTGGAACAGGTTTCTGGGGTGGGAACGGATTTTACGTCCAGGATGAAACGGCAGGGCTTTATGTTTACACCACAAGCGCAACTGTTTCTCCTGGTGACACTGTCCGTTTGACGGGTTCTGTTTCCGAATACAGCGGTGAATTGCAATTGCAGCCGAATACGGTTGAAGTCTTGTCTTCGGGCAACGAACTTCCTGCGTTGCAAACGATCACACCAGCAGGCGTAAATGCAGAAACACAAGGTGAACGAATTGAATTGCGGAATGTCACTATTACAGACCTTGCGTCTGTTAACTCGTTTGGCACATTCCAGTTTTCAGCAGTTGCAGAAAACGGCGAATCGGTCACGATTCGCAACGATAACCGCAACGGCCTGGCGTTCGACCAGTTTACACGGCAATACAAAGAAGGCGATTTGGTCCACGTATCAGGAATCGCATCAAAATTCAATGCTGATTACCAAGTGAAGACGCTCGGCTTTGAGAGCTTTGATTTAGTCAATAAACCAGCTGTCTACGCTGACATTTTCCCGGGAGTTGTTTCGGAAGGAACAGAAATCATGCTCCAATCCGGATGGGAGGATGCGACGATCTACTACACAGTTGACGGCTCGACACCAACTGCCGGCAGCACGGAATACACAGCACCAATCGTTTTAACGGAAGACACGGAAATTAAAGCAATCGCTGTTGGCGATGAAACGTCGGAAGTATTCTCTTTTGAATACACCGTATTGAAAGTGACGGACCTGAAAATCCGTGACATCCAGGGTGACGGCCATTATTCGGATTACGAAGATGCGACTGTGAATGACATCACTGGCGTCATCACTCATTTCTATAATGGCGCAAACTTTGTCATCCAGGACCCGGATGATGATGGCGACTGGACGACTTCTGAAGCCATTATCGTCAACCGCTCGAGCGCGAGCAGCTCTTTCCAGGTCGGTGACGTGGTAACGGTCGCGGGTACAGTGGAAGAATGGTTCTATAAAGGCTATTCCGATATGAGAGACAACGATCTGCCGCTGACACGCATCCGTTCGACAGATGTTGTAAAATACGGCACAGCGGAACTGCCTGATCCAATCGTGATCGGTGAAGATATTTTCCCTCCGGCGCAAAATATTGATAATGACGGATTGACTTCATTCGATCCGGAAGAAGATGGCATTGATTTCTGGGAAGCGCTTGAATTGATGCGTGTCGAGATAGCCGACGCCCAAATCGTCGGTCCTCAAAATTACGGCGAAGTTTTTGTCGTATCTAAAAATGCGACGAACAATGAATTCCATAAACAGGGCGGCATCCTGCTCGCTGAAGATGATTTCAACCCGGAACGCATTACGGTGACGACAGGTGACGGCGTCATCGCCAAAGCAGGAGATACATTTGCTGAAAATCCGGTAGGAGTCTTGGGCTACGGTTTCGGCAACTATCAGGTTTGGACAGAAACAGATGAGATTCCTGAAATTCTTGACGGCGGCGTCGCTCCGGAAGAAACATGGATCGAAAATGCCGACGACAAATTGACGGTATCGACATATAATGTTGAGAACTACTCTGCAGACCCAAGTCACACATCAGACGCAAAAGCTCAGCGCATCGCTGAATCGTTTGTGGATGACCTGAATTCACCTGATATTATTGTTATGGTGGAAGTGCAGGACAGCGACGGTCCAATTGCATCTGGCAATAGTGATGCAACAGCAAGTTACGAACGATTGATCAAAGATATCAAAGAGGCAGGGGGCCCGGCTTATGCCTGGACCGATATCGCCCCTGAATACAATCAAGACGGCGGACAGCCAGGCGGAAATATCCGCGTCGGCTATCTTTACAACCCTGAACGCGTAACACTTTCTGAAGGAACAAAAGGAACGGCGACGCAGGATACGGAATGGGTGGACGGCGAATTGTCCTTGAACCCTGGACGCATTCAGCCGATTCCGATGCCGAATACACGCAAACCGATCGCAGCACAATTTGACTTCCAAGGCGAACAGGTTGTTGTAATCGGGGCACACTTGAACTCTAAAGGTGGGGACCAGGGCTTATTCGGCCAACACCAGCCTCCGGTCTTCGCTTCGGAAGTAGAGCGAATCGAATTGGCTACAGCGATTAACGAATTCATCCAGGAAGGGCTCGAGCAAGACCCGAACCTGAATGTGATTGTAACGGGAGATATGAACGATTTTGAGTTTACCCCTGCGATGGCAGCGTTGAAAGGCGATATCCTCACGAACAAAGTCGAGGATGTGCCACTTGAAGATCGCTATTCGTATTATTACCAGGGCAATTCACAGGTGCTCGATCATCTATTGGTGACGAATAACCTGGCGGAACGCACGGAACTTGATATGGTCCATATCAATGCAATGTTCATGGAATACCACGGACGTGCATCAGACCATGATCCATTGCTTGCGCAAATCAGCTTTACTGAACCGGAAGTTCCAGCAGTACCCGGGGAACAGGAAGCGGATCCTGACTTCAGTGGCGAAACAGCTGTCGTCACTGCAGGAGAATTCAACGATGAAGGTGAATTGACGTTAACATTCACTGAAGGAACAATTGACGAGTTGATCGACAGCGGTAAAGACCTGCTGATCGATATGCCGGAAGTGGACTTGACCTTAACAGCCGAAAACCTTCAACAATTGGCAGTGGCTGCAGGGCAAGGCTTCAATCTTGAACTGGCTGTCGACGACGCGGAGCTTGTGGACAAACGTCCAACAATGACGCAGCAGCTCAATATCGCAGTGACCGATCCGGAAGGAAATGAAATCGACATCGACTTCAAATCTGATTTCACTTTAACTTTCGCAACTGACAGCAAAGTGAAAGTCCAGTTCGGCGCTCGTGAAGATGTGAAAGGCAAATGGAAAATCATCCAGGGCGAACTGGATGGCAATTTCTTCGCGCTTAGCGTCAACGAGTTCGGCAACTATACGGTTGTGACGAATAAAGGAGAAGCTAAAAAGCGTTAAGTGAATAAAAAGGAGCGGCCCTGCAAGGCTAAATTTTGCCTTGCAGGGCCGCTTTTTGTATTGCTGGTGGTCGATTCAATCCGGCCAATTGCGGCCATTATCCTGCAGGCTTCCGAGCAAAGCGCTGCGGCGTTCCCTTAATCCCTCCATGGATGTCAGAAATTCTTCAGTTGAGACAACGGGCAATCCAAGTTCCCTCATTGTATCCAAATCGGGAACTGGTGGAGGAAATTCTGCCGGAGATACATAACCGTTGCGGAGCGTTTTGATAAAGCTCTCGATGGATGAACGGGCTTCGTGTACAAGCAATTGATTGGGTCCGTGGCCATCTTGAATGCCGTATTTAAAGACGGTCAACGCTTCATCCAGTGTAGCCACTGATACGGATAATTCTTCATCCCGCTTGCTGGAATGGTAATAATGGAGAATCGGGTAAGCGTTATGCATGGAAGTCAACGTGCTTAATTGGGATGAAAATGTATTGAGTAAAAGGTCGATATCCTGAAAATCTCTGCCATTCCAGGAATTGCTGATGAATTCCGTGACACTGTCGCCAATGCCTCGGACGCTTTCGGCAAACGCGCGCTGTTGGGTAACGGCATCGAGTACCGATAAAATATAGGTGACGCCCAAAGTGATGAAAACGAGGCCGCTCGCCGCAGTCAAAACGGCCAGGATCTGCCATATGCCTTCTTTCATGATGTAATCCCCGACGCCTAAGGTGAATAGCAGATAGCCGGAGACATACCATCTTTCCCACCAGCTGATGGGGTTGCTGTCATTGGTATCGATGAGCGAAGCGGGATCCGCTGCAAACAGCAGCGTCCAGCCTGTCCAAAACAGCAGGATCCAGGTCAGGAGTGTGGTGATTAAAATAAGGGGGCCGCCCATGCTGATGATGAAACTATTGCCTCTGCTGACCCATCGGATGCCGATCCAGAACATCAGGGAAACTCTTTTTGTGACAGGACCGGCACCGCCATCAGGCCACAGCGTCGTCCAGGCAAAATCAATTATTCCGAGCAACAGGAGTAGAATGCCTAAGATTGCATAGATTTCTGTCATCGTTTGGCTCCTTTACAGGATATTTGCAAAGCTCTTATAGAAATAATAAGTGAAATCGGGCCAGCTGCAAACTATTATGTATTATGCTGAGCTGTTCGTTTGATGCAAAAATACTATAATGATATAATTGTGTTAAAATAAACCGAAAAAGGATGTGCTTTGATTGAAAAAAAGACTTCTTTCGGGCGTCCTTCTGAACAAGACGCCATTGCGAACAATAAAAAAACACCATAAGGAAATTGCTGTAAATACAATTCTGATCCTAGGGGATTCTGTTGCCTATGGCTATGGCACGAAAGAAGGCATCGCAAAATATCTGCGGGAAAGCTTTCCTGAAAGCAAGGTGATTAATCTGGGCATTAACGGACTGACGAGCGACGGTTTGGCAGCACGGCTCAATTCCGGCAACTGGGATTCACATATCATGTCAGCAGACTTGGTTCTGATGAACATAGGAGGCAATGATTTGCTGAAGAGTTTTCGGAAGCTCGGCACTGTCGGCTTGATACGAAAATTTAAAACGGTCCGCGGCAATTACCGAAGAAATTTGCTTGAAATTTACAGCAAAGTCCGTCAAGTGAAGCCGGAAATATTAATTGTGCAGAATGATCTTTATAATTCGATGAAAAAAGAACATCAATACATGGGATTGACGAAGCTTTTATACCGCCGCTGGAACCGTGCAATCGGAGAGCGCGGTGTTATTATTTCCAAGACGAACAAAATGGGCAAAAACCCCGCGATTTGGCTCGACGGCATCCATCCGAATGACGAAGGCTATAAATTGATGCACGAATTATTGATCGACACATTGCGGACCACCGGAATTGCACTTCCGCATCATTCCAATGAAAAATAGCAGCATAAAAATGTAAACCGATATTCCGCAAAACAGCTTCGCTTGCCTGGGGGCTCGCGCTGAGCTAACTCGGTCTCGCTTCACTTCGCCCGAGTGGATCTCAGCACTTCGCTTGGTCCCCATGGCGTCTTCGCTGTTTTGCTCCATATCTCAGATCTTTTCTATAATTGAATAATCGTTTAAATGTGCTGCCAGTGATCAAGTGGACACTCACTATTCATCACAGAACAGAATGAAGCCGCAGGCGGTGGAGGGCAAAGATGTGCTCCTGCATCGCTGCGCTTCTTTTTTTCGAGTCAAATTTTCCGGTTACCGGCCGCGGTTTTGGGGTATTGCAATTTATACAGCAGATTTGCTGAAGAATTGTAAGCAGGAGGCGGATTGCATGAATTACGGCGTGATAACATCCTTATCAGCGATTGGGATAGCACAGGCTTTGAAAATTGTAACAAATAGGAAATTGACAGGTAAATGGCACTGGAAACATGCGTTTACAACAGGAGGCATGCCGAGTTCCCATTCGGCGGGTGTCTCAGCTCTCGCTACATATGTGGCCGCTCATAAAGGGACTCGCCATACAGAAACGGCATTGGCAGTCGTTTTCGGAACAATTGTCATGTATGATGCGCAAGGAATTCGGCGACATACCGGGGAAATCGCTCAACTAGTGAATGAACTGGAAGACAGCCTCATTTCAATGAAAGGCGAGTTCCCGAGTCTTGAATTGATCAAACGTGAGCAGGAGTTGAAAGAGCTATTGGGGCATCAGCCGGCTGAAGTATTTGCGGGCGCTATGTTCGGTGTGCTCCTTGGGCTGATTTCGGCCAAACTTGAGAACAACGCGAATGATCGCAAACTGAAACGGTTGCCCGTTCCGGGAGATATGAACCGATACCAGTATTAAAGCCATAAGACTGCGCCCTTCCTGAAATTCGGAAGGGCTTTTATAATGCCGTGAGTTCTGTTAATGTATACGTATACATAAAACAAGGAAAAGAAAGGGGCTGCGTTTATGGTGTCTTCCAAAGATGTTGCAAAACTTGCCGGGGTTTCGCAGGCGACGGTTTCAAGAGTCTTGAATAAATCTGAAAAAGTGAATGCAGCCACCATCGAAAAAGTGAATGCAGCGATTCGGGAATTGAATTACCGGCCGAATGCCGCAGCCCGTTCTTTGATAAGCCGGAAGAGCGGTGTTATTGCATTGATGTGCGGACCGCTGGATGACCCCGATAACGCGGAGTTCTCCGGAAAAATGATTGCGTATGCAAGAGAGCAAGGTTTTATTGCAGAGCTTCATATTCAAGACCCAGAGGAGCCGGCAGCCGTTTTTGAAACGATCAGCAAATCGCAGGCGGAGGGAATCATCGCCGGTCCCCTGGTACTTGTCGGATCAGGGGTGGAGTTGCTGAAGACCTCCGGCATCCCGTATGTATTTTGCGGCATGGAGCATTTCGAGAACGGCAGTTTTGTGTCGATGGACAATTACGCTGCTGGAAGGATGGCGGCGGATCACATTTGCAGCCTCAATCACCGGGTGGTCGGCTGGGTGGGGGGAAGTACCGATGAGCCGCGGCTTCAGGAACGATATAGCGGGTTTCTGGCAAGGATGACAGAACAGCAGATGGAGATTTTAAGCGCCCCGGTGGCTATCCCCAATTTGGATGCCGTTCTTTCAGCGATGCTGGCGAGAAAAGACCGCCCAACAGCCATCGTGGCAGGGACAGATGCGATCGCCGCTGAAACCATCGACTTTCTGATTGCCTACGGGTATTCCATTCCGGAAGATATGACGGTGATGGGCATCGGCAATTCTAAACAAGCTGCGATGAATTACCTGAGCCTTACCAGTATCGGGCTTCCTGAACATACGGATATCTTTGGTATGGCCATGGCCCAATTAATTGCACAGCTAAGTGAAGAGGGGGCAAAGAACATGTCCAACGACCGCATCTTGCCCGAGTTGTTCGAACGAAAAAGTTCAGCAGCCATTTAATTTTTATTATGTATACGTATTCATTCGTCTGACTCGACCTAAGTAACTGGAATCTTTGGTATACTTTGGGTAATTAAAGGGAGGGATTGGGAATGGAGAGCATTTATCCTGTCAATTTAACAGACCGAATTGCATTGATTGATGGATATGATATGGGCATAGCAGAAAGAACCGGTACATATGTTATCGAGGAAGAGCAATTGACGCTGATTGAGACGGGTCCAAGTCCGTCAGTGCGATATATCAAAGAAGGCCTGGCCAAATTGGGGCATAAGCTTAGCGATGTGAAATATGTGATTGTGACACATATCCATCTCGACCACGCCGGCGGTGCCGGATTATTGCTTCAGGAATGTCCGAACGCGAAACTTGTTGTACATGCAAAAGGCGCTCGGCATCTGAGCGATCCGTCGCGTCTAATCGCAGGAGCAAAAATGGTGTATGGCGAACGCTTTTCTATTTTGTTTGACCCCATCGTAGCTGTGCCTGAAGATCGGATTGTCATCAAAGGGGAAGGCGACCGGCTGGAGATCGGCCCGGATTGCAATTTAATGTTCTGGAATTCGCCGGGGCATGCCAATCATCATCTTGCCATAATTGATCCGGTGAGCAACGGGGTTTTCACCGGCGATACTGCGGGTATCCATTACCAGCAATTGGCGAAAGAAGGGATTGAATTTCATCTGCCTTCAACGTCTCCGAACCAATTTGATCCGGACATTATGCGGGATTCGATTATCCGAATGAAAAACGAAGGATTTTCCCGTGCTTTTTATGGACATTTCGGTATGACGGAAAATCCGGATGCAGCTTTTGAGCAATCCCTGGAATGGCTCGATGTTTTTATGGAGGAAGCAAACGCCGCAGTTACAGCGGGTGACAGCCAAGCCGAATTGGCTAATCGATTGAAGGGGCGGATCCAAACAGATTTAAATGCAAAAGGAGTTTCAGAACAGCACGAAGTTTATGAGCTCATCGAACTCGATTTGATGGTAAGTTCCATGGGGCTGTTCGATTATCTCGGCAAACAAACGTGACAAGCAGTCGACTGCTTGTCATTTTTCAAAAGTTTTCATGACCACAGGCAGCAAATCCGTCAGTTCATGGGCAAGAAGAGAGTGTGCCGAGCGGGTGCGGACCCATTCATCGGCACACGCCCCGTGAAGATGGACGGCATTCAGAACAGCATAACGCCAATTGTCGTGGCAGCAGAGCATGCCGAGAATCATGCCGGTCAGCGTGTCACCCGTTCCTCCCTTGGCCAGGGAACTATTGCCTGTCGGATTAATGAAAGTCTCGCCGTCCGGAAAAGCTATGACGGTACCGGGGCCTTTCAACACGATGGTGACGCCCAGTGTACCAGCCCAATCGGAAGCGAAAGCGGCACGACTTTGTTGAAGTTCTTCCGCTGAAACGCCCGTCAACCTTGAAAACTCTCCCATATGCGGTGTCAGGATGACAGGCGCTGTAGCTGATTTATAGCTTCGCGGGGAGAGGGCACCGGCATCAACTACCAATGGCTTACCTTCCAGCAGTAGTCGTTCGATGGCCGCTTCCGTTTGTTGATCCGGCAGCATGCCCGGCCCGATAGCGACCGCGCTGTAATGACTCAAATCCAGCTGGGCGTCATCCATCCGCTCCAATAAATCCGTTTCAAATGTCGCTTCCGGAACAAAAGAGCAGATGGGGCCAATGGATTCTTTGGCAGTGGCAATTGCTAATTTTCCGAGGCCGCTCCTCATCGCAGCATATGCGGCCAACACAGCTGCCCCCGGCATACCCGCACTGCCCACCATGAGGAGTGCAGTGCCAAAACTCCCTTTATGACTGTCCTGTCTTCTGTTGGGCAAGGTTCTGGAAACATCTTCTTCTGACCATCGCACTAGATCTTTCATCGCTTTCCCATCCTTCCTATACTAATGATTAGCCAATCTGGCGTTTTATTAAACAGCACATTTCTCATTGATTGAAGAAAGGTGGAGCGGGTAAAGAACATTAAGCGAATTATTAGGGAGTGTTGAAGATGGCCGAGAAAAAAGATGCGAAAAAGGAAGAGAAAGAAAAAGAAGAGAGCTTTACCGGTTCACCCGAGGAGCAATTCCCCGATCTGGAAGCGGAAGACTCTCGCGAACAGCCAAAAGGAAAAACAGAAAAAAAGAAGGGTTCCGACAAACCAAAAAAGGATTAATGGGCGCCATCATCTTACGGGATGATGGTCTTTTTGTTTAAAACAGGAGTTTTGTTCTATAATGTTTCAGTTGAAAATGGGACTTTGTGAATTTATTTTGCAGTAATTTTCCTGTAAGATGAAAGTAATAATAATAGTCAGAAATATCTGAATATAAAGGGTGTGATATAAAAATTTTATTGAATTATATACCTTTCAGATGCCCTAATGTCGATACGTCAAATCAAAGATTTGGAGGCGTCTTGCATGGAAGAATTGGCAAAACCGGAATTCTTTCGGAAATTTAATGCAGCTTTTTTTCAAGGAGACCAGGATTTCATCGAGGAGCATGTAACTGATGATGTTGTCTGGTCGATAGTGGGCACTGAATCTGTAAAAGGAAAACAGGGCTTATTGGATGCGGCTTTTGGCATCGCGGATTTCAACAATACGGAATACAATATTGAGTCGGTTATTTGCAATAAAGGGGAAGCGGCGGTAAAGGGAGTCACCAAGCGTACCGATGAAAACGGCAAGGTCCGCAATTTCTGCTATTGTGATGTGTATACACTGGATACCGAGCAGCCAGAGAAAGTAAAAAGCATTATTACTTTTGTTATTGAATTGCAGAAAGAACAACACGCAAATAGCTATTGAGAACGGTTTTGGGTCAGCTGCTGTTTTGGAGCGGAACCCCTAATACAAATCCACTCTTTTTAAAAAAATACTAAAAAGCCATCGAAAAAGAAACATTTTCGATGGCTTTTCAATTTGTCTCCTTTTGTCTCATTGCTCAAACAGCTTTATTTTTTCAGCAATTGCGTAACATAGTCTGTCACATCTTCTGCAGTCGGCAAAGATAAAATGTGTTCGATATGCTGTTCCATGTCCGTTTTGGACAGGCCGCTGATCATCGAGCGGGTTTTCAAGATTGATGAAGCACTCATTGAAAACTCATCCAGGCCGAGGCCGAGCAAGATGGGAACGGCCAGTTCTTCTCCAGCCATCTCTCCGCACATGCCCGCCCATTTGCCTTCTTTATGGGCTGCATCGATCACCATCTTCACCATCCGCAAGATTGCCGGATTGAACGGCTGATAGAGATGTGCCACATTTTCGTTCATGCGGTCGGCAGCCAACGTGTATTGGATCAGGTCATTTGTACCGATGGAGAAAAAATCGACTTCTTTGGCAAAGACATCCGCCATGACGGCCGTGGACGGGATTTCGACCATAATGCCGACTTCAATGTTGTCATTGAAGGGAATGCCTTCGGCTGCCAATTTTTCCTGCTCTTCCACAAACAATTGTTTGGCCTGCCTGAATTCTTCCAACGTGGCAATCATCGGAAACATGATCTTTAAATTGCCATGGACGCTTGACCGGATCAATGCCCGCAATTGCGTTCGGAACAAGTCAGGCATTTCCAGGCATAAACGGATGGCGCGAAGTCCCAGGAAGGGGTTCAGTTCTTTCGGCAGGTCCAGATAAGACAATTCCTTATCGCCGCCGATGTCCAGTGTGCGGACGACGGTCGGTTTGCTGCCCATGCGTTTCAAAACATCAGCGTAAATCTCGAATTGCTGTTCTTCGGTAGGCAAGCTGTCCCGGCCCATATATAAAAATTCTGTGCGGAACAGGCCGATTGCTTCTGCGCCGTTTTCAAGCGCGGAAATGACGTCTTTCGATGAACCGATATTGGCGCCAAGTTCCACCTCAACACCGTCTGCTGACACTGTAGCTGCATCTTTTAATGAAGCGAGCTCTTTCTTTTGCGCGGCAAATTCCGCTTTGCGCTGTTCATATGTCGCGATTTGATCTTCCGTCGGATCGGCGATGATTTTGCCTTCAATGCCGTCGATGATCACAAGTGTGCCATCTTCCAACGTTGCCATCAGCTTCTTGACGCCGACGACCGCTGGAATTTCAAGCGTCCGTGCCAGAATGGCGGAATGCGAAGTGCGTCCGCCAATTTCCGTCACGAAGCCCTGGATGAATTCCGGGTTGAACTGCACCGTATCAGAAGGGGTGAGGTCTTCTGCCAACAGGATCACTTTTTCGGAAATCAAACCGGGGTTCGGGAATTTCACGCCCAATAAGTGCGCCATTACACGATTTCTCACATCTTTGATATCCGCGGCACGTTCCTGCATGTATTCATTGTCCATGGCAGCGAAAATCCCCATGAACATATCCGAAACTTCCTGCAGGGCAAATTCAGCATTGACCCGGTCAGTTTGTATCTTTTCCGTGATGGGGCCGATCAGTTCCGGATCGCTCAACACCATCAGATGCGCACCGAAAATGGCCGCTTCTTTCGGGCCAATCTGTTTTTCAGCCTGTTCTTTGATCTCTTCCAGTTCCTCGATAGATACAGCGAGAGCTTCGTGCAGTCGCTCGATTTCCAGTTCCGGGTCTTCGATCGTTGCCTTTTCAAATAGAAGGGAGGGAGTTTCCAAACGGTAGGTCTTTGCTATGGCAATTCCGTCAGAAGCCGCAATTCCATAAAGTTCCGCTGTCATTGGTTCGAAATCCCTTCATCTTTCATCGCTTGTTCAATGGTGGCCATCGCTTCTGCTTCATCTTCGCCGTCTGCTGAAATGGTAACGATTGAGCCTGATGAAATTCCGAGTGACATGACGCCTAAAATCGATTTCAAGTTTACTTTTTTGCCTTTGAATTCCAGTTGGATATCCGATTTGAATTTGCTTACTGAACCGACCAGTGCAGAAGCAGGTCTTGCGTGCATTCCAGCTTCATCTGTAATTGTAAATTGTTTTTCAGTCATTATAGTTCCTCCTCGGTGATTGGGTACGTTCTTTTTATAATTGCCTTAAACCCTTTTGCTTAAAGGATTTATTCCAATTAAATGAACGGATTTGATTGCTTATGAATGATTATGATTGATTTTGGAAGCGATTTCAAGTAATATCTACTTAAAATTACTAAAGCGGGTGATTATTTGTTAACCAACGAGCGCCATGACTTCATTTTAAAGTTAATCGAAGAAAAACGGACAGTAAAATTGCAGGAATTGGTTGAAAGAACGGACGCTTCGGAATCCACGCTGCGGCGCGATTTGACGGAGCTCGAGAGCATGGGCAAACTGGAGCGGGTATTTGGCGGTGCTGTGTTGCCGTCAAGCAATTTACAGGAACCGAGCATCGCGGACAAAGCGACGCGCTATCTGGAAGAGAAGAAATCCATTGCGGAATTTGCTGCTGGATTCGTCCAGGACGGTGACAGTGTCTTTCTCGATGCCGGCACAACCACTTTGCAAATGATTCCTTTTCTGAAAGACAAGAATCCGGTGGTCGTGACAAACGGATTGCCATTGGCAGAAGCATTGAATGTTGCCGGCATTACAACTTATCTGACCGGGGGCTTATTAAAGCCGCTTACGGGTGCTTTTGTCGGATCAGGCACATTACTTGCGCTTGGCACCTATCATTTTGATGTCTGCTTTCTTGGGGTGAACGGCTTCCATGCGGAATACGGCTATACGACACCTGACCCGGAAGAAGCCGCCATCAAGCGGAAGGCCAGTGCCCATTCCAGAACGACCTATATGCTGGCAGATCACAGCAAACTGAACAAAGTGAGCTTCGCGAAAATTATGGATCTGCAGCAAGCCTCCTTGATTGTCGACCAAATGGCAGCTGAATCGCTGCCGGAGTTTGAAAAATTAACATCTATAAAGGTGGTGGAATCATGATTTATACATGTACGGTATCCCCGTCAATTGACTGCACCAATTATTTACCCGATTTTAAAATCGGTAAATTAAACAGAAGTGAAAAGGTTCATTATTATCCCGGCGGCAAAGGCATCAATGTTTCCCGTGTTTTGAAACGTCTCGGCGTGGACAGCATAGCGCTCGGTTTCGCCGGTGGATTCACCGGCCAATTTATCGAAGATTTTCTGGCGGAGGAACACGTAAAAACAGATTTTATTGATACCGGTCAGATTTCCCGCATCAATATCAAGATTAAATCAGCCGATGAAACTGAATTGAACGGCCCGGGACCTGAATTGACTGACGGACATTTGGAACAATTGAAAAACAAAATGAAAAACATCAAACCCGGTGACTGGTTTGTGCTGTCCGGCAGCATCCCGGAAGAGTTGCCTTTGAGCTATTTTCAAACTTTGGCCGAGACTTGCCAGGCGGCGGGAGGGCATTTTGTCCTCGACACATCCGGCAAAGCGCTTCCGGCACTCATCAATAGCAAGCCGTTTCTGATCAAACCCAATACAGAAGAACTCGGCGATTTATTCCAAACGAAGATTGCCGATAAGCAACATGCTGCGGAATGTGCATTTGAACTGACGGCGCAGGGCGTGGAAAACGTCATCGTTTCAATGGGAGCGGAAGGGGCAATTTTCGTTGACCGCGAACAGGCTTATTGGGCGGAAGCTCCCAAAGGAACAATGGTCAATACCGTTGGAGCGGGCGACTCGATGGTCTCCGGATTCATCGCGGCGTTGTCGCTGGGCAAGTCAAAAAGCGAAGCTTTCCGCTACAGCATCGCAAGTGGCAGTGCCACCGCCTTCCGTTCCGACCTGTGTGACAGGGAAGATACGGAAAAATTATTGGAACAGATTACCGTTCACCCAATAACTAGACTGGATGTGAAAAAATGAGAATTACGGATTTATTGACAAAAGACACGATTGCCATGGATTTGCGTGCTGATTCCAAGTCCGGCGTTATCGATGAATTGATTGCGCAGCTGGATTCTGCAGGCAAGCTGGCGGACCCGAAAACATTCAAACAAAACATTTTAACGCGAGAAGCACAGAGTACAACAGGCATCGGTGAAGGAATCGCCATTCCCCATGCGAAATCCGCTGCAGTGAAATCCCCTGCAATTGCATTCGGCAGATCACTTGACGGCATTGATTTTGAATCGATGGACGCACAGCCGGCTAACTTATTCTTCATGATTGCGGCGAGTGAAGGTGCGAATGATGCGCATCTGGAAGCTTTGTCCAGACTTGCCACATTCCTGATGGATACGGATTTCCGCAATGAAATTCTGCAAGCACAAAGCAAGGACGATGTGATTCGCGCAGTTGTTGACAAGGAGCTGGAAGTCGAAGGCCCAGAAGAAGAAGCTGAAACAACAACCGGCAAAGGAAAGATTCTGGCCGTTACTGCCTGCCCGACCGGCATTGCCCATACCTATATGGCTGCAGAGAAATTAAATGAACGTGCGAAAGATTTGGGTATACCATTGAAAGTCGAAACGAATGGTTCCAGCGGCGTGAAAAACCGACTGACCGCTGAAGACATCGCAGAAGCGGATGCCATCATTGTGGCAGCGGATACAAAAGTGGAAATGGCACGATTCGACGGCAAACCGGTCATTCAGACGGCAGTCGGCAAAGCGATTTATGAAACGGATGCGTTGCTGGACAGAGCGGTCCGTAAAGATGCACCCATTTATAAGCACGATAAGTCAAAAGACGATGCTGCTGCAGATGAAACAAAGGGTGGATTTTATAAGCACCTGATGAACGGTGTATCAAATATGCTGCCGTTTGTTGTGGGTGGCGGAATTCTGATTGCGTTGTCATTTTTCTGGGGCATCAATGCGTCAGATCCGACGCATCCGGAATATAACGAATTTGCAGCTATGCTCAATACCATTGGTGGCGGCAATGCGTTCTTCCTGATGGTTCCTGTTCTGGCCGGCTTTATCGCCATGAGCATCGCCGACCGGCCCGGCTTTGCACCGGGTATGATCGGTGGTTTGATCGCCATTACGGTATCTGGTGTTGATGAAGTCAGCGGCGGTTCCGGTTTCCTTGGCGGTTTGATCGCTGGTTTCCTTGCAGGTTATGTAACTTTGGTCGTTAAAAAAGCATTTGCTGGTTTGCCTAACTCACTGGAAGGCTTGAAACCTGTTTTATTCTATCCGGTCTTCAGCATCGCGATTACCGGGATTGTCATGATGCTCGTCAATCCGCAATTGACCAGTGTTTACACAGCCATCTCAGCATTCCTTGAAAGCCTCGGCGGCACGAACCTGATTCTTGTCGGATTGCTGCTAGGCGGCATGATGGCCATCGATATGGGCGGTCCGATCAATAAAGCCGCCTATACGTTCGGTATTGCAATGCTTGATGCAGAGAACTTTAATTTTATGGCAACCGTTATGGCTGCCGGTATGGTGCCGCCACTTGGCATGGCACTAGCCACAACTTTGTTTAAAAATAAATTTACAAAACCGGAGCGGGAAGCCGGGAAAACGGCTTACGTGCTCGGCGGCTGCTTTATCACAGAAGGGGTTATCCCGTTTGCTGCGGCTGACCCGGCACGCGTCATTCCGGCATCTGTAGCAGGTGCGGCAGTTACCGGCGCGCTGGTCATGCTGTTTGACATCGGTCTTCGTGCACCTCATGGCGGCATTTTCGTTATCGGTCTTGTTGATGATGGCAGTATCTTAAGTATTTCGTTATACATTGCCGCTATCATTGCCGGCAGTTTTGTTACCGCCTTTGCAGCGGGACTCATGAAAAAAAGAGTTGTATCGGCTGCATAAAACAAAAACCACTTTCCGCACAGTAGCGGAAAGTGGTTTTTTCTGGGCGTTTGCACAACAGCGGACAAAAATGAACGTGTAGAATCGGTCAAAGAGGGAATCGGGTATAATGTAGAATGGATTAGGAAACATACTGAAAAGGAAGGAATGAATGCATAATGGCACAATCACTGAAAGGCAAGACGGCTTTTATTACCGGAGCGGGAAAAGGGATCGGCAAAGCGACAGCAATCGCATTGGCAGAAGAAGGCGTCAACATCGGTCTGATGGCGCGGACAGAGTCGGATCTGCAGGCGGTGGCGGAAGAATTGAAGAGCAAAGGTGTCCAAGCTGCCTATGCAACGGCTGACGTTTCTTCGATGGAACAGGTTGATGCGGCAGTAGCGAAACTGACCGAAGAGCTCGGGGAAGCGGATATTCTCATCAATAATGCCGGCATCGGCACATTCGGTCCGTTTCTGGAAATCGAGCCAGCCGAGTGGAAGAAAATGATCGATGTCAACCTGATGGGCATGTATTATGTGACACGCGCCGTATTGCCACAATTGATCGGAAAAAATGGCGGCGATATCATCAATATTTCGTCGATGTCCGGCGTCAAAGGCACGGAAGGTTCAAGTGCCTACAGTGCGTCCAAATTCGGCGTGCTTGGCATGACGGAATCCCTGTCACAGGAAGTCCGCAAGCATAATATCCGCGTGTTCGCGCTGACACCAAGCCTTGTCATCACGGAATTCTTCGGCGGTGGCAATAAACCGGAGAAGAGCGAAGAGAAATTCATGCAAGCCGAAGATCTGGCCGAATATATGGTGGCCCAATTAAAATTGAATCCACGGATTTTCATTCCGAAATCAAGTCTGTGGGCGACGAATCCTTTTTAAAAAATGAAACAGAAAGTATTATGACCCGAACGGAAAGTATTTGGGGTAAAACAGAAAGTATTTGCAGCGAAACAGAAAGTGTTCCACCGTTTTCGGAAAGTAAATCCTTAATTTGGAAATGAAAATTGGTGTGAACAGCCAAGGGGGCATTGAATTGTTGAAATGGAAAGAAGAAATGATGATCAAACAGCCGATTGACAAGGTTTGGCGACTGTTTTCAGATGCCAACGCCAAAATTCTCTATCCGAAACTGGATGATCATGTATTGGTTGAAAACGAGAATGATGAAACGGGCGCCAAACACGCCCAGAGTTATACGGAAGGCAAACAGCTGCAAACTTATATTGTCGAAACCATGCTGTATGATGACAAACCAACCAAAAAAGTCCGGCATACGCGATTTTCCATGAACGACATGTTTCAGATTGACTATATATTTACACTGGATAAGAAAGCCGATAACCTGACTCTTTTTACTTATGAAGGTCAGCAGAAAGGTACGACTGTTACCGGAAAAATGATGCTGCTGGCCGGCAGCAAAAAAAGACGGCAGGAAACCATCCGCGATTTTATGCAGCGCGTGGAAACGAATGCCGAAAATTTTAAAGCCGAATAAGCATCTTCTTGAAAGCTTGGATTTCCAGGCTTTCTTTTGTTTTGTGAAATATCACGCTATACTTCATTGATAGTAGAAAACTTTTAAAAGCACATGATTGCCTATTGACCTTGCAGTGCGCTGGAAGGTTTATACTTCTTCAGGAGGGGTCAAATGCACAAAATCAGTGAATTTTCGGAACTGACCGGATTGTCGAAAGAGACTTTGCGTTATTATGAAAAGGCCGGATTACTGGAACCGGCTCATGTGGATCCAGCCAATAACTACCGCTTTTACGACGACGGCAGCTATTTTCTTGCGATTTTACTGGTCCAACTGCGGAAACTTGGATTTTCCATCCAGGAAATGCTGGCGGTCATGAACGATGAATCGTTTGCCCGGTTGGAAGCCATCGTCATCGAAAAGCGTGACAACGTACATAGGCAAATCACTCAAATGAACCAGCAACTGAACGACATTGATGAATTTTTGGCCTCAGGAAGGGGAGAATAGAAATGATTGAATGGGAAGAAGAAAAGGTCATCGATCAAGAGATCGAAAAGGTTTGGAGCCTGTTTGCGGACGCCAATATCCGGACGATCATGCCACAGGTTGAAAAGCATGAACTCATTGAGAAAACGGAGCAGGAAGTCGGCGCCAAACATATGCAAAGCTATAAGGAAGGCAAGCGGACCGAGACCTATGTAGTCGAGACGCTTGCCTATGAGGATCTGCCGGACAAAAAGTACAAGCAGATTTACTTTGTCATCGGCAAAGCGTTTGAAATAGACCTTTGTTTCACTTTGATTAAAATCGATGAAAATCAAACGAAGTTCATCTATTCCGGCTGCAACCAGGGGCGCAATTTTGTCGGTAAGGCGATGATGAAAATGGTCAGCGGAAAGAGCAATATGAAAACGGTTTATGATTTTATGAATCGAGTAGAGGAAGAAGCGTTGAAAATCTAGTGGTGGACAGGAGCGGGAATTGCTCCTGTTATTTTTTTGCTCATTTTTGAATGGCACGGTCATGGGCTGAAAGGGTCAGGTATAATGAAGCTAAGGTGCTGAGGGTTTTAAAAAGGGAAATCTTTGAACAACCAAAGTGATGAAATTGAACGCAAATAGACAAGTATATGTAGTAAATTACATAAGGATAACTTAATAAAATTCAAATAAAGCAATCAAGAAGCCGAAAGGATCAACAGCATTCCTACTACAACGTTACCAAAGCCAGGCCGGCAAATCGATAGTGAATAATCCGGAGGTTTTGGCAAGTTTCAATCACATTTTAGAAGTTATTGGAAAACATTTGGGGAACAGCAGGGGACAAGAGGTATCCAGGGCATCCTGCAGGGAAAGACTGCTGGAGAGATCCAGCTATTTCTAAACAATTTTTCATTTGCGCAGCGAATATAATTACAAAATTTTCAAAATATATGTAGAATGGTACAAAAGGGTTTTTATGAAAATTCAAAAAACGCCATAAGATATAAAATGAACTATTCGGCAAAAAATATTAGCGATTTTCCTGAACCTAATTCCATACAGAAAGGTTTGAAACAAACATGCTTACGATCTATGAACGAGGAGGCGTGCTGTGCGCTGAAGGCGTAATTGAAGCGATCGGACAGAAAGTATTTGTCTATCTGATTGATGGGCTGCTGATTGACAGCGGTCCGGAAAAGCTGCAGGAGGAATTGCTGCCGTTTTTCCAGGACAATAGTTTTGACCAGCTTGTGCTGACGCATAACCACGAAGACCACACAGGAAACGCAGCGTGGATCCAGGAACATCTAACTGCGCCGATTTCAATCCATGCTGCAGGACTTGCCGGCTGCCTGGTTGATGGTGAGTACCCCGAATACCGCCAATTTACCTGGGGAGGCAGAAAAGCTTTTTCGCCGGAGCCTGCAGATTCCGTAATCCACTCCCGAAATCTCACTTGGCATGCTATCCATACACCGGGACATGCGGTCGATCACCTTGCTTTATACAATGAAGACAGAAGGATCCTGTTCACCGGCGATTTATTTGTCGCTGCCCGAACAAAAGTCAGCATGGAAGCCGAATCTGTTCCGCAAATCATGCGTTCTATTCGTACCTTGCTCGATTATGATTTCGACGCCATTTATTGCAGCCATGCGGGCTACCTTGAAAACGGCAGGGAGCTCCTCAACCAAAAGCTGCGCTATCTGGAAGACGTATCAGTGAAAGTAAAAAGTCTGGCTGCAGCAGGAGGATCTCATCGGGAAATAGCCGATCAATTGTTCCCTGGAAGCTATCCCATCATCCAGTTTTCCAATAACGAATGGGACACAGTGCATCTTGTCCGCTCGATATTGGATGAGCAGCGGATGGAATCCGTTCGCTGAAGTTTCCCATATGAAGTGTTTGCAAAAATCTCCCGTTTAAGGAGATTTTTTTATTCGAACTATATTAGTTGAAGTAAAGAATTATATTTTTCATTAATGGACAAGGGCAAAGATTATGCTCCTGCACAAGCTAGACACAAAGGAGGTGCCATCTTCGTGTGGCACACTTGGCTCCCGAGAAAAGCCGAGAAGACTACTCGTCTTTTCTCCGTTGGCATTCGCTTGCGCTTAGGGAACTCTCTAGAGATATGGAGCAAAACAGCGAAGACGCCATGGGGACCAAGCGAAGTGCTGAGATCCACTCGGGCGAAGTGAAACGAGACCGAGTTAGCTCAGCGCAAGCCCCCAGGCAAGCGAAGCTGTTTTGCGGAATATCGGCTACTATAGATTACTAGTTCAAAGTATATAAAAATTGCATTTTTGATATACTGATTACAAGGAGTTGACATTTTATTCTGATAATTCAGAAGGAGGTGGCTGAGATGGGGTATATCAAGTTCATTCTGGAATTATTGGTTATTGTAATCTTCATTTATTATATAAGCGGAAAATTGATGGGGCCGAAGATAAATTTTCAGAAACGGATTCTGTCTGTATCTTTTGGTGTTGCCCTGACAACTTTTCTCTATTGGTATTCCTATCTTCGATTTACAGATTTCACGGAGTTAGGCACCATCCAGATTGTGCAGGATGAGACAGCGATTCTTTGGATCGGCAGCATGTTGCTGATTTCGATGCTGTTGTATCTGTTTTTTGAGCTATTCGATCCGGTGGAACTCGGGGAATTGGGGGAACGGAAGACGGGAAGAGGGTTGCGGCTGATCCGCTGGCGGAACAAGTTGAGAGAACAAAAGCGGTTGAGCCGAATTCTCGAGATTTCTTTCCGGAATGGATTTTCCCAGGCTTTGGAATATGCCCGTCACCGGGGAGAAAATGATCGCGAACTGGCACGTGCCTTTCGTGTGACGCTGGAGGAGAGTGGTGGGATCTTCGTTAAGTTCGGGCAAATGCTGTCGACCCACAGCGAATTGTTTCCGCCCGCATTTATCCAAGAACTTGGATCGCTGCAGCAAAACGTTAAACCCTTGACCAGCGAGCAGGTACAGGATTTATTAAATGAAAAACTGCCTTACCGTATTGAAGACGTGTTTGCCCATGTGGATATGGACCCGATTGCTGCCGGATCCATCGGGCAGGTGCATAAAGCGTTGTTGAAAAACGGCGATGATGTTGTGGTTAAGCTATTGAGACCGGATATTCAGCGAATCATGCGCGATGATCTGAACCTGCTGGTCGATTTTACTGAATGGTTGTCAAAGAAATCGGCGTGGATCAATAATATCGGCATCCGCGAATTGGCGATTGGATTTGCCAACAACATGCGTGAAGAAGTGGATTTTAATATTGAAATCCGCAACACGATCCAATTGGCGAACATTATCGAAAAAGGCGAACATGACATCAAGATTCCGAAAGTGTACACCGAATTTAGCAATGATAAACTGATAGTCCTTCAGTACCTGGAAGGAAAAAGCATTGCCAATGGCCAAAATCTATTTGATAATTTCCATGTGGACCGTAACGCATTTGCACGAACGATTCTTTTTTCTTATTTGGAACAAATGTTTTTCTACGGCATCTTCCATTCTGATCCGCATCCCGGCAATATCTTTATCGATAAAATGGACGGCAAACCGATCATTTTGGATTTTGGTGCGGTCGGCAGGCTTTCAGAAGAACAGCAGAAAGCGTTGAATCTCTTTGTCATCGGCATTCAGCAAAACGATGTCGATGTCATAACCGACGCTGTCATGGCGTTGGTGCAGGATACGAAATCCATCGAACGGAAAAAGTTTGAATATGCGATCGGCCAGGTTTTGCTGCGCATTTCTTTTATTGATAAGATACCTACCCGGGAATTAATTCATTCGATGTTCGATATTGTGCGTGATTTTGACCTGAAATTCTATTCGCCCGTCAGTACGGCTCTGCGCGCGCTGATTGTATTGGACAGCACAATCCATACGATGGATCCCAATTTTGATATGTTCAAGGAGTCAAAAGCCTTTGCCAAAAAGTACAAAGCCTCTTATTTGTTCAAGCCTTTTACGGAACCCGCAGCAACGAAAGAAAGAGTCGAAGAAGAATTGGCCCTCTGGCTGCCCGAACTCGCCAGAATCCCGAAACGGTTCGACCGGCTGGTGCAGCGGATTGAATCCGGCAGAGTGATCCTTCATCATGATATTTTTTCAGACAAGCATAATTCGATGTTTGTCACGCAATTATTCTCCCGGTTCGTGCTGTTGATGACCGGAATCACTTTTGGCCTGGTGTCATCTGCGTTATTGGCCATTGCGCAGTTTATCGATACGGCATTTGCGGTATATTTAAATATAGCATCCTATGCCGGTTTGTTCCTGAGTGTAGTATTATTGGTAAGACTGTCCATTCAGGCTATTCGTGATATGAAACGGACCAGCAATTTTTAGGATAATAAAAAGCTCTTGCAGCCCAATAGCTTGAGTGAGAAGGAGTGAGAGCATGGAACGACGCAACCCACGGGATATTCTGGAACAAAAAATGCGTGAGACGCGCCCGGCATGGACCGGTAAAACGCCGGCAAAACCGCGCAAATATAAACCCAGCTTAAAACGAGTCGACGATTATGTCGTGTTGGATTTTGAGACAACCGGCTTACGCGCCGGAAGCGATAAGATCATTCAAATCGGTGCAGTCAAATACATTGGCCACATGCACAAAGATACGATGTACGTAACGATCAATCCTGAAAAACATATCTCCAGCACGATTACGCGTATTACGGGCATCACGAATAGCGATGTACGAGATGCACCGGTTATTGAAGACGTGGCGCATGAACTGATAGCTTTTATTGGCGGCTTGCCGATTATTGCGCACAATGCACCGTTTGATATGGGATTCCTGTACGCGCTGGAGGAAATTACGCCGATACCGGAGTATACAGTGATCGATACAGTGAAACTGGCACGTAAAGTGATACCAGAGACACCGAACCATAAATTGACGACCTTATCAGCGTTTTTGGAGCTTGAACATAATGCGCACGATGCACTCGGCGATTGCCTGGCGACAGCTGCGATCTATCAGTTTTGCATCGACCGGATGTAATGCAATAAAAAAAAGCATGAAAGCCGTATAGCAATGCGGTTTTCATGCTTTTTCTATTATTGTCACTGTCATGAAGAGATTATAAGATCTATAGAGTATAGAGCAGGGAGAGTGAAGTTCGGAGGTCTCTACTTCTCGAAAAATATTTAAGTTGACATAATATAAATTATAGGAAGTTACGTATCATAATGTAAGTATACTTTTGATAGTGAGACGGAACGCTTTTTTACAGCAAATTGGGCTAATTTCAACAATTGTTATTATGTGCCGACTTTTTGATTGCTGACCGCATATTTATTCACGTATGCTGTGCAGATAATTTTTCTGGTATTCTTTATTCAACCGAATTGGATTTGCTGCTGAACAACTATTTGGGATTGCCTTCGTTAACTTTCAGTGGTTTCGACTGATTTAATGACATTAATCAACCATCCGGTCACTGCCAAAAAAATTCCGGAACATTTGAACCGTTGTGTCTCTGTTCATAGCCGATATTGAAGTTGTTAATGGAATCCCTTTTGGACAGGATTCCACACAATTTTGTGCCATCCCGCATCGCTGTATTCCACCAGGACCCATCAGCAGATTCAAGCGTTCGTCTTTGTTCATGGCTCCTGTCGGATGCGCATTCATCAGGCGTACCTGCGAAATCGGCGCAGCACCGATAAAGTCAGATTTGTCATTGACATTCGGACAGGCTTCCAGACACACTCCGCAAGTCATGCATTTGGATAATTCATATGCCCACTGCCGTTTTCGTTCGGGCATCCGTGGACCTTCCCCCAAATCATACGTGCCATCAATTGGAATCCACACTTTTAATTTTTTTAATGTATCAAACATTGTGCTGCGATCCACGATTAAATCCCGCACGACCGGAAAGGTTTTCATCGGTTGGAGACGTATGGGCTGCTCGAGCTGTTCCACTAAAGCTGTGCAGGATTGCCGTGCTTTGCCGTTGATGACCATTGAGCAGGCTCCGCACACTTCTTCAAGGCAATTCATGTCCCACGCGACGGGCGTCGTCTTTTGGCCGTCCATATTGACCGGATTTCTTCGGATTTCCATCAATGCAGAGATTACATTCATATTCATCCGATAAGGCAGCTCGAATTTCTCCCAATATGATTTTTCGTCGGTATGATCTCTGCGTTCAATTTCAAACAAGACTGTTTTCGCCGACTCCCCCATGCCATCCCTCCATTATGTAATTCAATTATCATAGTAATTTACTTGCTCCTTTGTACTTTATCATAAATAATCTGATTATTCAAAACTGTTTCAAGCAAGATGGACGGTCATGCCGACATCTGAATCAAATTAATTTACTAAATAATCAAATAGTTATTTTTTCATCTTTACATTGTGTCAGAAACTAGGTATTGTGAATTTAAAGGATTCAGCTAAAATCATTTCCCCTTGGAACCAGCTAGTTTTCCGATACGGTATATTGTTTGTGTATTGCCAGCTAAAATAATAATGCCCCAATGCGCCGAGATTGACATTATTCCGTCGTTATTCAGGGCTTCAGAGGAGTGAAATGTATGAAGTATTTCATCGATCACCTGAGAAAAAGCATCCACTCCCAAAAATTTGCGGGAGATTCCTGTGGGTTTATTACGACTCCGGTTACACACCGGGAGTTTACGAATTGCCCTGCTTATGTCAAAGGGCTAATTTCCGAAAAGGACTATGCCCAATGTCCTTATTGCGTCTCAGCTCCAACACGCTTGAAAGAAAAAGTTATCTCATAGAAGGACTGTAATTTCATCTCATATATTCCTAATTGGAACAATTTATTCGATAAAGCCATTGAGAACTTTACTTGATCTAGAGCTTCACAAATAAAAGCCGACATGTCCTTTTGGGGCAAGTCGGCTTTTATTCTTAGTGAAATGGTGTATTCATTACTCTAATTAACATCCCCGAGATACACTGCTCCATTTTTATTTTCAGCAAAGTCTTCAATTGCAGGAACAATGGCTTTTGGGTAAATTCGCTGTGACTTAAGATCATCCACTGCAACCCATTCCATTCCTATCTGGTGTGAGTCAGGATTTGTTGGCTGGGAAAATTCAATCGCTCCATTTGCCAATTCGCAAAAGAAATAATATTCAATCTGATGCACGTCAGAATCAAATTGAGAATATTCGTGGTTTCTCCCGATATATTCACGAATATGCAGAAGCTGCCGGACTTCGACAACCGCTCCAACTTCTTCGAGACATTCTCTTTTGACTGTTTCGGTCAATGCCTCACCATGATCCTGTCCGCCGCCTGGGAAAATAAAGTATATGCCTTCTTTGTCCCTGTTTATAGTTAACAAAAGTTTCGAGTCTTTTATGATTACAGCTTTTGCTGAATTTCTGATGTTCATGCATTCGCTCCCTTTTTTGTATCTTGCAGGATCCACTCCGCCGCTCCCAGCAGATTTTCTGCAATATGGTCCGGTTCGGTCTCTGGCCAATTGCTGTTATATTCACTGCGGGAATTCTCGCCTTTGCCGGTTTTCACCAGCACCATCCGGGTACCTGCCCGGCTTGCGGCCAGCATATCCGAACCTCCATTGTCACCGACTACATAACATTTCTTCAGATCGAGTCCATGTTCTTTTCTTGCCCGCTCCAGCATTCCCGTCTCGGGTTTCAGGCAGTCGCACCCTTCGTCCGGATGATGCGGGCAATAATAAATACCATCCAGATATGCGGAATGCCGTTTTAATTCGGCTTCCATCGTTTCGAACCCTTTCAGCAATTCCTGTTCCGTAAAATAGCCTCTGCCGACTCTGGATTGATTGGTGAACAGGAACACTTTAATCCCCGCTTCATTTAATAGTTGAATGGCCGCAGGCGTAAAATCATACATCGTGAATTTAGCGGGATCAATGCCGTGGCCATCTCCGCCCATCGTGCCGTCCCGGTCAAGAAAGACTGCTTTCATTTATAATCCCCCTCTTTCGAAAGATCTTACACTTTTCTTCAATGGAAGTAACAATAGTTGAAACGGTGCCGCTTCCGTCTATCACCGCATCTGAATCCGGTTTGATTGTTTCCAGCATGTGAAGGTAAGCCGCTCTCCCGCTCCGTGCATAATGATGGACGTCTTCCAAAATCTTAGCTGCAGGGGCATCCGAAAAATCTCTTATTAAGCGGCGTGATAAAGCCACATCAAGTGGTGTATCGATGAATACGGTGAAATCGATGGATTTGCTGGACCGTGCATGCTGTTTGGCGAAAGGAAAATCCAAAATAATATAGTCAAGTGGTTCAGCAAGCAAACCGTCCAGCTCCACCAGCATCGGTGTCAGGTTCCATTCGTTGCAATCGGCGCCATTAGCCAGCCATTCCATCATGTCTTCCGGTCCTTCGCAATCAAATTGATCAAAATAAAGCGCTTTGGCGTTTGGCAGCACTTGCGTTAATCTTTCGACTGCTGTTGTTTTGCCGCCGCCGGAGACACTGGCAATGGCAACGACAAACGGTAATGCATTGGATTTCATTTCCCGCGCCCCCTTTTGTGTTTCTTTTCTTAATAGTACCTGAAAAATCCGGTAACGTTGATGTAGAAGTCACTGGGTTTGAATTAAATATTTCATCAGTTACATAGAACCCTGCAATAATAGAAGATGATATACTAACTAAAAAAACATATAGTTTTGAGGAGATCAGATGTATACGAGCGAAATCGCAAAAAATGTGGGTGTACACCCCAATACCGTTAGGCTGTATGAAGAATGGCATTATATTTCACCAGTTCCTCGTCAACCCAATGGTTACAGAATATATTCCGAAATTCATGTACTTCAAATGACAATTGCCCGCCTTGCTTTTAAACAGGAATTTATACAGAATAACCTGCGCAAAAAGGCCACAAAGATTGTTCGGTTGAGTGGACAGGAAGCCTTTTTTGATAGTTTACGTGCAGCGGAATCTTATTTACTATTTTTGCAAAGTGAGTATCATTACACAGTAAAGTCTATCGAAACCGTTGATTTACTACTTCAAAACCAACCCTTTTCAGCAAACGTATATTCCCACCAGGAAGCAGCAGCACATCTTCAGTTAACGCAGGAAACCCTGCGCAATTGGGAACGCAATGATTTGTATGCTGTTCGTCGGACTTCCCAAAACCGGAGAATCTATGCTGAATCAGACATTCAGAAATTGTTGATCATCCGGACTTTGCGTACTGCACATCTTTCCATAACCAGCATTGCCCACTTATTCCGCGAACTGGAATTGCCTCTAGGCAAGGATGTGTTTGCCATAATTAGTTCTGCCAAGTTTACTGAGGATTTTTCGCATGTTACCGACGACTTGCTCAATAATTTAAAAATCGCAATGAAGGATGTTGAATCCATCATTGCGATTTTAAAGAAATTACAGTAACGGTGAAGGTTCTTTCGCATCCACCAACATTATCAATTGATGCATCGCCCGTGTCGTTGCAATATAGAGAAGCCCTCGTTCAAACTTCGTCGCATAATTTTCTGCATTGACAAAAGGAATGATCACCGAATCAAACTCCAGCCCTTTTGCATATTGAATCGTGGTCAAGAGGAGCCCGCTTTCAAACTTTTCTGTTTGTCCATCCAATACAGTGAACGGAATGGCTAAATTATTTCTCAAGCAAATGAGATCCTGCTCTCTCTTACAAATGATTGCCGTGGACTTATAATCATTGACCGCATATTTTTGGATCAACTTTAACAGCTCTTCAAGCGATTCATATATAAGCTCTGTCGGTTCCTCGCCATGACGGGCGATTGGCTGAAGTTCTCCTGTACGCATGAACTTCTTCGTATACATCGCGATTTCATAAGATGATCGGTACGTCTTAGTCAATTCCACGTACTCTGTATTCTTGAAAATCGTTTGAAAGTCTTGTTTCGAAATCGTTTCATACGGAAGCAGCGCTTGACTGAAGTCGCCGATGATTGTCCGCTTACAGCTGAAAACCTTCGTTAAGACTTCATATTGGATTGGTGTATAGTCCTGCATCTCATCGAGCACAAAATGCTGCACGAGTTCATATTTTTTAATGCCCTTGAAATAAAGCTGGACATATAAATAAGGATACACGTCATTGAATTCGAGTTTTTTCTTGGAGAACTTAAACATTTCCGGCCCGAATGGCTCGATAAATGCGCGGTAAATCTCCAATGGCGCCGAATAAAGCAGGCGTTTCTTCAAGCGCTTCATCACTTCATTGCGGCTTGGCAGCTTTCCTTCGCCGCCACGTTTGGACTTCAATACTTCAACCATATCATCGACCATCAATTCCAGGCGTTTCATGACAGGCTCTTTTCGGTATTGAAGAAAACGTCCCTGCAAATAATCGGCCGTAAACTCCGTCCCCGCTACCGAGATGGTTTCATAGCTTAAAAGTTTTGCATCCAATTCCTCTAAAAATTGTTGGAGCTGTTCCACAAATGCATAGTTCCCTTTAAGTTTTGCGCGTTCTGTTAAATCACTGGAAGGGTTTTGCAAAATGGCAGTCGTCTCTTCTTCGAATGAACTGAACGTAACGACGGTCGGTAAAAGATTCGCCGTCAGTTCATCGATTGTGAACGAGCGAATGGGCTGCTCGCCAAGTTCAGGAAGTACGGAAGAAATATAATCTCCAAAAACCTTATTGGGTGACAAGATAAAGATCCGGTCCACTCGCAAGCTCTCGCGGAATTTATATAGATAATAAGCGATGCGGTGGAGAGCGACGGCTGTTTTTCCCGACCCTGCCACCCCTTGGATGATGACGTCATGGGCAGTTTCATTTCGCACGATTTTGTTCTGCTCGTGCTGGATCGACGTCACAATCGTCTTCATCCTGTCATTCGAATGCTCATTCAATACCTCAAGCAGCGATTCGTCCTGAATGGTCAAGGAACTGTCCACCACGTATTGCAGAGCTGAATTTTCTATTTTAATCTGTCTTTTCCCGACGAGCTCGCCTGTGAAAAGACGATCCATCGCACGATAATGAGCTTCACCAAGTTCAAATTCATAATACATATTACAAACAGGGGCTCGCCAGTCATAAATAAGCTGTGTGCCGTCTTTATCTTGAAATCCGAAACGACCGATATAAAAGCTTTCGACATCTTCCAGATCTTCACCCTCATAGACAAAATCAAAACGGCCGAAATACGGCGAATCGATCAGTTTTTTCACTTGTTCGCGTTCCGTCACCTGCATGAACCCTTGTTTGTCAATCATGCTCAAGGTTTGTTGGTGGTCGTACACTTCAAACTTATCCAATTCACTTTTGTATTCAACCATGTATTTCTGCAATTCTTTGAACCCTTGATCTTGCGCCGTGATGCCTGATGACAATTTTCCCACTGCATGATCTAAGCTTGCCAAAGTCTTATTCAAATACACTAATTCCTGTTTTTTAGCCAAGATGAGCCCTCCTTCAAACAGCAATACTTAGTCTACCAAATAAATTTTAGCTGGTGTGTAAGTGGAGGGTTGAACATAGAAGTGATGACAAAATCCCCAAAACCATAGATTTTAGTCTAAGGCTTTGGGGTTCAGTTCACTACTTTCAATAACGGCTATATTATTTATCAAATTACTTACAAGTCACTTATCATTCCAGTAATTGTTGGCTGCAGCTACTGTTTGAAAATGAATAGCTACAACCTGGGAAGCAAAAGTTAAACTATTTGCGTCATTTGCATATACTGGCCGTAATTTTTTACGTACATTTTCATCCGGTTGAGTCATCCCTACCGCTTTGCGCGCTAACTTTACTGCTAAGTTGTATCCGTCCTCAGGTGTATCGGTCTTTAATGTTGGCAACCATGATTCTTGACTCACATGAACTCCTCCTTTAATTTGTGGAATTTTATATTACAAATACCGCTAATTGCTACAATATAATACTATCATTTTTTCTGAACATTATGAAAATATGTGCTAATAAATTAAAGTTGGCTTTCTTTTCCTCCAAAACGGTTACTTGTTGTTCCATGCCAGCAGCAAAATTCAAAACGAAAGTCGTCAATTGGAAGCCATGAGAAGAATGGGCATCAAATAATTTCTGCGAGTTATCGGTCACAGTGCCCCTCTTGAACATAGCAGTCATGACAAAATCGCCAACAGTATTCAGCCCATAAAAAAAAAGAAGATGCCGGCGAGGCACCTTCAAAATTTATTGATCTATTTTAACGGATGGTTTTCAAAGCCGTTGACCATGGAATCACCTGATCGAGCATTTGGTTCACAGAGTCCGCTTGAACCGGTGCTGCTTTCAACTCCGCTCCGTTCTCAAAATCCGTGAACAGCGATAAAGCCGGGTGGACCCGTACGTCCGCTACGGACAATTCGCCCAGGATGCCGCGCAAATGTTCTGCCGCGCGTGCGCCGCCGACTGAACCGTAGGAGACGATGCCTGCCGCTTTGTTGTTCCATTCCACACGCAGGTAATCGAGTGCGTTTTTCAACGAACCTGTGATCGAGTGGTTGTATTCCTGTGCGATAAAGACAAATCCGTCCTGTGCTGCTACAGCTTCAGACCATGCGCCTGCACCCGATGCGTCGCTGCCATTTTCGCCCAGCAGCGGCAATTTATAATCTGCAATATCAATGATTGTATAGTTCGCGTCTCCGCGTTTGTCAGCCAATTCTTTTACCCAGTTGCCAACCTGTGGGCTTAAGCGCCCCTCACGTGTTGATCCAAGAATAATTCCGATGTTCAGTTTTGTCATAGTTGTTTCCTCCTGTTGTTTTGAATTGAATACTTTTGAAAATATCGACATGCCAATTAGCTCCCTTTTATAGATACTCTTTTTCGATTGTGCGGCTGCTGCGGACGGTGTCGATCGGGCGCACCATGTTTTCGATGCGTTCCCGCTGCGCTTCAAGGAACGGCGGCAGGCTCAGTTTTTCACCTAAGGTTTCATAAGGCTCGTCCCCGAGGAAACCGGGGCCATCTGTTGCCCACTCAAACAGGATGCCGGGTGCCACTCTTGCATACAGCGATTCAAAGAAGAAGCGGTCGACATAGCCGGATGTGCCAAAGCCTGCCGTCTGCATGTGATCGATCCATTCGTTCAATGCCGCCGTGTCATGCACGCGGAAAGCGGTATGGTGGACCGTGCCGAAGCCTTGTTGGCCATTCGGCAGAACCGCGTTGTATTCAACGATGACCTGGGCTCCGTTGCCGCCTTGGCCCATTTCGAATAAATGCAATGACCCTTCTTTGGCAATTTCACGCATGTTCATCACTTTTTCCAATACTTCTTTCAAGTAGTCGAATTGCGCGATGCGGATATGGATCGGCCCCAATCCGGTAATGGCAAATTCCAGTGGCACCGGCCCGTTTTGCCAAGGTGTGCCCGCTTCTACGCCTTCATTGAGTTCATCCGACACCAGCATATACTGCTGGCCATCGAAATCGACGAAAGAAATGGTGTTCTTGCCGAATAAGCCTTTGATGCCCGTGTGTTTCACTTCATATTTATCAAATCGTTTGATCCAGTAATCCAGTGCCGCATCTGTCGGCACACGGAATGCCGTTTTATAGATTTCATTCGTGCCGTGGGTGCCTTTTGGTATCCCCGGGAAATCGAAGAACGTCATGTCCGTTCCTGCTGACCCCTTATCATCGGCAAAGAATAGATGGTAGGTCTGGATATCGTCCTGGTTGACGGTTTTTTTAACAAGGCGCATACTCAGTACGTAAGTGAAAAACTCATAATTCTTTTCTGCGCTGCTCGTGATCGCGGTTACGTGGTGGATTCCTTTTAATTCATTCATTGTTAAATCGCTCCTTTTAAGTGATTTCAGTGCTTATCTCGAATTAAGGATAATTAACATTCAAAAAAAATTAGACTTTCAATGCTTTATAGCCGACTTTTTTCAAATCGTCGATTATCGCTTCTGTTTCGTTCTCTTTTAGCCCTTCAAACAATTCATCAATTTTAGCCTCGTGCTCCGGCCAGATTCGATCCATCAACTTTCTGCCTTCTTCGGTCAGTTCGGCATAAGTGACTCTGCGGTCTTCCGCACATTCCGAACGCCCGACATAATTCTTGGCTTCCAGCTTATCCACCACATAGGTGATGCTGCTGCTGGCAATCAATACTTTTTTGCCGATTGCCTGTATCGGCTGACGGCCCTGATGATACAGCAATTCGAGAACAGAAAATTCGGTTGGATTGAGGCCATTGCTTGCAGCATCGCTTTTGATTACTTCACGAATGGCATCAGCAGCCCGGATAATGACGGTGACAGCTTTTAAATTGCGGTTTGGCAATTCCATCTTTTTCACCTCAAATTATTTATAATTCATATATCTTTAATTCGAGATAAGTATATCATGCACAAATTTCCATGTCAACCGTCCGGCTCTGCTCCATGTTTTCCAGACTTCTTGCCCCAAATTTCGATAGCCTTTACTTTCCCTCCCCTGACAAGCCGTGTATAATTTCAGGTAATCAGATAGAACAAAAATGTTTTCTAGGGTTCCGCAAGTTGCTGCTTGGGCTGGTCCGAGAGAAAACGCACAGCTGTATGCTGTGACACGGAAGGACAAAAGCCTGGGAGAAACTGTACAACAGTTGCTTCGCGGGCTTTTTTATTTGAAATCAGGAGGATTAGTCATGAATATTGAATGGACAAAAGTTTATATCGCAGCATTTTTCGAGATTTTTTGGGTCATCGGCCTGAAACACGCAGATGGTTTCTGGCCGTGGAGCGGAACGATACTGGCCATCATCATCAGCTTCTATTTGATGATCATGGCGGGCCGCAAGCTGCCCGTCGGCACGGTTTATGCCGTTTTTGTGGGCATGGGAACCGCGGGAACTGTCCTGTCTGAGATTCTTTTTTTCGGCGAGCCGCTGCAATTATCAAAACTGCTCCTGATCGGCGTCTTACTGGCCGGTGTCGTCGGCTTGAAATTGGTTACCGATGATTCTTCCGACAAAGGAGTTGAAGCGTAATGGCCTGGATTTTCTTACTTGCTGCCGGCGTCTTTGAAATGGCCGGCGTGGCAATGATCAATAAGTGGCATCTCGAACGCAATTGGCAGGCCTTCTTTTTAATGGTCATCGGATTCGGGCTCAGCTTCCTCTTCCTGTCGCTGGCGATGGAGACCTTGCCGATGGGCACCGCCTATGCCGTGTGGACCGGAATCGGTGCATCCGGTGGTGCAATCCTCGGCATGCTCTTCTATAATGAAGCAAGAGACTGGAAGCGCATCCTCTTTATTGCCATGGTGCTCGGTTCGGCAGTCGGCCTGAAAATGGTGTCATAAGCTTTGATACATTGTAAAAAGCACTCCCCCTAATGTTAATCGGCCGCTTTTATAGGGTATAACATATGCAACACGCCAATATTAAGAGGAGGAAAAAGAATGGACTTAACAATGTGGCTTTGGATCTCACTCGCAATTCTTGTTGTGGGGCTGATCATTGCAGGTATCGGGGTGGGCATGTTCCTATCCGGTATGAAAGAACCGATGAAAGACATAAAAGGTTCAACGGATAAACTGAAAGGACGCGTGGACAAATTGAATTTGGAGGCATCAAGCCTGCAGCACACCACCACTGAACTAAGTGAAGAAATTGCTGTCAAATCCGAAAAAGTCAGTGTCCTGACAGATGCAGTCAAAGGCACAAAGAATTCGCTGATCGATTTAAATGCGTCTGTGCGTGCGATTACAGACAAAATCGTTTACCGGGCGGAGCATGACCCGGAAAACACACGGCAGGTTAAGCAAATTACCGATACGACGGACAACATCCTCCATCTGCCGGAAAACCTGCAAACCCTTCATCCTGAAAATGCAACAGAAACTGACGATGCAGCGCACTTGGAAAAAGTGCGGTAATCAAAAGTCATGAAGGCAGCCCTCACCGGCTGCCTTTTTCTGTGTGCTTTGTATCTGTTTTCTCATTTTCGGCGCTGAGTGAAATTTCTAGAGATATGGAGCAAAACAGCGCGAGCCCCCAGGCAAGCGCTGAGCTGTTTTGCGGAATATCGATTGTTAGAGATCTATTCGTTCAACATCTATAATAAATCAATTTTTTTGATTTAATGATTGCCTATTTTAAAATCCTGTATTATAATTAATTCATCAAATAAAATTGATTTATAGGAAAGCGAGTGTTGGATGATGGCGGAAAGTATACTTGCACCTTTGAACAATGTTGAAGATTTGGAACAGCTTGCCCTGAAATACAAGGCATTGGCTGATCCGAAACGTCTCGAAATCCTCAATAAAATCTGTACGAAACAGTCTGCCTGCGTCTGCGACCTTATCGAAGACATGGGGATTCCCCAGTCGAAATTATCCTACCACCTGAAGATTCTGCTGACTGCCGGTTTATTGGATAAGGAAACTAAAGGCACGTGGAGCTTCTACTCGATCAATCAGGCAGAGATGAATCGATTGATCTCCAATCAGATCTGCAACGTGATTACGCCTTCCTGTTAATGGAGGGCTGCATTTTTACTTTATATATCAAAAAAAATTGATGAAGGAGCGAGAAAAATGAAAAACAATCAATTGCCAGTTGCCATTATCGGCGGAGGACCTGTCGGGATGGCTGCAGCTGCCCAGCTTGCAGCAGCGGGAAAAGACTTCCTGCTGTTTGAAGCGGCTTCGGAAATCGGAGCAAACTTTTTGGATTACGGCCATGTCCGGTTGTTCTCCACCTGGCGCTATAATATGGATGCAGCCGCAAAAGAACTGTTTCAAACGCACGGAATCCCACTGCCCGACGAAGATCATCTTCCGTTGGGGCGTGAAATCGTTACCGACTACCTCAAACCACTTGGAAAACTGCCAGAACTAGCCCCTTATCTTCATTTAAACAGCAAAGTGGTCCATCTTTCCAGAAAAGGCTTGGATAAGATGAAAGACCACAACCGGGAAGAACGGCCATTCCTGCTGGTTGTTGAACATGATGGCAGCTACACCGAATTTGAAGCGGAAGCAGTCATAGATGCGACGGGCACTTGGCGCAACCCCAATCCCCTGGTTTCCGGTGGCATTCCGCAAAAAGATGTTTCCATCCATTCCCGCCTTCCGGATATATTGAATAAAGACCGTGTAGCATTTTCCGGAAAAAATATAGCCGTTGTCGGGAGCGGTCATTCCGCGTTCAATTCGCTGTTGGATTTATTGGCATTGCAAAAAAACGCACCTGAAACCACCATTACCTGGATCGTGCGAGGCGAACTCACTCCTGCCCTGTTTGGCGGAGGTGCCTCCGACCAGCTCGCTGCCAGAGGAGAACTCGGAGCACGCATAAAAGAAATTATAGGCCAGGGTGGCGTAAAGATAATTCCGGAATGCTTTATCCGTAAAATCGACCGCAATGAGGATGGTCAAATTTTGCTCACGGCCATTCAAAAAGACGCTGAAAAAACCATTGGGCCTTTTGATGAAGTGATTGCCAATACCGGATCCCGTCCAGACTTTTCGTTTTTGGGTGAAATCCGCTACGCATTCGACTCCTCTCTCGAAAGCGTGTCGGCTCTTGCGCCGCTGATTGATCCGAATGTCCACAGCTGTGGCACGGTTAGGCCGCACGGCGAAAAGGAATTGCGCCAGCCCGAAAAGAATTTCTATATTGTTGGAGCGAAAAGTTATGGACGCGCCCCCACTTTCCTGCTAGCTACGGGTTATGAGCAGGTCCGTTCAGTTGTAGCTTATTTAACGGGCGATCTGGAAGCTGCCAATAGAGTGGAATTATCGTTGCCCGAAACGGGTGTCTGCAGATCCCGTACCGTTGCTGTAAATCTGATTGGAAAACCGAGTGTGGTTTGCTGTTAATGTTGATTGAAAAGAAGGCTTCTGACCAGGAGCCTTCTTTTTTCTATTTATATAAGTTGAACTAAAGAATTTCACTTTATAAACCGCTTTGGCGCTTTGGACAATGGCAAAGGTTATTCTCCTGCGTTAGCTCGTCGCAAAGGAGGTGCCATCTTTGTATGGCACACTTCGCCTCCCGCAATAAGCCGAGAAGACTACTAGTCTTTTGCTCCGTCGGCATTCGCCTGCGCCGGTGCTGGGAGATTAGCTTTGGCTGAGATAGTAGCAGAGATATGGAGCAAAACAGCGAAGACGCCCAGGGGACCAAGCGAAGTGCTGAGATCCACTCGGGCTAGTTACACCTACTTAACTAGGTGTAAAAACCGTGCTCCTGCATCGCTGCGCTGCTTCGTCGCAAAGACTTAGCCTCGCTAGCGTCGGCTAATGTCTTCGAAGCTGTTTTGCGGAATATCGGCTACATTAGATCATTAGTTCAATACATTTAGCAACGGACTGTTCCCTGCGCCATTTCGATCTTAAAACACCCATTTAAGTTTACATAATAATATTATTATCGTATAAGTAATTACTTATGAATAAAAATACCCTATCCCCGTTGGATTTGCCCATAAAAAAATACCCCCCATTCGGGAGGTTTACTCTTTCACTTGCTTCAGATAAACTTCCTGGACTTTTCCGTCCGTAGACTCGTCGAGAACAAATGAACCATTTGAATAACGGTCTACCGGCTTCAGATTAGCGGCAGGCAAAGTCATGCGGATATTTTTAGTTGTTTCCAATATAATCTCTTCGTTTCCTGTGACACCGTGTATCGAAATGATCCGGTGAGGATTTGATTTCAATTCACGCAGCATGACCACTCCACGTTTGGCGCGGCTGCCGGTTTCAAACTCTGTCATGCGCATCTTTTTGGCCGCCCCGCGCTGTGTTACGAGCACAAGGTCTTTTTTGACTTCGGAATCAATCATGATCGCAGCAACGGCAAAATCTTTGTCTTTCAAGTTAATGCCTTTTACTCCCCCGGTACGGAGTCCGGTCAATGGCACTTCCTCCATCGAGAAGCGAACGCCATACGCATGGTTCGTACCGATAAACAATTCATTTTCTTTCATCACCAGACCCGCAAAAATCATCGAATCGTCTTTTTTCAGATTCATCGTTTTGATTGCGCGGGAGTAACGCTGCACTTTATAGTCCTGCAACGCCGAGCGCTTGACCTGGCCCAGTTTCGACACGGTCAGGATACTCGCTTCCGCGTCAAAGTTCTCGAATGGATAGACGGCCAAAATCGATTCGTCGGATTCCAATTGAACGATGCTGGACAAATGCTGGCCAAGATCCTTCCATTTGATATCCGGCAATTCGTTGATCGGCTGATAAACAAAATTTCCTTTTGTCGTGAAAATCAAAATGGTGTGCTGCGTATTCAGATTTGCTTCGAACAGCAGATGATCGGATTCCTTCATCGCAAAATCACGGCCGTTGGAGGCTGCGTGGCTTCTGGTGCTGGTACGTTTCACATAGCCTTCTTTGGTTACCGTGACGACCACTTCTTCGCTCGGAATCATCACTTCGCGAGTGATTGTAATTTCTTCAATCTTGTCTTCTATCACCGAACGGCGCGGTTCTGCAAATTGCTTGCGTACGCCAGCCAGTTCTTTTTTGATGACATTTTTCAATTTCGTCGTGCTTGTCAGAATGCCGCTCAATTCCTCAATCAGTTTGATAAGAGCCGTTTCTTCTCTTTGCAACTCCGTGATATCTGTATTGGTCAATCTGTAAAGTTGCAAGGAAACAATTGCCTCTGCCTGCGCTTCAGAAAATGAAAACGATTCGATCAGGTTATTTTTGGCATCGCGTTTGTCTTTCGATGCACGGATCGTTTTGATGACTTTATCCAGAATGGACAAAGCTTTCATAAGCCCTTCCACAATATGCATGCGGTCTTTGGCTTTATGCAGATCAAATTCCGAGCGCTTGGTGATGATTTCTTTTTGGTGTGCAATATAAGCATCCAATAAAGTTTGCAGCGTCATCATTGTCGGACGGCGTTTGTAAATGGCCACCATATTGAAGTTATAACTGACCTGCAGATCCGTGTTTTTATACAAATAATTCAGGATACCCGCAGCCTGTACATCTTTTTTCAATTCGATGACGATACGCAAACCGCTGCGATCCGATTCATCGCGCACCTCCGAGATGCCTTCGAGTTTTCGGTCAAAGCGCTGATCATCAATTTTCTTGATCATCGTCGCTTTATTGACTTCAAACGGAACTTCCGTAATGACAATCTGTTCCTTGCCGCCTTTCAACGGTTCGATGGCAGCTTTTGAACGGACGATAATTTTACCTTTACCTGTTTCATAAGCCTTTTTGATGCCATCAATGCCCTGGATGATCCCGCCTGTCGGGAAATCAGGCCCTTTGATGACGGTCATCAATTCTTCTACAGTGGCGTCAGGATTGTCCATTCGCATCAACACTGCGTCCAATACTTCATGGAGAGCGTGCGGTGGAATGTCCGTGGCATATCCGGCGGAAATACCGGTTGAACCGTTCACCATCAAGTTCGGGAAACGGGCCGGCAGAACCGTCGGCTCCATATCGGAATCATCGAAGTTCGGGATGAATTCGACTGTGCGCTTGTCGATATCGCGCAGCAATTCGCCTGAAATGGCGGATAGACGCGCTTCTGTGTACCGCATCGCTGCAGGTGAATCGCCGTCCATCGAACCATTGTTGCCGTGCATTTCCACGAGCATATGGCGGATTTTCCAGTCCTGGCTGAGTCGTACCATCGCTTCGTAGACGGAACTGTCACCGTGCGGGTGGTAGTTCCCGATAACATTACCGACAGTTTTCGCCGATTTACGGAACGCTTTGTCGTTGGTATTGCCTTCGTGGTACATCGCATACAGGATGCGGCGCTGAACCGGTTTCAAGCCATCACGCGCATCGGGCAATGCCCGGTCCTGGATGATGTATTTGCTGTAACGCCCAAACCGATCGCCGATGACTTCTTCTAATGGCAGATCCTGAAAACGTTCGATTTGCGTCATACGAGTTCCTCCTCAGCGTGGATCAGGTCGTTCTCCAGAATATTGCTGTCTTCTTCCATACCAAAGTCGACATTATTCTCAATCCACTTTCTTCTTGGTTCAACTTTATCACCCATCAATGTGGTAATGCGGCGTTCAGCGCGGGCACCGTCTTCAATGGTGACACGGATCAAAGTACGCGATTCCGGGTTCATCGTCGTTTCCCATAACTGGTCGGCGTTCATCTCCCCGAGTCCTTTATAACGCTGCAGCACATAGCCCTTACCGACTTTTTTCGTCGAAGCTTCCAGATCCGCTTCAGTCCAGGCATAATCGACCACTTCTTTTTTGCCGATTCCTTTGGAAACTTTATAAAGCGGTGGCAATGCAATGAATATTTTCCCGGCTTCAATCAAAGGCTTCATATAGCGGAAGAAGAAGGTCAACAGGAGCACTTGAATATGCGCGCCATCTGTATCGGCATCCGTCATGATGATGATTTTATTGTAGGCAATATCGTCGATCGAAAAATCAGAAGAAACGCCGCCGCCGATCGCGTGGATAATTGTCGAAATCTCTTCGTTTTTCATGATATCCTCAAGTTTTGCTTTTTCCGTATTGACCACTTTTCCGCGCAGGGGAAGAATAGCCTGGAATGAGCGGTCGCGGCCCTGTTTCGCAGAACCTCCGGCAGAATCACCCTCCACCAGGTACAGCTCATTTTTTGCTGCATTGCGTGATTGCGCAGGTGTTAGCTTGCCGGACAATAAAAGATCGGATTTCTTGCGCTTTTTGCCGTTTCGCGCATCTTCCCGTGCTTTTCTCGCTGCCAGACGCGCTTGTGACGCACGAATCGCTTTCCGTACCAACGAGGCACTGAGATCCGCATTTTCTTCCAAAAAGTACATCAATTTCTGAGAGACGACTGCATCCACGATACTGCGCGCTTCACTTGTTCCCAATTTACTTTTCGTCTGCCCTTCAAATTGCAGCATAGCTTCCGGAATCCGGACAGAAACGACCGCCGCTATCCCTTCACGGATATCGGAGCCTTCGAGGTTCTTATCTTTATCCTTCAATAAATTGATTTTCCGCGCATAATCATTGAATACGCGGGTCATGGCCGCTTTCGCGCCAGTCTCATGCGTCCCGCCGTCGCGTGTCCGGACATTATTGACAAACGACAGGATCGTTTCGGAATAACCGTCGTTGAATTGGAATGAAAACTCAACTTCCAGTTCATCCTGTTTGCCTTCTATATAGGCTACTTTGTGGAGAACGTCCTTTTCTTCATTCAGGTATTCAACAAAGGCTTCAATACCGGTTTCATAGTAAAATTCCGCATATTGCTCTTCATCGCTCCGTTTATCCGTCAGTTCAATTTTCAGCCCTTTTAACAGGAATGCGGATTCGCGGAGACGCTCACACAAAGTTTCGTAATTGTATTTTGTAGCGGAAAAAATGGTCGGATCGGGACGGAAATGGATAGTCGTGCCGCTTTCTTTCGTCGTTCCGATTTCTTCCAGTGTGGTGGCCGGCTTGCCGCCGTTTTCAAAGCGCTGGCGGTATTTCTTGCCGTCGCGGTAGATCGTCACTTCCAGATGTTCTGACAATGCATTCACTACCGATGCACCAACACCATGCAGTCCGCCACTCGTTTTATAGCCTCCCTGCCCGAATTTACCTCCGGCATGGAGAACCGTCAAAATAACCTCAGGCGTCGGCTTGCCGCTGCGGTGCATACCGGTTGGCATACCGCGGCCATAATCCCGAACGCTGATGCTATTGTCTTCGTGTATGGTGACACTGATTTTTTCGCCGAATCCAGCCAATGCTTCATCAACTGAATTATCGATGATTTCATAGACCAAATGGTGAAGGCCCCGTGTATCAGTTGAACCGATATACATCCCCGGGCGTTTTCTGACGGCATCTAAGCCTTCGAGTACCTGGATCGCTTCTTCGTTGTATGCCGTATTCTTCGTTTTAGCCATCTTATTCCCTCCAACAAACATCTGTTCGCATATCTCTATCTTTTAATCGTATCGATAACTCAGGCATCTGTCAATATTCATAGAAAAAGAGCGCCAGGCGCCCTTTTTCTCTTGCAGCCTTATTTAAGGATGGCGTGTTCGACTTTGATGCAACGGTCCATGATGACCGTATAACCAAGATCCGTTAAACGTTTGAAGACATTATCATCCACCACATTCAATTGGGTCCAGAAAACCGGACTATCGATTTCAATGAAATCTTCAGCCAGTGCTTCCAAAAATTCACTGCGTCTGAAAACATTGACGATATCCACTGGTTCTGGAATGTCTTTCAGTGACGCATAGCTCTTTTCGCCCAAAACTTCATCAGCGAGCGGGTTGACCGGAATGATTCGGTAACCTTCCTTTTGCATCGCTTGGGATACCATATAGGATGTTCTGCTCGGATTTGGGCTGAGTCCGACTACCGCTATCGTTTTGGCATTGTCCAAAACTTCTTTGATCACTTCGCGTGTTGGATTATTCAC